>CAYTNB010000017.1:0-24399 GCA_964439085.1 uncultured Desulfobulbia bacterium | reverse complement strand
AAATTGTTGACGATCCTGCCGCAATTATTGATCAGGGTGATGTTATCATTGACTTCACTTTCCATGAGGCCACCATAAAAATTGCCCGATTGGCAGCGGTTCACAAAAAGGCCATGGTAATTGGCACAACTGGCTTGACGAGTGAAGAAATGGCAGAATTACGGGATTTGAGCCAAAATTTTCCATGTGTCCAGGCTCCCAATATGTCGGTGGGAGTGAATGTCCTATTTAAGATTGCCGCAAAAATGGCCTCAGTATTGGGAGATTCCTACGATATGGAGATTGTTGAGGCCCACCACCGCATGAAAAAGGATGCCCCCAGCGGCACAGCCCTGAAACTTGGCGAGGTAATGGCTGAGGCCGTGCATAGAGATTTAGATAAGGTCGGAGTTATGAGCCGACATGGTATTATAGGTGAAAGAACCGATCAGGAAATTGGTATCCAAACCATCCGTGGCGGTGATATTGTCGGTGAGCACACGGCCTATTTTATTGGGGCCGGTGAGCGCCTCGAGCTCAGTCACCGAGCTCAAAGCCGGGATAATTTTGCCAAGGGCGCAGCTGTCGCCGCCGCCTGGACAGCTGACCGGGCCAATGGCATGTACAATATGTTTGACGTCTTGGGGCTGCAAGATTTTTAATGGCCCTGGTATTTATAGGCTTAGGCTCAAATATAGGAGAGGGGCGAGTCAATTTGCAAAATGCCTGGCAACGTCTGGGGACTACAAATGGGCTTAATAAAATTGGCCTCTCCTCCCCCTATCTCAGTTCACCGGTTGGCATGACATCAACCCAATGGTTTACCAATGCCGTGGGGGTTCTCCAGACATCAATAGAACCGAATGACCTCTTGGCCTTACTGCTGGATGTGGAAAGTGATATGGGACGCAACCGCAGTGCGGGCGAGGATCGAATTATTGATATAGACATTCTCTATTATGACGATCTAATCTGTCATTCTGCCAACTTAGACCTACCTCATCCTGAAATATCCAATCGGCTTTTCGTACTGGCTCCTTTAACAGAGTTGGCCCCTGATCATCTTCACCCGGTAACCGGGCAAAGTAGTCGCCAAATGCAAAGCTTACAGCCAATAATGGGACAAGAAATTAAAAAAATAACCTGGAACAACTGATGGGACCATTTCGATTAGCCATTATCGCCGGTTTGATCTACCTGATCTATCGGCTACTTACCCGTCCGGAAAAGGGTAACAGCCAGAATCAACAGATGAGAGGGCAAGATAAAGTCCCAGATGACCTCTTGATCGAAGATCCCGTTTGTCATACCTATGTTCCCCAAAAAGATTCAGAATCGTTAAAATTACACGGCCAGAACTATTATTTTTGTAGTCAGGAGTGCAAGCAAAAATTTAAGGATAACAACAAAGGAGTTTGATTATGAAATTTTTTATTGATACCGCTGATACCGATGAAATACGGCAGGCCGCAGCCATCGGTATGGTTGACGGGGTTACCACAAATCCATCCTTGATTTCCAGGTCTGGCAAACTCTTTGAAGAGGTTATTAAGGAAATTACCGAGATCGTTGATGGTCCTATCAGTGCCGAGGTAATCAGCCTTGAGTCCGAAGGAATGGTCGCCGAGGGCCGCAAACTGGCCGCTATCAATGATAATATTGTCATCAAGGTACCTATGACAACCGAAGGTCTAAAGGCCACCAAGATATTTACAGCTGAGGGTATCAAGACCAATGTCACTCTTGTATTTTCAGCCACTCAGGCCCTTATGGCGGCCAAGGCGGGAGCTACCTATGCCAGTCCTTTTGTGGGTCGTCTTGATGATATCGCCCATCCCGGCATGGATCTGATTAGCGATATTATGGCAATCTATGATAATTACGGCTATCAGACCGAGGTCATTGTCGCTAGCATCAGAAGCCCCAACCACGTACTGGAAGCCGCCCTGCTTGGTGCTGATATTGCCACCATCCCCTTTAAAATTATTGGTCAGTTGGCTAAGCACCCTTTAACTGACCGGGGAATTGAAAGTTTCCTTGCCGATTGGGAAAAACGTAAAAAATAGCATTATCTGCACAAAAACACACTAGAAACAACTTTAGTCCTAAAAAACGGAATACCATTCCGCTTTTTAGGACTATTGCGCTTACTCCTATAACAAGATGATATTATTTATAAATATCTCTACCGCCTGCTAGCCCCCCTCATTTTTCTCCATTCTTGCGGATTTTCCATATTCGTATTTGTCTCTATAACAGCGATATCATGGCAGTTATCTTCGTTATTAAGCCCCAGACATTCAATAACATACTGGGAATACAAACAAACTATTAATAATTTGAATATTGGCCCATTTGTTGCGTAGCTTAAATGTCACAACTAGACAAATACTTTAATATTGAAATATATTACCTATACAAAGGGAGAGGCAGATGAGAAGGATACTTTTTATTGGAATAGCCATAGGGCTGATGATGCCTGGGATTGCTAGTGTATCACAGGCAAATTCAATTACAGCTGGCGATTACGTTAAGCTTATAGATTATAACGGAGTCGATGGTGCTGGTGTAATGACCTATGCGGTATCACACGACAAAATTCAAACAGTATTAAATTATAAAACTTTTTGCATCCAGAAGAACGTGCATGTCCGGCTTAACAGATGGTATTCTGTAGCGAGTTTAACCGACACAGTTGGCCTATATGATAGGCCTAAGCCTCCTGGCACAGGTCCGCTTAATGGTGCTGTCGACTATCTTTTCTACCGCTACAAGACAGGTGCCTATGACCTTACCATGACAACGGATGATCTCGAAGCTGATTTACAAAAATTGTTTTGGAGCCTACAGGGCTCAGGGCCATCTTTTGTCTCAACCGGGGGCTATTTATGGAGTACTGATTTGGAGGATTATAACAAAGACACCTCATTGCAACATTCATGGGGTACCAAGGTGATCAACATTTACACAATGAAAGATGGGCACCGGGTAGATATTCAGAATCAATTATACAATGAGCCCGTTCCTGAACCAGCAACCATGCTGCTTTTTGGTACTGGCCTAATCGGCATAGCCGCCATAAGAAAACGCCGCAACCAAAACTAGTTCCTTTTTCTCCAGACCTGTGGTGCGAATTTAACGCACCACGCCTTGTAAGCGGCCTCATTATTGATGCCGCTTTTTTTATGCCCGAACTTATTGCTGTTGCTGATTGTCAGCCTGCTGTTTCTGGGCATTTTGGAATAAGGCCAGGAAGTTAACCGGCTCCATCAGGAAGGGCACAAAACCACCGTCAACAGTCATTTGACTGACAATCTGGCGAGTGTAGGGGAACATCATGGTGGGGCAGTCAACCGCCAATACTGCGTTCATGTGCTCAGCGGGAATGTTTTTAATGGTAAAAACGCCGCAATGTTCGACTTCAATGATAAATAGGATCTTAGACTCTTCGCCTTGGGTAACCTTGGCAGTCACTTTGACAGTTACTTCATAATTGTCATCATCCAGTTTCCTGTTTTCCAGACCTAAATTAATCTCAACCTTAGGCTGACTGCCCTGCTGGGTTGCAAAACAGGCTGGCGCATTTGGATTTTCAAAGGAAATATCTTTGATGTAGAGTTTTTGCAGCCTGAAAATGGTGGCTTCAGCGGTATCATTTGTTTTCTTGTCAGTCATTATTAGTCCTGTTCGTTAAGTAGTAGGTTAAGTTGCTAAATAGATTTATCGACTTTGCGCTACGCTTAGCGCAGGAATAGACTATTACCTTTAACCTAAGGTATATAACTGAACCTACGCATATGATCAAGTCATACCGCTGTAAAAATGCTCACTCGAATTTGATGCACTCGTAAAAAGTATCGGGAGGACTAAGTACCGCCTGAACGGGAAGTGATTAGTACCTTACAGATTGTTTTTTCGGAGTCTACGCTTCGCTCCGCTTACCTGTTTTTTAGAAAAGAATTTATAAGGTACTAGGTAAGCGTAGACTCCGATCCCCCCTTGCGGGTGTTAGTATACTGCACCGCCATTCGTGCCTTGTTGGCACGCTAAATCACTTCGTAATCTTGCGAAACCATGTTTACGAGGACCTCTAGTCATGCAACTCCTGCCGCAAGAATTGCCCGGTATATGAACGTGGTTCATCGGCTACATCCTCTGGAGTCCCGGCCGCAACAATCATACCGCCTCCTTCCCCTCCTTCCGGCCCAAGGTCAATCACATAATCAGCCGTCTTAATCACATCCAGATTATGCTCGATAACCACCACGGTATTACCGGAATCAACCAGGCGATTTAACACATTCAAGAGGTGTTGTATATCGGCGGGATGCAAGCCGGTGGTTGGTTCATCCAGAACATAGAGAGTGCGCCCTGTACTTCTTTTACTCAACTCCTTGGCCAGCTTTATGCGTTGGGCCTCACCACCGGACAGGGTAACAGACGACTGGCCCAGAGAGATGTAGGATAGTCCCACGTCATAGAGGGTCTGCAGGCGGGTTTTTACGGGCGGGATATTTTTAAAAAAGGTGAGAGCCTCCTCGACATTCATGGCCAAGATATCGGCAATATTCTTACCCCGGTAAAGAATGTCCAGGGTGTCCAGATTATAACGTTTGCCTTGGCAGGATTCGCAGGTCACATAGACATCGGGCAGAAAATGCATGGCAATTTTTATCACCCCCTCACCCTCGCAGGCCTCACAGCGCCCGCCCTTGATATTGAAGCTGAAACGGCCGGATTTATAGCCTCTGGCCCTGGCCTCCGGCAAGCGGGACAGCAGCTCCCTAATGGGCGTCAAAGCACCGGTGTAGGTGGCGGGATTGGAGCGAGGCGTGCGGCCGATGGGGCCTTGGTCAATATCAATCACCTTATCAATATGCTGTAGTCCAGTAATATTTTTACAGACCCCTGCCGGGCCTTGCACTCGGTGCAGGCGGTTTGTCACCCCCTTATACAGGGTCTCCATGACCAGGGAACTCTTACCAGAACCGGAAACGCCGGTGACGCAGGTCATTACCCCCACCGGAAGAGAGGTGGTTATCTTGGCCAAATTATTGGCCTCGGCCTCTTTTATGATGATTTTGCGGCCGTGGTCGGCCTTGCGACGTTTTTTAGGCAAAGCGATACGCAGTCGCCCTGAGAGATAACCACCGGTGATGGATGATTTTTCATCAATAAGTTTATTTACCGGGCCATTAAATACTATTTCGCCGCCGTGAATCCCGGCCCCCGGCCCCATATCCAGAACATGGTCGGCGGCCATAATCGTCTCAGAGTCATGCTCCACCACGATAACGGTATTGCCAAGGTCACGCAGACGAGTCAGGGTTTTAATAAGGCGTTGATTATCACGCTGGTGCAGACCAATACTGGGCTCATCGAGAATATATAATACCCCCATGAGTGAGGTGCCAATTTGCGAGGCCAGGCGAATACGCTGAAACTCGCCGCCAGACAAGGTAGCGGCACTGCGTGATAACGAGAGATAGCCAAGACCCACCCCGGTAAGAAAATGCAGGCGCTCATTAATCTCTTTCAAGATGGGGGCGGCAATAACCTCATCTTGCCCTTGCAGGTTGATTTGGGACATATCGGCGGCCAGATGATCGATGCTCATGCTGGTCAATTCAAAAATATTCCGGTCATTAAAACGCACAGCCAGGCTGGCAGGATTTAAGCGCGCCCCTTGACAATCCGGACAAAGTTGCACATTCAAAAATTGATCCAAATCCGCCCGAATCAGGCCAGAGGCTGTATCCTTATAACGTCTGGTCAGTTGCGGGATCAGGCCCTCATAAGGTTTTGCGTAGGTTATGGGGTGACGCCGCCGTTCATAGATAAAAGATACTGCCTTCGTGCCACTGCCAAATAAAATGGCCTGCCGCGCCTTTTTCGATAACTTATTAAAGGGAGTGCTGAGCTTAAAATTATATTGTTCAGCCAGGGCATTAAGTAATTGGCTGGAGTAAGATTTGGCCGAGCGGTTCTTCCATGGTGCCACAGCCCCTTGTTTAAGACTCAAAGATGGGTCTGGCACCACCAGATTTGGATCAAAAAACTGCTTTACACCCAGTCCGTCACAGGCCGGGCAGGCCCCCTTGGGGTTGTTAAAGGAAAATAATTGCGGCGACAGGTCAGGCAGACTGATACCGCAGGAGATACAGGAAGCCCGTTCACTTAAGAGAATTTCTTCGTCCAGGCTTGGGAAATTGACCAGTAGCAAGCCCCCTGAAAGTTCCACCGCTGTAGCCACGGATTCGGCCAAGCGCCGTTGGATCGTCTTTTTAACCACAAGTCGGTCAACTACCACCTCAACGGTGTGACGTTTATTCTTCTCCAGACTGATGTCCTGATCTAAGGTGTACAGTTCACCGTCCACTCGCACCCGCACATAGCCTGCCTGGCGCAGACGCTTAAACACTTCAACATGACTGCCTTTCTTGGCATCCACAATGGGAGCCAGCAGGATCATCTTACTGCCCTCCGGTTGGTTCGTAAGACTGGCGGTCATCTCCTGAACGCTTTGGGCATGAATTTTGCGGCCACACTCCGGGCAGAATGATACGCCTACCCTGGCATAGAGAAGACGCAGGTAATCGTATATTTCTGTGGTAGTTCCGACGGTGGAACGTGGGTTGCGGTTGGTGGTGCGCTGCTCAATGGAAACGGCGGGCGACAACCCCTCCAGGGTATCGACTTCCGGCTTATCCATCTGCCCCAGGAATTGACGGGCATAAGTGGAAAGGGACTCCACATAACGCCGCTGGCCTTCGGCATAAAGGGTGTCGAAGGCCAGTGTAGACTTGCCGGAGCCGGAAAGGCCGGTGAAGACGATGAATTTATCGCGGGGCAGATCCAGGTTGATATTTTTAAGATTGTGCATTCGGGCACCCCGGATGCGGATCATATTATTGGCTTCAGAGGTCAAAGTTTAGGTTCAGGTTTTGTGATCAGATCAGCCTGCTTCAACTCCAGGGTATCTTTTAAAATATAGGAACTAACCTTGGCGTAGAATTTAGAAGCTGAATTTTTAATAATCTGCGTACCGACCTTTTCGCCCTTCTTGGCCCAGATTTGCAGATCAAAGCTCTTATTCTTGGTTTTATAGGTAATTGTACTAATGGCTTTGCTCTGAGGAGTGAAGTCCTTTTCCTCGTAGCCGGTAATGGATATTTCACTGATCGTATCCAGGAGCCTGCCAATTCGTTTCTCGTCTAATTTACTGCCTGCCGGGGCACCGGTCAACTGCCAATTCCCTTTGGCGTCACGGCTAAGGCTAATATTCTCCTTACCTTTAGCGGCACTACCACTATCATGAGAGATGGTGAGGCTCTGGAGATCAGCGGGATTAACGGTCACATATTTCGTCTGCCACCATGACTCATTTTCGGCTTGCAGCTGCCAGGCAGTGAGGCCGCTGACTTCATAGACATCATCATCCCCGGCCCGGCGCAGATGAATGGCCTTGGAAGATGGCGAGGTGCCCAGGAAAAAGGTAATATCCTTGCCGCTGCTGTCCTTCATTGTCACCTTGCGATTGAACATCTGCTCACCGACCTTTAAACGGCTATGACTGCCCTTGCTGCGAGAGACCAGGCGGGAATTTTTCAACTTGGCGATGCGATCGATGATGGTTTTTATCTTACTGACATCGGCGGGGTATTTATCTCCCACCGTCCAATGATCGGCGGTCTTGCCAAGATGAACGGATTTACCGCTATCATCGGTAATGGTAAAGGAGTTAATCGTATCAGTACTTAAGCCGCTGAAGAGTGCTGCCGCCGCCGGAGCATTATTTCGACCCGGCTGGTAGAGGTAAATAATAAGTGCTGCCTGGATGATAAGCAGTACAAAAAGTCCTATATTTTTTGTCTTCTTCATTTTCATCTCCCCTGTTGTGGTTCAAGAATCATCGGTTTTTCCTTGCGGCGCCGCAGTCCTCCGTACAGACTGATAAAGACAAGGGCCAAGAGAGCAATGGCGTAGTTTAACCACTCCCAAAAAGTTTGCTGCTTATGGGTGAGCGGCATGAGCAGCCGGGCCTGAGTGCCACGGGAGCGGATACTTAACAGATCCTCATCCTCCACGGCCCAATCGACAGAATTTTGCAGAAAACCAATATTGTTCAGGAAACGATCCTCGCTGGTGGAGCGGGAGATTTGGATCACTGTATCATTAATAAACTCGGAGCAACCAACCACGACCAAACGGGCGGCCTCAGGTGATTTTTTGATCACCGGCCCGGTGGGCAAATCTATTTTTTCAGAAGTTGTCGTCTTATCATCTTTCTTACCCTTGGCAGCCTCTGCCTCTGCCGCCTTGGCCTCTTTTTGACGTGCTACTTGACGAGGATCAGGACGGTCGGCAAAATAACTGTTAAAAACACCCTGCTCTGACACGGCCAGTAACTCACTCTTCATATTCTGGCCCGGCGCAAAACCACTGTCGGGATACCGCCGCATATCCGGTTGCACATTGGTGCTATTTTGCAGCCAGGTATTGGGGCTTGAGCTCAGGAGCTTAACAACCTTACGGGCCTCATTTTTCTTGGCGTCCAGGGTGAGCGGCGAGGCCCAGTTCATAGTTATAGCGGGCAGACTCGCAACAATCGGACTTTTCTTGTCCATGCCGTTGGCCCTTACATCGACAAAGAAGGGATAGTTTAATCTCTTGATCTCCTGCACCTGGAAGCCGCCCAGGTTACGGGTCACCGGAATAGGGAAAGGCTCATTCTGCTCATCCATTACCAGGGATTTTCCAACTTTAATGCCATAATAGTTCAGGAGGTCATCAATGCCGTTTTTCACCTCCTTAACCTGCAAGGCCTTGGAATAAGGGTTTAAATCAAGTAGATACTTACCGGCCAGAGCCACGACAGCGCCGCCCTTCATTAAATATTGGTCAATGGCGAAACGCTCCATATTGGTCATACTCTGGGGGGCGACCAGGAGTAATACATCAATATTACCCGGAACCCGGCCCTTACCAAGATCAACTTGCTCAAGATTATAATTCTCTGGCAGGGTACGCTGGATCATCTGATATTGGGGTCTTGGCTGTTGTTGACCCATCATGGCCATCTGTTGCGAGACGGGGGCAATAGGCGGCGTCCACAAACCAATGGTCTTCAGGAAACCAGCAGAGCTCCGTTTCAGAACCGCCGCCACTTCCTTTTTAATCTCGGCCTCACCCATTTCGGGGGTAAGATAGATACGTTCGTTTTTGGTGCCAGTGCTGAGATAGAGGTAGAGGTAAAAGGTGTCATTGGAGAAAAAATTACTCTTCATGGGCTGCAATTTGAATCTTTTTTGCCATTGCGGCAACTTGCCTGGTTCAGCGTCTGGATCCAACAGGGTATAGCGTAACTTGCCATTGGCTTCCTTAACCAGTTCGTTGGCTACTTTGCTGATATTGTCCGGCATAGCAGCCAATGCTTCAGGCAGAGATTTCTTGCTGATTACCGCCGTTAAAGTAAGGGGCTGACCGACCTTGGCAAAAACATCGCCCAGGCTTTGAAAACCATAGACAACCTTCTTAATGGACTTGGTCAGGTCATATTCCAAATTTCGAAGATGAACATCAATTTGACCGTCTCCCCGAGGCTGCACCTCGATTAAATCATTAAATCCCAAAACAACGTGTTGATCGCCATATTTAATTAAAATATTAAAATAGGAGTTAACCACCGAGGATTCATAACGCCCGGCCACCTGGAAGGGCACCGGTTTAATGCCGAATTCCTGGTTGGCCTCGGCCTCCATCTTCTCGTCATATTTGGGATCAACAAAGGAGACCTGCACATTACCGTTCGAGGCGATGCCATATTCCCGCAGCATGTCCTTGATTCTGGGAACCAGAGGTGACAGGAGAGGGTGGGTCTTTTCGCTAAAATAACCTCGTAAAATCAAGGGATCGGGAAGATTATCAACTAGATCCCTGGTAGTTTGCGACAGGGAATATTCCTGGCTTTCGGTAAGATCCAGACGGGCGTTGTTCACCTTATTGAGCCAGAGATTGGCGGCCAGTAGATTTAAAGCAATTAAGACGGCAGCACAAATAATGGCCTGTCGATAACTACGGGTATTGGCTCCCTTGCTCCAGCGTTTACTATCCAGGGAGATACCGTTTAAGATCAGAAAGAAAGTAGAAAGAGAGACGTAGTAGAAAACATCCCGTAGATCGATAACCCCTCGCTCAATACTGGTGAAACGGCTGCCGGTTCCCAGGGCACGAAAAATTTCGGCGGTGCTATTACCCATGAAATTAGTGATACCGGTGGAGCCAATGATATAGAAAAAGCTGGCCAGGAGAACGGTCATGATCAGGGCAACAATCTGATTATCAGTACGGGAAGAAATAAATAGGCCAATGGCGATGTACGATGAGGCCATTAATAAGGCCCCGAGATAGCCGCCGAATACCGGCCCCCAGTCAAGATTGCCAAGCAGGGAAACGGTGATGGGCAGCCCCAGGGTAAGGGCCAGGGCAATGGCCACCAGGGCAAGAACCGCCAGAAATTTACCCAGCACTAATTGCCAGAGCTTGACCGGCAGGGTCATTAATATTTCCATAGTGCCGGCCCGTTGTTCCTCGCTCCATTGCCGCATGGTGAGCGTACCGACCAGAAAGATCATGAGGATCGGCATCCAACGGAAGAGTGGGCGGATATCGGCGGTGTTTCTGGCAAAAAAAGTCTCCAGCCAGAAAAATGAAAAGAGGGCAGCTATCAGGAAGGCGCCAATAAAGAGAGCGGCCATGGGCGAACCAAAATAGGCCTTTAATTCCTTTTTGGTGATTGACAACATCTGATTCATCGTGCACCTCCATCCGCATACAATCGTGGTTGTACCGCTGCTGCGGTAAGTTCGTTAAAGACGGCTTCCAGGGTTCTGGTCTCCCGGCGCAACTCGCACAGGGGCCAATTATTCTCTTTTGCCAAGGCAAATATTTGTGGGCAAATATCCACCGTTGCGCTCTGAACTCGTAGGGTAAGTGGAGCGCCATCAACCACATTATCCACCCCACCAACTCCACCTAGGTTATTAAGTGTCGCCACGATTTCTGACTGCCTGGCAGAATCGGTAAAGGAAACCTGAGCATGGCTGGTGGCCTCCATATCGGCCAGCAAGGCATCGGCCTTAAGTTGGCCGCTAATGATGATAAGAGCCCTCTGGCAGGTGGCTTCCACCTCTGAAAGGATGTGGGTAGACAGCAGGATAGTGGAGTTCTGTGATAATTTTTTGATTAACCGCCGTACCTCAATAATCTGAGAGGGATCAAGGCCGTTAGTAGGCTCATCAAGGATCAGCAGTTTGGGTTTGTGCAGAATGGCCTGAGCCAACCCCACCCGTTGCCGATAACCCTTACTGAGTGAACTAATCAGAGTGGTAAGACGATCTTCAAGACCCACGGCATGCACGGCCTCGGAAATATAGGACTTCTGTTCACTGACGGCAATATTGCGTAAATCAGCCATCATCTTTAAATAGGACTGCACGGTCAATTCCGGATAAACAGGTGCATTTTCCGGCAGATAGCCAATCATTTCCTGCACCTTGTCCGTCTCCAGCAAGACATCTTTTCCACCAATTATGGCGGTGCCGGAAGAAGGGTGGAGGTAGCCGGTGAGAATCTTCATTAAGGTGGTTTTGCCCGCCCCATTTGGCCCCAGAAGGCCGATAACCTCCCGGGGTTTAATCTTGAAGGAGACCTGCCTGAGTGCCTCAACTTCATCATAGGATTTGCTAAGTTCTTTTACCTCAATCATGATTTACTCCTTTTTTTAGCCACAGAAACACACAACTGAATGTGCCTGTGACCAAAAAGCAGTTTGCAGTTGCTTTACTTCTGTGTGTCTCCGTGTGTTTCTATGGCTAATGGCTAATTTCAGTAGTGTCCGGTTAAG
This sequence comes from uncultured Desulfobulbia bacterium, assembly GCA_964439085.1. GTDB lineage: Bacteria > Desulfobacterota > Desulfobulbia > Desulfobulbales > VMSU01 > JAADIV01. The sequence goes on along the minus strand of CAYTNB010000017.1, from coordinate 12,515 downwards.
GACTTGCATTGACTTATTAGGAAAAATAAAAGCCTCGCATACTCGTCATTCCGGAACGACGGTTTTGGGGCTTGAAATAGTTCTAAATTGTGTCCGCAACTTTGTAACCGGACACAGCTAGGCTAATTTGATACCTTACAGATTGTTTTCTCGGAGTCTACGCTTCGCTCCGCTTACCTGTTTTTTAGAAAAGAATTTATTAAGGTACATTAGGTAGGCGTAGACTCCGATACCCACTCGCAGGGTGTTAGCTTTTTATTTATCAGCCAACTGTTTTACCGCCTGGGCCAGAATGCGGTAATTACGTTCGACCATGGTGCGTGAGTCTACCATTAGGCCCGCCTGAATCATGGCGTTGTCGTGAATTTGCTCTACGACGGTTTTGGCAAAATCTTCATTTTTTACCCGTAAATCGGCCAGATCCCTAATAAGCTGATGACCGGTATTGATCTCCAGATTTTTACCGCCCATGGGGAGACCGCCGTCAGGGTTGGAGGCCCGCATGACTCGCTCCATGGAGCTGGTCATAAAACCATCCGGGTTCACAATAATGGCGGGGCTGTCAACCAGGCGATTTGATTCTGCAACTTCCTTCACCTTGTCACCGAGTGTCTCCTTTATCCATTTGGTCAGGGAGGCGGCTATATTTTTATCCAGTTTTTCTGTGGTGCCCTCGACCTCTTTTTTGTCTTCTTTGTCCTCTGGCAGATCTAGGTCCGCCCGATCGGCAGAGAGGAGCTTTTTGCCGTCATACTCGCCTAAATGACTAAAGACAAAGTCGTCAATGGGTTCCATGGTGTAAATAATTTCTAAATTCTGCTTCTTGAAAGCCTCCAGATAAGGCCCGGCCTCGATGGCTTCACGGCTTGGACCGTTGATATAATAAATATCCTTCTGACTTTCCGGCATACGTTCCACGTATTCAGCCAGAGAAATTAACTTACCAGACTCTGAGGCAGAGGATTCGAAGCGGAGGAGTTTGGCTATGGCGTCACGATGAGTAAAATCAGAGGTAGCCCCCTCTTTCAGGAACATACCAAAGGTCTTCCAAAATTTGGTGTATTTATCGGGGTCTGATTTAGCCAGTGCAGCAAGGTGTTTCAGGAAACGTGTTGAGACAACCTTGTTGATCTTGGCCACCAAGGCGTTATCTTGCAGGGCCTGCCGGGAGATATTTAAGGGGATATCCTCGGAATCAATAACCCCTTTCAGAAAACGCAGCCATTCCGGCAGGATCGTCTTACTATGCTGAGCAATAAGAATCTTTTGACAATAGAGGCTGACGCCAGGATCCATACGGCCCATGCCCATATTTTCCATATTGGTCTGTGGTACAAAAAGCAAAGCCTTGATAGACAAGGGGACATCGGCGGAAAAGTGGAGATGAGAAAGCGGCTCATCGTAGGCCGCCCCTACGAATTTGTAAAATTCGTTATACTCCTCATCTTTTATTTCTTGCTTGCCCTTAGCCCACAAGGCCTGCACGGTATTAATTTTCTCGCCGCCAACAATGATTGGAAAGGATACGAAACTGGAATATTGTTTGATGATCCGTTTAAGGGTTTCTTCTTTAGCATAATCATGGCTATCATCCTTTAATTCCAAGACAAGCTTGGTACCGCGATGCAGGCCGGGACATTCTTCAATCGTATAAGAACCTGTGCCATCAGAGACCCATTCATGTCCTTTATCGTCCATCTGATAAGATCGCGACTGTACTCGCACCATTTTGGCGACCATGAAGGCGGCGTAAAAGCCTACTCCAAATTGACCGATGAGATTGCTGTCCTTCTGATCCTGTTCGCTCAACTCGGCAAGAAATGTTTTGGAACCGGAATGGGCGATGGTACCAAGATTGGCAATCAGCTCATCCTTGGTCATTCCAAGACCAGTATCTACAATTGTGAGAGTGTGGGCCTTTTCATCCACGCTAATATTGATGTTCAACGGGGCATCCTTATCAAAAATGTCATTTTTCATAATGCTCTCGTGCCGCATCTTCTCCAAAGCATCGGCGGCATTAGAAATTAATTCCCGCAGGAATATATCCCGTTCGGTGTATAGGGAGTGGATAACAATATCCAGTAATTTCCGGGTTTCCGATTGAAATTCAATGGTTTCTTTATTCATTTTCTACGTATCCTCGTTATTCTTAAGTTATTAATATGATATGATTTATTTAATTGATCTTTTGGCGCAAGAACATAAGCATAAAATTGGCGATGTCAAGCGAGTGATTATCTTGAAATATGAAATTCTTGACCATCTTCTGGAAATACCTTACTGTCAGACAGAAGATAGGAGAAGACCAAACTGTGAACAATTTTTTTGATATATAACAAGGATTTACTATGTTGCATCAATTCGCCATCTGGCTGTCACATATAGTTGGGCAATGGGGATACCCAGGCATTATCGCCCTTATGTTTCTGGAATCATCCTTCTTCCCGTTTCCCAGTGAGGTGGTGGTGCCACCTGCTGCCTATCTGGCTGCTAATGGCGAAATGAACATCGTCCTGGTAATTTTGTCAGGTATTGCGGGCAGCCTTTTGGGGGCGGTATTCAATTACTGTTTAGCCCTTAAATTCGGGCGGCCATTTTTTGAACGATATGGCCGGTATATTTTTGTCAGCCCCAAGTCACTGGATAAAGCAGAACTGTTTTTTGCCAGACATGGTGAATTCAGTACCTTCATTGGCCGCCTGCTACCTGGAATCAGGCAGTATATCTCTCTGCCAGCCGGCTTGGCCAAAATGAATCTCTGGACATTTTCCGCCGCCACCGCTTTAGGAGCCGGTATCTGGGTTGGGGTGCTGGCCGCTGCTGGTTACTGGTTTGGTCGCAACGAGAACATGGTGCTTGAAAATCTGCACCGAATAACCGTGATTACCGTAGTTTTTTGCCTCGTGAGTATCGTTTTTTATTGGTGGCTAAAAGTGCGACGGAAGGATCACAAACTACGTTAGCCAGGAAAAGACAAATTGACAAAAATGCCAATTTCATTTAAGTAAACCTAACTTTCACATAACCCCTCCTGCCCCGTAGAAAAGGTGCTATTGGGGTTCAATTCCACCTTTTCTACGGTCAAAACGTGCCCGAAACCACTATCTCAATGAGTAATAAACAACTCGTTAAGCGCATCTTTAATCTCCTCAAGCCTTATAAAGCCCGCCTGGCTATCGCCATGCTTAGTATGGTTATGGTATCGGCCTTTGGTTCGGCTCAGGCCTATTTGATAAAACCATTAATTGACAAAATTTTTATCAACAAAGACATCTTTATGCTAGATATGCTGCCCCTGGTTCTGGTTTTAGTATTTCTATGCAAGGGGGTGTTTTATTATCTGTACTCCTCTATTTTAGATATTATCGGCCAGAATATTATCAAGAACTTGCGTAATGATATCTTTGCCCATGTCCACGCCTTGCCCATCTCCTTTTTTCACAGAACCCCCACCGGAGAATTAATTTCCAGGGTAATTAATGATGCAACCCTGATTCAAAATGCGGTGTCACGGGCCCTAATCGGTATCTTGAAGGATATGTTTCAGGTTTTTGGACTGCTGGGGGTGGTTTTTTATCTAAACTGGAAAATGGCGGCGATTTCCCTGATTTTTCTACCATTAGCAATAATTCCGGTAGTGAAATTTGGTAAAAAATTCCGGCAGCTCAGCACCAATAATCAAAAAACAGTGGCTGGAGTCTCGAACATTCTCCACGAAACCATTACCGGCCACCGTGTGGTTAAGGCCTTTGGCATGGAGAATTATGAAACCAAACGCTTTGCCATTATGGTGGAAAAATTATTTGGCATTATCTCCAAGGACATCAAAATAAACAGCCTACAGCACCCCATCATGGAGCTTTTTGGCGGTATCGGCATCTCGGCTGTTATCTGGTATGGTGGCCATCAGGTGATTTCCGGACAATCTACCCCCGGTACATTTTTGTCATTTATGACCGCCCTGATTATGATTTATGACCCAATAAAAGGGGTAAGCAATATGAATAGTCCCATTCAGCAAGGGCTTGCCGCCGCCACCAGAGTTTTCGATCTTTTGGATATAAAGCCTGAAATAGAAGACCGGCCGGGGGCATTAATCATGCCGTCTTTTCAGAAAGAAGTCGAATTTAGACACATCAATTTCAGCTATGATTCAGACACAAAAATTTTAAAGGACATAACGCTTACGGTACAGGCAGGAGAGGTCTTGGCCCTTGTTGGCCCCAGCGGCGGCGGCAAGACTACCCTGGTTAATCTCATTCCCCGTTTTTTTGAGGTAAGTGAGGGCGCAATTCTTATCGATGGCCTTGACGTGCGGGAGGTTACCCAAAAATCTCTGCGCCAACAACTGGCCATTGTCTCCCAACAAACCATTTTATTTAATGACACGGTACGCAATAATATTGCCTATGGTGATTTGGATCGCTCCGAGGACGAAATAATCGCAGCGGCCAAGGCAGCAAATGCCCTGAATTTCATTCAAGAAATGCCAGATGGGCTAGACACGATGATCGGTGAATCCGGGGCCAGACTATCCGGAGGCCAGCAACAACGCTTATCCATTGCCCGCGCCTTACTGAAAAATGCACCCATTCTGATTTTGGACGAGGCCACCTCAGCCCTAGACACCGAATCAGAGCACGAGGTTCAGATGGCTCTGGAAAACTTGATGAAGAATCGCACCACCTTCGTTATCGCCCATAGATTATCAACAATCAGGAACGCCGATCGGATTATTGTAATTCAGGACGGCCAGATAGTGGAGGAGGGCAAGCACGAGGTTCTGCTTGGCAAATCAGGGGTTTATAAAGGTCTGCATGATATGCAGTTTAGCGCTTGAGGGCTATCTAATAACCAAAACTCTAACGGCCCGCTCAATTGCTTGACCAGCTGCCTTTGAAATTGAAATATTTTCAGGATGCTGATCCACCATAGCCAGACATGAGTGTCCAGCACAATCATTTAAGGGCTTCCCTGTCATCCTGACCAATTGACTCGAAGGGGGCATCATGTCGGATCACGGAATGTCGCAACTCCTGCAAATAACCAGTTCTTCTACCCTGAAAGTAATTATTTTGATGACCGGCTTGACCGTAACGATGATTCCGGCCAGGGAGATTGTCTGCTTCAAAACTTCTGAAAAAGGTTTTAACCAGACAGAATTCATTCTTATAACCAATGACCTGGACTCAATTGGCCAAAGACAGGTTCATTGTTGTATTCCGGCGGCCAAGTTTCTCTTGTTCAATTCAGCCATGGACACATAATAATAATTTGATTCGTGAATTGTCAAAGTGTAGGGCGGGTTGCATCCCACCACTTCCTAATGGCAGGCATTTCTTTACATCAAGACAGATGGTTTAATAGCTCATGGTGGATAAAAAGCAGACCTTATCAGTGGCCATAATCACCCTTAACGAGGAAGACCGCCTGCCTGACTGCCTAACAAGTGTTGCCTTTGCCAATGATATTGTGGTGGTCGATGCAGGTAGTACTGACCGTACTATGGAGATTGCCAGTGACTTTAGGGCCAGGGTTTTTAGTGAAGCATGGCAGGGCTTTGGGCCGCAAAAGCAGTTCGCCATTGAACAGTGCACAGGGGATTGGGTTCTACTCATTGATGCCGATGAGCGTCTGCCGCCTGCAACAATTGCAGAAATTAAAAGTACAATGATCTCTTCACCTTACCATGCCTATTCCCTGCCCAGAAAAAACTTTTTTCAGGGCAGCTGGATCAAGCATGCCGGCTGGTGGCCAGATCGTACTATTCGCCTTTTTAAAAGGGGTACTGCCCACATGCCAGCGCAGTTGGTCCATGAAGCCATGAAGGTGAACGACGGTAGGGTCGGGAAGCTTGCCAGTCCCATCATCCATTATCCATTCCTCAACCTGAGCCAGATGATGCAGAAGATGGATAAATACTCGAGTGCCGGGGCCCTGGAACTCTATAACAAAGGCCAAAGTTCATCATACCTCAAGGCCATATCCAGGTCAGCCTGGGCTTTTTTTTATAATTACCTGCTGCGAGGAGGTTGTTGGGACGGTGGGCCCGGTCTGGTTATTGCCATATCCGATGCCGTAAATAAATTCTTCAAGTACGCCAAGCTGAAGGAGCTGGTGGACCAGGGTAAGGAAAAAGGGTAAAATTTGTCAATGGTGCAGCATCTGTTAATTTACGAACCGCGACTGGGAGGACATCACCTTACCTGGCTACGGTATGTTACCGAAGATTTCCTTAGCATAGGTGTACAGCTTACCCTGGCTGTGGATCTGCGCCCTGCCTCTCGAGATCTTATTGAAAATAATTTTGCTGATCTAAGCGATAAAATAAAGATAATATCGGCTTACTCCAAGGACGGAAAGTACAAGGGTGACTCAAAAACAGCATCGCTTTGTTTATGCCTTCAGGAAAGTGGCGCTCAAGAAATTTTTATGACCAATTTTGATGAAATTGCCTCCAGCACCCTCCGTCGAGCAGCCTTCGGTATCCTGCCCCCAAAGTCCTTACGGGGCCGGTTAAACGGTATCTATTTCCGGCCCCGGTTTATGGATAGCTATTGGCGGCCTGTCGGTAATATTATTAAGCACTTGGGATTTACCAAACTTTGCCGTGGTGGCTGGTTCAACAATTTATACCTATTGGATGAGTATCTTATTGATCGGGCAAAAAATAAGTGGCGTAACTGTAATTTCCATTTTTTACCGGATGTGTGGAGTGGTAATTACTCCCATGACCCGAAGCTGGCCAGAAAAAAACTTCAGGTTCCAGATAATAAGTTTGTCTATTTAAACTATGGAATAGGCACCCGGCGCAAAGGCCTGCACCTTATTATCCGGGCGATGTTAAATTTAAAACTGCCGGAGGAAGCTTTTCTACTCAGTGCAGGTAAAATAGCCGATGATAAAGAACTCCAACAAGGTATGGCCGAGCTTGAAAAAAGAGGTCTGGCCAGGGTGATAAATCGTTATGTAAGTGATGCTGAAGAGGAATTGTGTTTTGCGGCCTGCGATACGGTGTTACTGCCCTATGTTAAGCATTTTGGTTCAAGCGGGGTGCTATCCAGAGCTGCTGCGGCAGGCAAATTTGTCATAGCATCCGATGAAGGACTCGTGGCTAAGCGGGTGCGTGAGCATGAGCTTGGCTTAATTTTCAAGTCAGAAAACGAACGTTCTTTAAAGGAAGCCATGACCAAAGGTTTGCTTATTAGTAGTGAAAAGCAACTTTTGTATGAACGTAATTGTCTAAACTATGCGTCTTCCTGTTCCAGGGCCTTTTATAGCCAAGCCTTAAGTAAATTTTATTCACCAATAATCAGAGAAACTGCTACAACATGTTCATAAAGGGGGAGAATCTCAATAAATATAACATTAATAATATCTTACTGATACAGTTTGGAGATATTGGTGATGTTGTCTACTCCCTCCCATGTGTCCGAGCTCTGAAGGAGACCTTCCCAGCTGCCAGGGTGGTAATGGCGGTTCAAAAGAAGGCTGAGGGCCTCGTTAGTGATTGTTTGTGGGCTGACTATATTATTTCGGTAGATAAACAAAATCGCTCTTTTTTACAGAATATTATATATCAGAAAAATTTCTGGCTGCAAGTTCGCCGTTTCAATTTTGATCTGGTAATAGACCTCCGAACAGGGAGCCGGGGGGCAATTTTAGCCTTTCTTTCTGGTGCCAAGCAACGAGTTGGGCGTTATACCCCCGTAGGTAATGTATGGCGGTCCAGATTATTTACCCATTTAGTTTTGCCAACAGGACAAAACAATCAATACATTGCCGAATATTATCATGACACTATCGCCTATTATGATATTAAAACAGCCAATCTTAATCCAGAAATAACCCCCTCTCGAAATAACATTGATACCGTTTCACACCTTTTTAAAAATGAAAACATCCCTTCTGATAAACCAATTTGGGCCATTCAACCTTTTTCTCTCTGGATGTATAAAGAGTGGGGAATTGAGAAATACATCGAATTAATAAACAGGGTGACCAGGGATTTTAAAATATCGGTAATTCTCACTGGTGCACCAAATGAACGTGACAGAGCCCAAGAGATTGTTGACGAATGTGAAAATAGGGTGTTTAACTTTGCCGGTTTGACAACCATGGAACTTCTTCCAGCCTTATTTCAAGCATCTATTCTGTTTTTAGGAGTGGACAGCGCCGGGGTGCATATTGCCGCCGCTGTGGGGACCCCAACCATCAGTTTGTACGGCCCTTCATCCCCTGATATTTGGGCACCAAAAGGGGAGGAACATCGGGTGATATCTAAACAAATGCCATGCGTTCCATGCAAGGAAACTGGCTGTAAAGACAGTAAAAAAAGCAAATGTATGGATTCTTTGGCAGTGGATGATGTTCTGAATGCAGTTAGAAATAAACTTAAAGATCTTACAGGTAAAAATCATTGAATCCGCATAATATATTGATATTTGAGGAACGCAACGATGCGAATCAAAACTATTCATCCATACATAAATAATGTTTTTTCTAGTAATGATGGCATCGTAAAAACTACGATCTACTGCGTTGTAGCAATTTTTTAGGTGTGAGGCCACACAATATGTATGCCTCGCTACGCCTTGTATATCAAACTTTTTACTTAGCCATCCAGAGACTTTTTACGAGTGCATCAGTAATGACTAAATCGATAGGCTCATATAGTAACAAAACTCAAAGAGCTACATTTTTAAAAGATATGGCCATACCAGCGTTGCTGGTTATAAATATTTTTTCGGCTGCATTTCAACATTTAACAACAATCACCGAAGTATCGTTTTATCTGCTTATTGTATTGTTTTCTATTTTGATAAAAAAAGGCTATTGGCAAAAATGTAATACCGAAATTTTAAATTGGCCTTTTAACCGAATACTGGCAGTTTTCATTCTATGGTGTCTGCTAACGTCTCTGCTTTCCACACAAGTAGGTAACAGTATTCACGATTGGTACAGATATTTGTTGTCACCCGTGTTTATTATTTTTCTGATAGTGTTTTCTTGCGCTTCCATTAAAACAATGGAAGTAGTCATGTCCTCTGCGGTGTTGTCTCTTGCTATAGTTCTTCTCTGGTCATTGGCTTATTTTTATGGTCTTGAGCACGCTCACCTCACAACAAGGCTGAATGTGGCCAAAGAAACAGCTATTAGTGTTAATAATGTCGGATTTGTTGCGGCAATACCATTTTTTTTGGGGATAGGCCTATTAATTAATACAAAAAAAATTATCTACAAAATAATTTATTTTACTTGTATTGCAACCGCACTTAGCGCAATGATTTTATCTGCCACCAGAGGGGCGATAATTGGTTTTATAGCTCCTCTTCTATTGTTATTAATGATAGCAAAGAAAAAAGCCCTTATCTTTTCTCTTTTATTATTGGTTGGGATTGCAGTTTTTCTCTCTCCTGCAAGGAATCTTTTTTCTATTAATAATCTCTCCAACAAGATTTCGCATGGTGATCGACCAGATATATGGCTTCTCTATTCAAAAGTAGTTGCTGATAATCCCATAATCGGTTTGGGTTTCGGTTTTGGTAATTATACCCCTGAGATTTATAAGAAATATATGACTAAACTCCCCCCCCGGAATAAGCGGCATATAGGCAAAGGAGTTTTCTATTTTACTCATAATATATTTTTAGACACCGCCGTTAGAACTGGGTATGTGGGAGTAATGTTGTTTTTCGTAATATTGGTTGCTACAGGGAAAATGTTGGTTGAGGTATTTATAAATTCTAAAAACTTAGTTATTAAAAGATGGAGCATCTTTATATCAGCTTCATTAATGTCAATTATCATACAGGGGATGTTTACAGATATTTTGAGTAGTCGTCACTCATATATATTTTATCTAATTTTAGCGTTTACCTCTGCATTGTATTTTATACAACAGAAGGATAATAATAATTTATGAAATCATGGAATATCTACATAACCTTTTTCAAAAAACTCTATGATGACCACTACTTATCAGATGACACATTTAACAAAAATAATTTCACCTTTGTAAAGGTCAATGATAATTATGATGTCGACATTGCTGATAACAAATTAGATTATAACCTCCTATTTGAACATGATTTTGACATCTATAACCCAGTGTGGCAGCAAAAAGGTTATCATGAAAATAGCGTACTGCATCATGTATACCAAAATAAGTCTTATCTGAAACATGATTACGTTGGTTTTATGGAATATGACCATGTCTTGAATCGTAAATTTTGCAAAAACATTCAGCATATTATTGATGGCTCAGGTGAGGATTTTATTTTTTCGTTTGAAACTTTTTCGTATGAGCAATTATGGGAACAGGGAATTGTTCTAAATCCTTTTTGGCGCAGCAAACAAGAGGGACGTGCAAATTCACGATGGAATTGTATAAATGTAATTTTGAAACAATATAATAAGTTTTATGGCACAGGATTTACTCTTGATGATCTCAAACAAAAAAATTGTTTCCCTATTTGTCACGCAGTGTTAATGCCCTCTCATCTTTTTGAGAGAATAATGCGATTCCATTCTTTTATTATGGAATCCGGGCAGGTTGAAAAGTATCACTCATTTAACTGGCGTTCAAATGCAGGGTTAATGGAACGATATCTTGCGGTAGAACTAAGCCTGGAAAAAGCCAAAATTATTTCTAATATACAACTTGAGCACCGCAGTTATGACATTAAAGTTGTTAAGCCAGAGTGGTCAGAACAATCTTTATTCAAAAAATTAAAAAATAAGTTTTTAAGACGCTAGAGTTGATGGTCTCGTAAAAAGTCCGAATTTTTCATTTTCACCATAGATAACCTATTGAAATCATTAGGCGTGAAAAGTGGCTTTTTGACCTTTTACGAGAACATCAGTAGTTAGTTTATTGAAAAGTAGGTAACCCTTGCCAACGAAGCGTAAAAAAATTGCCGTGGTAGTACCTAAATATGGTTTAGTGGGTGGAGGTGAGCAATTTGTTAGCCAACTAACGGAAATTGTGGCAAACAATCCCATCTACGATATCCATGTATTCGCCAATCGCTGGCAACTTCTATCAGAAAATATTACCTTTCATAAGGTGCCAATAATATCTTTTCCAAAATGGTTCACGACTATAAGTTTTGCCTGGTATGCCAGTAAAGCAATTGAGGCAATTGGCGGTTTTGATATCATTCATACCCACGAACGAATATTTAAAGCAGACGTATGCTCAATGCATTTCATTCCACATCGGATATGGATTAAGGAAATAAGGAGGAAAAGGCTTCTAAGCCTATTCGATTTGGCCACGATTTGGGTCGAGAAAAAAATGTTATCGGACTCCGGAGGGTGCCGGTATGTTTTGCCAGTGTCATCTCTGGCAATGGAAAAACTACTTGAAGAATACCCATCTTATGAAGCTAAAACAAAGATTATCCCCCCAGGAGTTGCTGAATCATATTCACAAAATAGCCTACAAGTTTCAAATGATATTCGCACCGAATTTGATATTTCAGGGAGTGATTTTCTAATTTTGTTTGTTAGCATGAATTTTGAGCTTAAAGGACTGGATCAACTACTTATGGCAATGGGACAAATCCAAAACGAATACCCAGATAAGACATTCAAAATATTGGTGGTTGGTAGAGGAAATATTAAAAAATATATGGCTATGGCAGCATCTTTATCCATAAGAAAAAAGGTGTATTTTGCTGGTGTCCGCCATGACATGGAAAAAATTTATCGTGCAGGGGATGTTTTTGTTTTATTGTCAGACTTTGACACCTTTGGAATGGTGGTCACAGAGGCCATGGCGTCATCATTACCTGTTATTGTAAGTAATAAAGTTGGTGCAAAAGATATGGTGAAAAATGGTGTTAATGGTTTCGTAATAGATAAAAATGAATTGGTTCAATTAAAGAAACACTTGAATTGGCTATACGATAATCCCAAACTAAAATTGAGCATGGGGGAATGTGCTCAAAATACCTGCCAAGATGAGACGTGGGATCATACAGCCTGCGAAATTGCGGCTGTTTACGCATCCTTTCAAGGATAATTTCCCTTTACGAAAGCTACTTCTTTTATAGTCAAAAATGATCCATAAATTCAAAAATTTATTTCATCACAAGAAACGCCCTGAAGAGTTGGAGCCCCAAGAACGTTATCCCATGTATCAAATAGGGAGAGGAACTTATGGTAATTTCGAGGTTCATGACTGTGGATCAGATGCAACTTTACGCATCGGTTCTTTTTGTTCTATTGCCTCCGTTGCCCAAATCTTTCTTGGAGGTGATCACCGCTTAGACTGGGTGACAACATATCCATTTTCACAATTTTGGGAAGAAGCAAAAAATATCAAAGGTCACCCTATCACCAAAGGCGATGTTATTATTGGTAATGATGTCTGGGTGGGTACCGATGCTCTTATTATGTCGGGAGTGAAAATAGGCAGCGGGGCTGTTATTGGAGCAAGGGCTGTTGTCACAAAAGATGTACCGCCATATGCAATTATGGTGGGCAATCCCGCAAGACTTATAAGG
>CAYTNB010000016.1:0-24693 GCA_964439085.1 uncultured Desulfobulbia bacterium | reverse complement strand
AAATACTCAAATATCAATTTGAGGGTATAATATGACTAACAACGGGAATTGCTGGCCTTTTTATGACTTCGAGCCTCATCGGCCATCCCCAGTTCTATAAGTTTATCTCTGGCAGGTTTATAATTATAGAATGTATTTTTTAAAATCTTAAATTCGTCACGAATCGTTTTGGTTGAGAGTCCCTTTTCAAACTCGACAAACAACTTTTGAATGGTGTCGTCCAATTCTCTAATATAGTCAGCATTTTTTTTCTGCCGTTTCTGACTGCTGCTGAAGAGAACAATATCCCGAATCGAGATTCGCATCCGCTGATAAGCGGTTGAAATATCGGAAATAATTGCAATAGGGACGGTATTAAGGGTATAAAGTTCATTATCCCGTTGATCCATCGTTCTCATTTGCATAATGCCTGTAACGCCAATCAGGCCAGCAATTAGAGCCACCAAAGTGAATCCAGCCAGTAATTTTACTTTGATAGACAGATTGCTATTAAATCTCATAAAAATCCTCTTTTGCTCATAACGCTAAATTATATCAGGGAGGGGGAAGGGGGAGACGGTCACTACACAAAAAATTGCATACTTCGCAACTCTGATGGACTCGTAAAAACTATAATTCTCTTATTCTTCGTCATTCCCGCAGAAGCGGGAATCCAGTAGTTTCAATATGTTATGGATCCCCGCCTGTACGGGGATGACGGGATTGGGGACTTTTTACGAGAACATCAACTCTTACAATGCAGTTTTTTCCCAACACGTGACAAGTGTATATTTTTTAAACAACAGGTGTCAAATTCTTTTTTGGAGAAATACCACTCAAGTAGGGCGAAGATGTTCACATCATATTACCCCTATGAGTCAACTTCATTAAGACATAATCAATATTATTTGCAGAAAAAATATAGTTTTAGGCAAATTACAACTCAGCAGCTCCCACGATGGTATTACGATGAAAGTAGGGCAACGGAAATTAATATTAAAAAAATACAGACGGGGATGGGGCGAAAGGGCAAAATCAGGTGGAAAATAAAACAATAGAAGGGTAATTAGGACGGACGAAACGGTGAACACGCTCTCCCACCGTTTGACATTAACATATAGCCAATTAAAGCACACTGGAAGCCAGACAAATCATGCTGGTCTAAACCAGCATTTTAGCCTACGGAGAACCTCTTTTATTGATATTTATGAGTTATACAGGGTGTCGCATTTACCATGCGCAATTGGCTGTCTTCCGAGGATTCCCGACTGGGAACAACGGTTACGGACTTACCTGTAACTTTAGAGGGGCACTCTCGGCGTCGTTCATCATCAGGATGCGACGCATCTGCCATAATTGACGTACACTGGTGGTGATTAAAACCATCAAGCTTACGATGAGCCAAAATATCTGCCAATTCTTCTTCATCAAATTTTGATGTATCGCCCTTAACTAAATAGACAATACAATCACGACATACATCCAAAACATTCTGAAAATGCTTCAAGTCCCGAGCCAACTCCCAGCAAGCATGGCCCATATCTTTCCTAGCCAGACACCCGCTACTCTCTTGGCACTTCATAATTTCCCAGCACGGTAGATCTTTAAGCTTTGGCATATCTCCTCCATGACTTTTTAGGCAGATAGGTGCCTTTACAAAATTGATTTATTTTTTCAATAATAAATCAATTTTGTAAAGGCACTTATCCCCTAGTAGTGAGTAGTAACAGCTTTTACAAATCATGAAAAGACATTTCCCCCATTTTTTGTAATAAAAAAAGACAAAATTCAGCCGTACCAAATCGTAGCCGCCGCCGACACCACCGGTAGCTTAATAATAAAAGTAGTCCCCTTGCCAGGACTACTGGCAAATTCCAAACGACCATGATGAGCGTTTACAATGTTATTAACAATGGCCAGCCCCAAACCGGTACCGCGATTTTTGTTGGTAAAAAATGGATTAAGAGCCTGACGGCCAACTTCGGTAGTCATGCCAACCCCGGTATCGCTAATTTCAATCACAACCATATCATCATCGCCCAACATACGTTTCGTCCGCAAGGTTAAATCTCCCCCCTCAGGCATGGCCTGAACGGCATTAACCATAATATTCAATAAAGCTCGATATAGATGCTCAGCATCGATATTCACCGATGGTAATTGCGAGTCAAATTCCTTGCGTGAGTTAATTTTTTGCTTAATAAATTCAGCTTCCATGAAATTTGCGGCACGAGTCAACAAATCGTTGACCGACATGGACATTAATTTCACCTTCTGAGGTCTGGCAAAATCGAGGAATTCACGCACAATGCCATCCAGACGTGAGGTTTCCTCAACTATTATATCGGCCAGACGCTCATTGCCAGGCGCCAGTTTTTTCAGCCGTTTACTGAGAATCTCGGCGGTACTACGCACAATCCCCAGGGGGTTTTTGATCTCGTGAGAAACCGAAGCCACCATCTTACCAAGTCCAGCCAATCGCTCGGCATGGTTTAGCTTTTCTTCTAGGCGGCGACGTTCACGGGTTCTTTGGGCAATAATTCTATCTCCCCGTGCCACAATCCACCACAGCGTAATAAAGAGAACCGCCATAATTACCACTGAGGCCCCAATAATTACCGCCTGCAATTTAAGTAATGCCTTAAAATCACTGGACAAATCTTGAACTATCTCAAAAACTCCCATAATCGGCCCAGTACTTTGGCTGAGACGTTCCTCCTGCCGAAATGGAATATAGGTACGGAGCTGAAAAGAAATATTGCGTTCCCTGGAAAGCAAATCAAGCATAGAGCCCTTCACAATAAAGCGTGAATTACTCTTACCTTTAAGGGCCATTCTATACTCATCACCTCCCAAACCTTTTTTACCCACCAATTTCTTGATGGTACTATACGAGACAATACCCTCATCCCGGTCAAAGATGGTGACAGACTGCATATTCAAACCATGAATGGTATTCTGAACAATAAAGTCCAAACGTTTAAACTGCTCAGGATTACGCAGGCCGATCTTGCCATACCGTACCAATACCGGCAAAACAAACTGCTGGAAAACCTGATGGTTCAAATTTTCTGCCAAAACCATGGCATAGGCCTCACTACGCTGCAAAAGCATATTTTTAGTATGGTCAGCAATCAGCCAAGCCAAGGTAATTGTCGAGACCAGAAACAGCACCAAAGCCGAAAAAGAAAATACCTTTACAAGGCGGAACGGCTTCATAACCGCAACATCCTGCCCGTTGAAGTAATCTTTTGGATCAGTCACGCACAGACCCCGCAGCGCTTACAGCCTTTAACTGTTGCAATTTCACAGCCCCGAGATGATTTGGATTGCAAGGCTAATTGATACTCCGCCCACAGAAAACGCCGATCAAGGCCATGATCAACAATCTCCCATGGGAAAACTTCATCCCGCCCCCGCTGCCGTACCGCATAGAATTCAGGTTCCACTCCCACCCCTTTACAAACTTGCCGCCAATTTCTCTCGCTCTGCCCCAACTCATATAAAAGCCCGCCAACCCGGCGATCTCCCCGGGCCAGCATTGATTGAAAGAAGGCGTGTTGCGGCTGATCGAAAACCAATTTCAAATTATTAAAGCCGCTAAATTTTTTCCGTAAGAATTTGACCTTCCCCTTCAAATCCCGCAATAGGAAAGAGCCATGAAATTGAAACGGTGTCCAGGCCTTAGGGACAAAGCAATTGATACTCAGAGTAATTTGGCTTAAACTCCCACGTGCCCGACCCGGTGCCATAATTCGCTTCTGTAGCAAGCGCACTAATTCCACCATTTCCAGCAGGTCTTCTTCGGTTTCCGTTGGCAGGCCAATCATAAAATAGAGCTTTAGATTACTCACTCCGATTTTAACAAGTGCCTCGGCGGCAATGAGACAATCATCCTGACTGATGCCCTTATTAATTACCCGCCGCAAACGCTCAGAGCCTCCATCGGGTGCGATAGCCGCCGTTTTTAGATTACTACCGGCCAATAACTCTAATAAAGCCTCATTTAAGGCATCCGCTCGCAGAGACGAAAACGACAAGCTACAAGTTTGCTGGAGCAAAAATGCCGATATTTTTTGTAAATTTTCGATGTGCGCCATTTCCATGCCCAGCAATCCCACCTTTTGGCTCGCCGCTGGCCGGGCCTTGATTGCGGCAATGATAGCATCGGGTTGCCACTGCCTGGGAGGACGATATACGTAACCTGCGGCACAAAACCTACAGCCCCGGCTACAACCCCGCCCCAACTCGGCCAAATGAATATTGGCAAACTCGGTTTCAGGAGTTAGAATTTTGGAATGACCAGCTACCGGCATATCATTGACAATATTTTTTTTAATTTTCGCCGGGATGCCATCCACGGCCCGTGTCTCCCGCAGAGTCCCATCATCATTATAAATCGGTTCGTATAACGAAGGTACATAGCAACCCGGTAAATCCGTAGCGGCCTGATATAACAAATCCCGACAATCACCACCTTGCGCAAACTTAAAAATTAAACTCTGTAACTGCACCATAATGGGCTCAGCCTCGCCAAGAACGAAAAAGTCCATATAGGGTGCCAGAGGCTCCGGGTTAATAAAGGTGGCCACTCCACCACCAACTACCAAGGGGCTACCGGCGGCAACCGTTCCAGCCGCCCGCCGCTCTTTTGTGTGCGGTTCAATACCAGACCGCTGCATAATTTCAATAATGCTGACGAAATCGTGTTCAAAACTCACAGAGAAGAATAAAATTGGAAAATCTCGCAACAAACGCCGCGATTCAACGGAGAGAGGGACAGAATTATCGGAGGGCAGAAAAACCCGCTCACAGACAATATCAGGATTGGCATTCAATAGATCATAAATCAGTTGAAAACCAAGATTGGACATACCAAGATGGTAATTATTCGGAAAGATTAATGCTACCGGCAGTTTTCCTTTCCACTTCTTTTTACAACTGCCGGTTTCCAGACTGAACAGATCGGGGGAACCATTTCTTGAACGTACCCGAGAGGCACTTACCGCAGGGCACATAATCAGGCTCTGTTAACTTTCGTTACGGCGAATAAAGGTAGGACGATCCAACTCATCTTCCTCAAAAATTTTACGATGGAAGGTTTTCCGCACCACATTACTTCGCTGTCGTCCCTGGCTCTCTCCATATTCGATACCATTATTAACTTCTTTGGAACTAGAATCATGCAGAGACTCTGGGGACACCGAATCATTGACCTGATTTGTCTGGTTACTGGCCGGGTTTTTGCTCAGCGGCTGAACATTAAGAGGCAAGTTCTCCATTTCATCTTGACACTGGATACCCGTGGCAATCACCGTTACCCGCATAGACTCGCCTATGGAGTCATCAAAAATAACACCCATAATTATATTGGCTTCATCATGGACTTCATCATAAATCCGAGTAGTGGCTTCCGTCACCTCAGCCATCGTCAATGATTCCTTACTTGCTGAAATATTAACCAGAACCCCCTTGGCACCACTAATATTGACATCCTGCAAGAGCGGACTGGCAATGGCCATATCCACGGCGTCGATCGCCCGGTTATCGCCAATACCTTCACCAGCGCCCATCAGAGCTGGCCCCATTTCATTCATAACCGTGCGAAGATCGGCAAAATCAGGATTTATATAACCGTGCAAATTCACCATGTCGGTGATACCTTTCACCGCCTGTACCAGAACATCATCGGCCATCTTCATGCCGCTTAGGAAGGTGGTATTTTTGTCGGTCAAAGAGATGAGCCGGTCGTTAGGAATGGTGATAATCGTATCAACATGCTCTTTCAGTTTAGCCCAGCCCTTCTCAGCATTACGCATGCGGGCCCGTCCTTCAAACATGAAGGGTTTAGTAACTACCCCCACAGTCAAGGCTCCAAGCTCCTTGCTTATTCTGGCAACGACTGGTGCCGCTCCTGTGCCAGTTCCGCCACCCAACCCAGCAGTAATAAAGACCATGTCAGAGCCACTCAAAGCCTCACGAATATCCTGAATACTTTCCTCAGCGGATTCCCGGCCAACTTCTGGATTGGCCCCGGCCCCAAGCCCTTTGGTCTTCTTGGGGCCCAATTGAATACGGATATCGGCAGACGAGGATTCCAAGGCCTGCAAATCGGTATTGGCGGCTATAAAATCCACCCCTACCAGTTTGCTGTCAAGCATTGTATTGACTGCGTTATTACCGCCGCCACCAACACCAACAACCTTTATATCGGCCCGGTTTTCCGATGCAGCAAATTCAAATGTCATCTCTCCCCTCCTTGACACATTTCTTATAATAAATCGAATCGTTGTTTAGATGACAATTGAATGCCCCCAAATAGCCGACTTGATCATATACGATGGTCAAAATATTTTATCGAAAAAGCCTTTAACCTGGCTTGCCAATTTTCCAACCGCCTGCTTCTTTCTTCTGTTAATCATTTTTTTCCCACTATTGCGCATTCCATAAATTACCAGCCCTACCCCGGTAGCACATTGTGGGGTATCAACAATATCCGTTACCCCGCCTATCCCAACCGGTATAGCCACCCGCACCGGCAGATCAAAAATCTGTTCCGCCAAGTCCTGAATATTGGTCAGCAAGGCGGTACCCCCGGTTAGGACAACGCCGGCATTTACATACTCCTTGTAAACCATATCGTTCTCGGCTCGTTCATTCATCTCATGATTGACCATGGTCAACATCTCTTCGATGCGCGGCTCTAAAATTTCGCCCATGACCTTCTGAGACAGGCGACGAGGATTCCTTCCCCCCACACTAGGTACCTCAATAGCTTGATCTTTATCAATCATGGAAGATATGGCACAGCCATAAAGTTCTTTAAGACGCTCCGCCTCCTTCATGGGAGTTCGCAGGCCAATAGATAGATCATTGGTTAAATTATTTCCTCCCAATCCCAAAACATAGGTATGTTTAATCGTCCCTTCAAAGAATATCGCCAGATCAGAGGTACCGCCGCCAATATCCAACAAGGCTACTCCCAGCTCCAACTCTTCCGGTGTCAAAACAGCATCAGCAGAGGCCAATTGTTCCAAAACAACGTTCTCCACGTCAAGACCTGCCAAATTACAACATTTGACGATATTATGAATAGACGTTGACGCCCCGGTGACTATATGAACATCAGCCTCCAGTCGAACCCCCGTCATCCCTTGCGGATCCTGAATCCCGGAATGATCGTCGACAATAAATTCCTGGGGCAAGACATGAATAATCTTTTGATCCTGAGGAATAGGAACAGCCCTGGCCGCCTCAACTACCCTGACAATATCATCATGACTGACTTCCTCGTTTTTGATAGGAATTAGTCCGTGACTGTTAAAGCCCTTAATATGACTACCGGCAATCCCAACGTAAACAGATGAGACTTCACAACCCGCCATCATCTCGGCCTCGTCAATGGCCTTGCGGATTGACTTTACAGTGCTGTCAATATTAATGACGACCCCTTTACGAAGACCAACAGAGGGGTGCACACCCATGCCGACAACCTCGACCCGGCCATCGCTGACTTCGCCCACCACTGCACATATTTTGGTGGTGCCAATGTCAAGCCCTACTATCAATCCGTTGTCGTGTCGTGCCATTTACTCCCCACTTTACCAACCTAACACCCCACGAAGGGGTATAAGTACATTATAAATTCTTTTCTAAAAAACAGGTAAGCGCAGACTCCCAGAAAACGATCTGCAAGGTACTAAATATGACCCTGTTCGGGCAAAAAAATATCTTTATTAGCCACAGAATCATTCAGTTCAATACCTCATTAGAGGGGGTACACAGAAAGTTAACTGCAGGTAAGCGCAGAATCCGAGAACCTTGAGTCTCCGATACATGTACAACACAGACAAAAACAGTCTGTTCTTGCCTGTCCCATCAGGTTAAATTTTGCTTTTCAAATACTTTTCAAATACATTGATATTCAAACAAAAAATCGTCTAAAGACCTAACCCTTATAACTAAATGAAAAGATCTTAAAATTCAATATTTTAATCTATTTTTTTTATGGCAAAAATAGCCGGGTCAAATCAGCTGGGCTCAACCATTTTTAGCATCTTTTTTACCCACCAGAACCTTCCTTTCGCCATAATCCAGCCTTACATAGGCGACATTCTCAAATTTCCTTTTTTTGTACAACCACCGCAAGACCTTGGCCAATCGAAAATACTTGACCCTGCTGATGTCAAGACCCAAATAAATGGGAAAGGGATTATCGGCAAGAAAAAGAATAAAACTACCATCTTTACTCAAATGCATTTCAGAGATATTTTGACTCAGCAAAAAAGGACTGCCACGCCCCGCATAATCAATAAATTTCAGAATCGCAGCCAGCTTCGCAAATAGCGGCGTTTTTTTATCGGTGAGGTCAGCATCCTCCAGACCAGTTATAGTCGGGAAGTCCAAATCATCGTTTTGGCCAACTGCAGTAAAGACTACCCCATGTCTATCGACATATTGCAAACCATCTGAGGTATTAAGGAAAGCAACGGGCTGCCTTTCCTTAACAAGAATTTCCAGGCGACTGGGCCAGTTTCGCTTGACTCTAGCCTTTTCAATCCACGGATTAGCGATAATTTGTTTACTAACAAGATCCAAATCCAGAGCCAGAATATTGGAACGGACATCTACCCCGGCTAAAGTTAATACCGTATCCTGGTTCACCCGATCACAACCAGCCACTTTAATGTCCGTAACCTGAAAAAAAACAGACCGACTCAGCCAGCTATAGGTCAAAAATACCGTGCCGCCAACGCCGCCGACAACAACCACAGCGATCAGCATATAACCAATTGTCCGCCGCCGACTTTCGGACGAAGACAGGCACCACAAACGTACTAGCAAATCTAGTGCCCGTCTCATAAAATCACCTCAGCCCATCTAAATACATTCAACTTCCGGTTCCAAAACCACACCAAATTTTTTCTGCACCCTATCCTGAACCAGCCGCATCAAGTCAAAAAAGTCCTGGGCCTTAGCATGACCCGTATTAACCATAAAATTTGCATGTACCTCCGAGACCATGGCCCCACCACTTGTAAGCCCTTTTAATCCCGCCTGCTCAATCAATCGGCCTGCCGCCTCACCGGGCGGATTTTTGAAAAATGATCCAGCACTGGCCACGCCTTTAGGTTGAGAGTCCTGTCTCTGCCGCAATAACTCTCGACCCTCTGCCAAAATCTCCTCCGGTAATTTTTCTTCCAGATGAAATACAGCGGCGGTTATAATCTCACCCGGCGGCTGCCGCCAAGATCTATAGCTGAAACTTTTCTCCGTCAGGGAACACTCGTAACACTCTCCCTGGCGATTAATTAGTTGCGCCGATGCTATAACATCGGCGATCGTTCGTCCCCAGGCTCCAGCATTCATCTTAACCGCTCCGCCAACACTGCCTGGAATGCCCACCGCAAATTCCAGCCCGCTTAGTCCATGTTTCGCGCACCAGGACGTCAATTTGGCCAAACTACAGCCAGCCTCTGCCATGACCCTTCTCTGAGCAAGCCGCCGAATGCTGCCAAAATTGCGGCCCAAAACTATAATTACCCCGGCTACCCCTGCGTCAGATGCCAGAAGATTACTACCTCGACCAATCACTCGCCAAGGTACGGCAATCTTGTTAAGTGCCGAGGTAATGTCCACCAATTCCCCCTCAGATTCAGGATAAACTACCGCCTCAGCAGGGCCGCCTACCTGCAAGGTTGATAATTCTGCCATGGGAAGGTTCCAAACTATCTCCCGTGGCCACAACTGAGAAATTTTTTCTTGTAAGAGGCGATCCATATCCAGACCTCCGTCTATTCGATCTGCGCTGTCAGCCGTTCCCTGATTGCTGCCAGCACCTGTTCACCAGACTGCCAGATACTACCTGCCCCCAGCGACAGCACAACATCATCATCCTGCAAAAGAGGCACAACCTGGCTCGCAATATTATTAAGTTCAGGCACGTAATGGACATTTTTCTGGCCATGGGCCCGAATCTGCTCCAGCAGGGCCTGGCTCGTTACACCAGGTATAGGATCCTCACTAGCGGGATAAATATCCGTCATAAATAAGAAATCAGCATCATGAAAGGCCGTGCAAAACTCCTTAAACAAGCCCTTTGTGCGACTATAGCGATGGGGCTGAAACATTACCACCAAACGCCGTTTTGGCCAGGCCGCCCGCATGGCTCCAAGGGTCGCCCGTATTTCGGTGGGATGATGACCATAATCATCAACAACGGTTATAGAACCAGCCTCCCCCTTAATCTGTAAACGACGCTGTACCCCGGAAAACTCCGACATGGCCTTGGCGATTACCTCAAAGGGCACACCAAGTTCCAAGGCAACCGCCGCTGCCGCCAAGGAGTTATAAACGTTATGGCGTCCGGCCAAGGGCAAATTTATTGGGCCCAAGACTTCATTTCCACGGCATAATTCATAGTTGGAGTTCAGTCCGTTTGTCGTTAAGTCTCTGGCATGAATATCGGCCTGCGCGCTCATCCCGTAAGTAATTACCCGTTTCTTAATTTGCGGCAGCAGATCGGCAATATTGTCATTATCGAGACAAATAATTGCTACCCCATAAAAAGGAATTTTGCTGATGAATTCTAAAAACACCGCCTTGATCTCATCAATGCCATGGTAAAAATCGAGATGTTCCAGGTCAATATTAGTAACTACCTCCACCACCGGCGATAAGTGTAGAAACGAACCATCACTCTCGTCGGCTTCAGCCACCAGGAACTCACCACTACCAAGCTTTGCGTTACTGCCAATGCTGTTCACTTGCCCACCAATGACCACGGTTGGATCAAATCCAGCCTCGGCCAGAATCCAACCAGTAAGAGATGTGGTAGAGGTCTTACCGTGACTGCCGGCAACAGCAATACCATATTTTTTGAGGCGCATAAGTTCCGCCAGCATTTCAGCCCTGGGGATAACCGGGATTTTAGCATGCATGGCGGCAGTTACTTCTGGATTATCCTCCCTGATCGCCGCCGAGATTACCACCACCTCGGCCCCACTGATCCATTCCGCCCGATGGCCAACATAAATACTACCGCCCAACGTACTGAGCCGTCTGGTAATATCGCTCTCTCTGAGATCAGAACCGCTGACCTTATAGCCAAGGTTAAGCAACAATTCGGCAATACCACTCATGCCGATACCGCCTATGCCAACAAAGTGTATGTGTTTATTTTTATGATACAAATCAGTTCCCTTTCAGGTACGTTAGACATTCACCCACAATTGTTGCGGCAGCCGCAGGCTTAGCCAACTTCCCCGCGGCTCTCCCCATCTCAGACCTTATTTTTTGATCTGTCATAATAGTCACAATTTCCTCAGCCAATACACGGGGAGTCAATTCCTGCTCAATAAACATCCTGGCCGCCCCTTCATTGACCAAAAATTCGCCATTCTTACGTTGGTGATCGTCGGCGGCATATGGAAATGGAATCAAAATTGCCGCCAGCCGCAGCACTGCCAGTTCCGCCAGGGTTGTGGCCCCGGCTCTGGAAACAACCAGAGTTGCCTGCCTATATTCGGCTGCCATATCCGGGAAAAAGGCCGCAACCTCTGCCCTAATACCGTTTTCATCATATGATTTCCGCACGGCGCTTTCATCCGTCACCCCGCTTTGATGAATCACTCTAAATGTTGCTGGCAACCTCCCTTTTACCAAAGCTACGGCCTCAGGCACCAAGGTGTTTATTGCATGGGCGCCCTGACTGCCCCCCAATACGAGCAAAACCGAATCGCCCTCATCTTTGCGCCTAATCACCAAAATATCCTGCCGTACCGGGTTACCACTCAACAGACATTTGGCAGGCTTAAAATATCGTTCACTGCCGGGTATTGATAAAAATATTTTTTGGGCAACCCGCCCCAGTATCCTATTTGCCAGACCAGGTACAGAATTCTGTTCATGGATAGCTGTGGCAACCCCCAGAAGACGGGCCGCCAGGATAACCGGCCCTGTCACATAGCCGCCAACCCCAAATACCAGGTCTGGTCTATAATTCCATATTAGTTTTAACGCCTCCACCAGGCTCAAAGGAAGCTTAACCAACGTCTTAAGCTTGCGGGCCAAGCTCCCACCCTTCAAAGCGCTGCAATGCATAACGCATGTCTTGAAACCGTATTGATGCATGGCCTGCTGGTCAACCATTCTATCGGTACCAGCAAAAAGGATAGAAGCCTCGGGAAAACGTTCTTTAATTTCCTGAGCCACAGCAATTCCCGGAAAAACATGACCACCAGTGCCGCCGCCGGTAATAATTACCCTGGGAGAGCGATCTTTCATACCCGCTCACCGCCTGCAAGTCTCATAACCTGCCGTTGAAAAACCTCACCCCGCTGGGCATAACCAACAAACATATCCAAGCTCGCGCATGCCGGTGACAATAAAACGGTATCACCACTCTGGCTGATATCTGCCGCCCTGTCCACCGCCTCTTCCAGAGAGGCCATAGTCTCTATCATGGTGAGGCTTGCAAAGGCTGCCGCCATCTTGGCACTGGCCTCGCCAATAAGCAGCATAGTTGTCACCTTTTCCTTAACCAACTCAGCCAACAGACCATAATCTCCGCCCTTATCACGGCCACCGGCAATCAGAATCACCGAGCCACTAACAGAGGCCAGCGCCGCCGCCACAGCCCCAATATTCGTAGCTTTGGAATCGTCTATATACTTGACTCCGGCGATTTCAGAAACAACAGTCATGCGATGCGGCAAGGCCTTAAATTCTGCAATTCCCTGCTTAATGGCCAATGGGGAACAACCAGCCGCTTGAACCGCCAAAATCGCTGCGGCCGCATTTTCCAGATTTGGCGGAGAACCCAAATATGTCCCGGCCAGATCGTATCTTTCTTCCCCGCAACCATTAAGCTGAATTTTCCGCCCCTGCATCTCTGCTCCGGCCAACTTCTTAAGATTATGGCCGAAATATAAGACCTCTTGGCCCTGACCACCTAAATCTGTGCAAGCTCGGCGTAAATAACCATCATCATAATTAATAATCGCCGTATCTCCTGCCCCTTGCCAGGCAAATAACCGCATCTTGGTCTGGGCATAGTCTGCTAAATCTTTATAGCGATCCAGATGATCCGGTGAAATATTAAGCAACACCCCGATTTGAGGCTGAAATGCTCCGGCTACATCTAATTGAAAGCTACTCTCCTCCAAAACTACCCAATCTGCATCCTGAGGCCCAGCCAGATAATCGGTCAGGGGCGTACCGATATTACCTCCAACAAACACATTTTTCCCTGCCGCCCGCAATAAATCACCAATTAAGGTGGTAACTGTGGTTTTGCCATTAGTTCCGGTAATGGCAATCACCGGCGTCCGCAGATAGAAAGCAGCCAAAGACAATTCACCCACCACAACACCCCCGTCCTGCCTTACCGCGTGTAAAACCGGCAGATAATGGGGTACCCCTGGACTAATGAGAACAAGATCAGCCTGACGCAAAAAGTCAAAGCGATGACCACCGTCCTCGTAGATAACTCCAATCTCTTTCAGCCAGTAAGCCGTTTCATCATCAAGCTTGCCGCCCTCAGACAAGACAACCTCCGCCCCTATTCCCCTGCAAAATTTAATGGCCGATCGTCCAGATTTGCCAAGCCCTACAACTGCGACTCTGCTATTTGCTAAACTTTTAAGCATTCAGGCATCCTAAACATTTTATTCTATCTCGTAAGGAACTTGCCCTACTACACCCATATCAGCGGAGTTTCAAAGTGGCCAGAGCAGACAATCCTAAAATAATCGAGACAATCCAAAATCGCACCACCACTTTCGGCTCTTCCCAGCCCATCTTCTCAAAATGATGATGAAAGGGAGCCATCAAAAATATACGTTTACCGCCGCTTATCTTGAAATAGCCAACCTGCAAAATAACCGATAAGGCCTCCATCACAAATATTCCACCCACCAAAACCAATAAAACTTCCTGCTTGGTAATTACCGCAACTCCCCCCAGAGACGCACCAATTGATAACGAACCGGTATCGCCCATAAATATCTGGGCAGGATAGGCATTAAACCATAAAAAACCAAGGCTGGCCCCCACCATTGCCCCGCAAAATACAGCGACCTCGCCAGCGCCTGCCACATATGTAATATGGAGGTATTTCGCCAACAAGACATGACCTGCCAAATACGAGAAGACAAGATAGACCGCACTTGTTATCACGGTGGGCCCAGTGACAAGGCCATCAAGTCCGTCTGTCAAATTAACGGCATTAGAGGCACCGACAATGACCAGAACAATAAAGAAGATATAGCCCCAGCCCATGTCAAAATAAAAATTCTTAAAAAACGGTAGCACCAGAGCCTCATTTACGGCCGGGTCACGATAGATAAAAAAACCAGTAAGCAAAGCGCCGATAATCTGCAAAAACAGCTTACCCTTGGGGCTAAGCCCCTTGCTATTTCGTCTTTTTATCTTCTGGAAATCATCATAACCACCAACGCCTGCGAACCAAAGAGTAATAAATAAAATTATCCAGACATGAACATTCACAAGATTAACCCAAAGCAGGGTCGTTAATACCATGGCAAAAACAATCAGCCCACCGCCCATAGTTGGCACACCCTGCTTACTAAGGTGGCTCTCTGGA
This sequence comes from uncultured Desulfobulbia bacterium, assembly GCA_964439085.1. Classification (GTDB taxonomy): domain Bacteria; phylum Desulfobacterota; class Desulfobulbia; order Desulfobulbales; family VMSU01; genus JAADIV01. Next base: position 10,109 of record CAYTNB010000016.1, on the reverse strand, counting down.
CCGTCCTCACGAATAACCTGACCAATTCGATACTCTTGTAAAAGCTTGATAAATCGAGGCCCCAGCATTAGCACAATCAAAAATGCAGTAACCGTAGCCCCCACGCAACGAAAGGTTATATAGCGAAAAACATTAAAGCCGCTAAACAGCGTATGCAGTGGATATAGGAATTGATAGAACATTTATTGTTTATTAGTACCTTACAGATTGTTTTCTCGGAGTCTACGCTTCGCTCCGCTTACCTGTTTTTAGAGAAGAATTTATAAGGTACTTATACCCTCTCGTGGGGTGTTAGTTTTAATAAGTAATTTAAAGGCAATAAAGCTTGGTTTAAGAGTTGATTCCATCTAACAACTCAACAATTTTTTCCATTTTCATACCTCGTGACCCTTTCAGCAATAACAAATCTCCGGCAGCAAGCAAATTCTTTGCCAGTAGTTCTTCCAGCAAAGCCGCAACATCTTTTTGGTTGGAAAGGGCGACGGCCCGATCTTTTTTCATACCTGCTTTTCTGGCAGCAGCGGCCATGGTTTTGGCGTAATCACCAACCGTCACGAGAAAATCAAATCCCTGACGAGCAGCGGCCTCTCCAATCTCGGTGTGTGCCGCAATGCTGAAATCACCCAACTCCAACATGTCCCCCAACACAGCGATGTGTTTTTTCCCTTTTCCAAGTTTTTGCACCACCGTCAAGGCCGCCCGCATGGAGGCGGGATTGGCGTTATAAGAGTCATTAACCACCAGCAGACCGTTGCGAAGCTTCATGAATTGCAAACGATTATCTGCCGGAGTAAATTTCTCAAGTCCTGCGGCAATCTGCGAAATATCAGCTCCCACCGCCCAGGCCATAGCTGCTGCTGCCAGACCGTTTAAAACATTATGTTCGCCCAAAACTCCCAGGCGTACCCTCTTTTTTCTAGAATCAAGATGCAGAGTAAAAGAGCTGCCTAATACCCCATTATGATGGATGTGAGTGGCCCTGATAGCGGCATCCTTACGACAACCAAAAGTAATCAATTCATGTGTGCTCTTACGAGCCAGGCGCCTCACATTGGGGTCATCAATATTAGCCACCAATGTAGCTGATAAGCGGCAATGAGCAAACATTTCACCTTTGGCCCTGGCCACACCCGCAATATCCCCAAGACCTTCCAGATGAGCCGGGTGAACATTATTAATGCATGCCACCTCAGGGTCGGCTATTTCAGTGAGCCGAGCGATCTCCCCTGGGGCGTTCATTCCCATCTCAAGAACGGCAAAATCATGATAATAACTGACGGGCAGGAGGGAGAGCGGTAAGCCAATTAAATTGTTATAATTTTTACTGGTTTTAATGACCCTTCCACAGGCAGAAAGAATGCTGGCCGCCATATCCTTCACCGTCGTCTTTCCAGAGCTGCCGGTTACAGCCAAAACCTTTAAATTGCGCATAATAGAACGACGATAAGCAGCCAAGTCACCTAAGGCCGCCAAGGTGTCATTCACTACAACCACAGGTATTGATGCAGAAAGATCAGGTAACGGCCCGTTGACAATAACACCAGCAGCCCCTTTTTTCAGGGCATCATTAACGAAGCGTGTTCCATCGTAATTTACACCCGCCAGAGCCAAAAATATGTCGCCAGCCTTAACCGTCCTGCTGTCTGTGGAAATGCCGCAAAAACTTGCGTGACACTCTCCGGCGACCAGACGGCCTCCCGTTGCTAGCAAGATCTGCTCCAAGTTCCAGGATGGATTTTGCTGAGTTGCAAACCCGTAGCCAAAGCCCGTATGAACAAGCTTCTCTGGCGTTACGCCGTCATTACCTGCCGCCCGCATCATCATTTCCATGCCATCCCCCCTAAATTACGAGTAAAGAACAAATCTCCCTGACATCATTTACGCCCTTAATAGTTTTTCCACTTCCTGACTATCGTCAAAAAATACCTTACCTGCTTTATTGATCTGGTAATTTTCATGGCCTTTACCGGCAACCAGCACCACATCTTCTGCACCAGCCAAATTTATGGCCTTGGCAATGGCTTCACGACGATCGGCAATAGTAAAATAGCACGTCTGCCCAGCAGATTTTACCCCGCGCTCAATTTCCGCCATAATAAGTGTTGTGGACTCAGAGCGAGAGTTATCTGCCGTAATGATCACTCCATCCGCCAATTGACCAGCCACCTGCCCCATTAAATATCGTTTTCCCTGGTCACGATCGCCTCCGCATCCAAAAACAACAAAGACACGGTTATGGCAAAGTCCTTTTAACGTCCGCAGAACATTCTCCAGGGCATCTGGTGTATGGGCATAATCAACAAACACCTCAGGATAAGACCCCTCTAGCTTTTCAGAAACATTTCCGCCTATTCTTTCAAAACGTCCAGGTACCCGTCCAGCATTCTTAAGCCCCAGGTTCACATATTCCAGATCTATACGCAAGGCAGCAACCACCCCAACAGCACCAATAATATTCCTTAAATTAAATTCACCGGCCAAGTCACTTTTAATGGTCAGCGGCGTCCCAATAACATCAAGTTGAGCCGTCGTGCCGAACATCCCGTAGTCAATTTGGCTGGCATTAATATCCATCTGCGCATTAAGGCCACAGGAAATAACATTGTAATCTCTGTCATCAGCATTTGACCGGATCGTTTTTAACTCTTCCACTAAACGGTTGCCCCAGGATGTATCCCCTATATTATCTATATTATCCACAACCACAACTGCGCCGTACCCATGCGGTTTTAATTGTTTAAAGAGTAACATTTTGGCCTCAAAATAAGCCTCCATACTACCATGAAAATCTAAATGATCACGGCTCAGATTGGTAAACAGGGCCACATCAAATTCCAAACCAGCCAACCGTTTTTGAGCTAAAGCGTGGGATGAGGTTTCCATTATCACATGAGTCACTCCCGCAGTGGCCATATCAAACAACATTTTTTGCAGTAGTACTGGCTCAGGCGTCGTAAAAGGGGCCGGAAACACCTTGCTATTATAACGATAATTAATTGTGCCAATAACTCCTGGATTTCCACCAGCCTCCATAATTATGGACTCCAGCAAATAAGTGGTTGTGGTCTTGCCATTTGTACCAGTAATACCAATCATCACCATATTCTTAGCAGGAAAGCCATAAAAGGCGGCAGCCAATTCAGCCAAGGCCCAGCGGCTATCGCCAACTTCGATTATTGGTACAGTATCACAACAAGCAAGGTCAACACCATGCCCAGCCTCGACAACCACTGCGGCACACCCATTTGAAGCTGCTTGCCCAACGTATTGGTGCCCATCAACCCTAAGCCCCGCCAACGCCACAAAAACCATTCCCGGGCCAATCTCCCTTGAGTCGCTGGTCAAACCAGTTACCAATACATCGGGCAACTCATTTGCGCTATGCCAGGATAAACTACCAAGGAGTTCAATGAGTGGTAGTGCCATCCAGTCCCCCCCCACTTTTTTTACTCCCAGAATCAATATCCATGGCCTTAAAATGCAATTCCAGACGGCAATTCTGACCACTTCTTAGGGGCATGCCAGCTTTAGGATCCTGTTTGACGACATGACCCGACCCAACAATCTGTAAACGCAGACCATGCCCAGACAAATTTTGCAGGGACTTTCTCAGACTAAAACCCTTTAGTTTAGGCATAACCCCAGGACTATCATCATTCCCGGCAGCTAAGTTGACAGGGCTCTTTTTAAGGTGAATTTCTCGCCATTTACGGTTAAAACCTTGCGGCTTATCACCACCAGCCTTGCCACCCTTATACGGTTTTTTGGAGACGACATTTCTCCTCAGAATTTGTGCCATAACTTCAGAGAATACGGGTTTAGCCGCAAAACCTGAACTAACACCGTCCAGTGTCATTACCAACACCCGCGGAGAAGAACCCGCAGAGTTTACCCCCACTCCCAAAGCTTCCATTCGTTGACGGGGCTGCTGTTCACTACCGCCCACCATAATTTTATCGGCCGATTCATTGTTCCCGGAAGTTTTCTTGTCAACGACTAAAGGTTCTTCATCGGCAAACTCAATATCAGGAGAGACTTTTTCCTGAACCGTAACTAACGACTCCAGCACCAGAGGTTTTGACGAGTCAGTCAAAAACAATCTATGCAGATATTTAACAAATCCATCTTGGGGCAACATATCGTTAGGAGTGGAAGTGGCAAAATGTGCTTTAATTTCACCTTTATCAGGGCCTATCCATACTCCACGTAAAAGATGGGGCATAAAGGTCTGGCCGCCATTTATCATCCGGGCAAAGGCCGCCGCTAAATCCAACAGAGTAATTTGAGACAAAGGTTTTAAGGAAAAGGAGGGTGTCGTCTGCTCATCGCCAATCTTACCAGATGGGCCAGACAATAGATCATTCGTTGCCGACTTGTCCAGACCAAGTTGCCGAATAAATTGTTCTAGCTGTTCCGAACCAACAGGTACATCAGGCACAGTGATGTACGGTGATCGATATATGCCATCCTGATCCTTTTGCCACACCGATCTACTGATCTGAGATTGCCCCCCCATGCTCCGTTTATTTTGGCGAGGACTGATCTCCCTGATACCCTGGCCTGGATTTGCGTCAGGCACAGAGAGCTTTCCTGCCTGTATCGCCGCCGCCAATCGCAGGTATTTGGCCAAACCGCCCAGATAAACATGATCATCATTGGCTCTATTTCGCCGGTTAAAACTACTATAATTCCAGTAACTGTTTGGATCGTAGGATGGCAAATTGGCCAAGGCCATGATCTCTCCGGTTTTAGCGTCCATTAACACCGCCATACCAGACTGGGCCTTTGTTTTATTGATTAGAGTTGCCAGCCTCCGTTCAATCATGGTTTGCAATTTAAGATCCAACGTGAGAACAACGGCAGCACCTTCTTTCGGGATCTTACTGTAATCGATACCAGAGGGTTTGGGACTGGCCGGTTCTAATGGCCACTCGCCACGCAAAAGATTGTCGTAAACAAATTCAGTTCCCGCCAAGCCTTGTTCCTCCTTTACAAAGCCAATAACCTGTGAGGCTACATTGCCATGAGGATACAACCGATGCCGTTCTCCAACTAAATAAATACCACTGAGATGTAATGCCGCAATCTTTCTGGCACATTCTGAATCTATATGCCGTTTCAACCAAACAATTTTTTTTTCCGTCCGCAATTGCTGCTGCAGTCTTTTGCTATTAACATCCAAGCACTTACCCAACAGAGAAGCACCAATTCCCCCCTTCTGTAGTTCCAGGGGACGGGCATACACGGAGTACATGCGCAAACTCAAAGCCAAAACATCCATGTTCCGGTCATAAATTCCCCGGCGCAGATGTTTTAACGGCCCTAATTCACTTCTTGAATTAGCACTATTTACCTTGGTAGATGGAGAAAAATAATTTAAAAAGCCACCGGCCCAGAGGGCATACAACACAACACCGGCCAACAAAACGGCCAACGCCAGGCGCCTTAATGGTTTTCCCCCAGATTTCCGGCGATTTTTCATAAACTCTCATGACCAATCAAAAACGACTAACAACCTGACGTTCTGCCGGAGAGTATAATCCCAGCCGACCTGCCATCTTCAAGATATGGTCTTCAGTAAGCAAAGCCTTACGTTGTTGATAGAGCCCCTGCTGAGTTTTCAATAACTCAATCTTATTATTCTGATGCTGAGCCAATTCGTTCAACCCGGAGCGTATAAGAAAGCTAAAGGCAACACTACTTACCAGCCCGACCAACATCGTCCCCACTAGCAAACCACCCATAATTTTTTTAACTGCCTGACTGCCGCTAATCCGTACCGATCTAACCATAACAGATTGTTTGCCATCAAAGGTGTTTGAAAAATCCCGAATCATAAGGTCTCCTTATTTGCCATTCTCAATTTTGCACTCCTTGACCTTGGATTAATTAACAACTCATCCTCACCAGCTATCACCGGTTTCCTTGTCACAACTGACAAGGAAGGGTTTTTTTGGAAGGCTCGTTTCACCAAGCGGTCTTCCAGGGAGTGAAAGGAAATAACACAGAATTTCGCATTTTTTTTTAACATTTGAGGGCCCTGCTCCAAAATTTTAAGCAAGTTATCCAACTCACCATTCACAGCTATGCGCAAGGCCTGAAAAACCTTGGTAGCAACATGAATTTTCTTGGGACGAAACCTGCGAGGAACAGCCTGCTCCACAACATCAACCAACTGATCGGTACTAGCAAATTTTTCCTTGCGGCGGTATTCAACTATAAAAGAAGCTATGCGCCGAGCCTGCCGCTCCTCACCGTAGTGATAAAAGATATCTGCCAGATCATCTACACTGGCCGTGTTCAATAATTTAGCTGCCGTAAGCCCATAGCGTTGATCCATTCGCATATCCAAAGGCTGTGATCCCTGAAAACTGAACCCCCGCTCACCGCCATCCAACTGGAATGACGAAAGTCCCAAGTCAAGTAGCAAACCATCAATTTTTCTTACTCCCAGTTCAAGCAACTTCTCAGGCAGGGCGGCAAAATTATCATGAACGAAATCAATTCGGTCAGCAAACTCCACCAGATTTTGGCGAGCCATATCAAGGGCCGCCTCATCCCAATCAAAGCCGATAACCCGTCCCGTCGGCGCTGAACGCCTTAAAATTTCACGGCTGTGTCCCCCCATTCCCAGATTACCGTCCACATAAATGCCACCGGAATGGGGATCAAGCAGATCAACTGCCTCTGTCAGCAGTACGGGACGATGGATCACATTTTCTCCCAATTATAGAAGACCTGATTTCAGTAAGTTAACCTCAAAGCTTGCAAAATCTTCCGGAGTAGGCTTATTATCAAGCTCCCAGGACTTCTTGTCCAAAATTTCGAAATAAGTCATTACCCCACTTAGAACAACTTCCTTGCCAATGCAACATTCCTCCCGTAACAGAGGAGATAGAAGAACCCGCCCCTGTTTATCGAGGGCGCACTCCACCACACCGCCAATCATGTAGTTGATCATTTTCTTCATGGCAGGATCGGGGTGCTCCCGCAGGTTGGCAAGCAAGGTCATTTCCAGCTTTTCCCATTGCGGCAGAGGATAGGCACGCAGGCATTTATTCCAGGGGGTTATCATAAGACGTTCATCATATTGTTTACGGAGAGCATCACGGAAACGGGCCGGAATACTCAAACGTCCCTTGCCATCCAAACTGTGTTCTGAGCGTCCGCGAAAATGATTCACGGGATTTTGAAGCATACCCTCAGGCATTTTCATCCCCTTTAATGCACTAGCACCACACTAATTTCCCACATACCCCACTTTATACCACTTCATACTACTGTATAGTTAAATCAACGCTGACATGTCAAGAAAAAATATTTTCATGGCATGTCAACCGCAAATTCATAACAGTCTAATATTACAGGAAGAATAAAAAGATATACCATATAAAGCGTACCACATACGGAGATATTCACTATATACAGTGGGAGGAAATGAAAAAATATATTTAACGAGACTATATTTGAGATGAAAGGACTGAAATTACTACTAGGGGGCTGATACAGTTTGAGTACTCCCCTACCCTACTAATCATAATAGTGTAGTTGAGTAATATTTTTTACTGGAAGCGGAGGTCGGAGAGTAATATCTCACATTGTAAAACGAGCTTATGATTATAAAATTTAGACGACCATTTTTTGAATTAATTTTCAAGCAAACCAAGCGGTTTTCTAGATGAGCAGAGCTATCAAACAGGCCTTCGCACGACCCCAACCAATTTCCCAACAATCCACACCTTTCCCCGCGATTCTCCTTCATAAATTAATGGTTCATAGGCAGAATTTGCTGCATGTAACTCGATTCTGTTCTTTTTCTTTTTGAAAATTTTCAGTGTGGCCTCCATCAATAGCCCTTCAACCATCACGGCAGCGATCTGATTATTTTGCACAGTTGCTTGAGGCTGGATTATGGCCAGATCGCCCTCGATTATGTGGGCTTCCACCATAGAATCACCTTTTATAACGAGAGCAAAACAATTGTCACTCCCAAACAGTCCTGGATCCAGTGGCAAATCCTCCTCATGACTGCCTATTGCATCGATGGGCCTGCCAGCTGCAATAGCACCGAGAACAGGAACCGTCTTTCTTGCCGGACCGGAGGCCAAAAGCCATGACCGTTTTTTACCATTCGCAGCCATAATCACCCCTTTCTCAACCAATTTACGGAGTACTCGATGCACACCGGCTGGGCCTTTGAGTCCAAGATGGGAACAAATTTCACGGACGGTAGGAGAAATACCATATTTTACCTGGTAAGTGCGTATATGTTCCACTACGCTTCTTTGCCGCTCGGTTAATTCCTCATACATATTAATTTACCTGATCAGAAAAAAGAGAGTCAGCAGGACTCGTGACTCCCCTGCCTCCTTTATTTAAAACATGAGTATAAATCATAGTTGTGCTAACATCTTTATGCCCGAGTAGCTCCTGGACAGTACGAATATCATAGCCTGATTCCAAAAGATGTGTTGCAAAACTATGTCGCAAGGAATGGCAACTCCCTGGCTTTGTAATACCTGCAGCACGAATTCCCTTCTTGATAGCGCGTTGGAGGACATTCCCTCCAAGATGGTGACGCCGCCTAACACCACTTCTCGGATCGGTGGATATTTTAGTAGCGGGGAAGACATATTGCCATCCCCACTCCCGGTCAGCCACCTTGTATTTTCGTTCCAGGGCGTATGGTAAATAAACACTACCTAACCCACGTTTCAAATCAAAGGCATGGAGCTTTTGAAACTTCTCAAGATGAAGAATAAGCCTGCCAATAATATATGTAGGTAGCATAGTTATTCGATCTTTACTACCCTTGCCATTTCTAACCACAATTTGTTTATATCCAAAATCAACATCTTTGACTCGCAATGCCAGGCATTCACTCAGCCTTAAACCTGCACCATAAAGCAAATTGGCCATCAGCCATTTAGTAGTATCTTCCAACTGAAGCAATATCGATCTTACCTCTTCCTTAGTGAAAACAACCGGAAGTTTTATTGGTTTCTTGGCTCTAGTAACATTTTCAAGCAGTCCAAGGTCTTTTTTTAAAATATATCTATAAAAGAATAATAGAGCACTGAAAGCCTGATTTTGAGTTGATGCAGCCACTTTTCTATTAACAGCAAGATAAGTTAAAAATTGACTAACCTCTTCACAACCCATCTCAGCGGGATGACGCTTACCGTGAAACAAAATATATTTCCTGGCCCAGTAGGTATAACATTCTTCAGTACGAATACTATAGTGTTTATAGCGAATAGCATTACGCAACTGATCGAGAAGTTTTGGTTTCTGCATGTAATCCCCCTTTTTTCACGATGAGAAATTGCCAAATCACGAACATATGTTCACCTGCAATATACAATATATAATACTGTCCTTTTTATCAAGCAAAAAAGATGACTATACCCTATATTAGATAGTATTATGTTGCGAACATGATAGAATAAAAATTTTATTGCCCCCTAAAAGTGACTGGGATTACGTGTTTTAGGGCGCATACTCTTTGTTCGGTAGTAAATATTTGCGAGTTATACCGATATGTTAATTTAATGATTAGGAGAAGTATATGGAAAATACAATTTGTGCTTGTAACAAATATGACCTTGTTCTAATTCAGCCCCCATTGTTTAGTAGGTTTACGGATTATCGAGAAAGTCTGTGTATAGAAAAAAAATTTTGGGATTCTATGCACAAAAATGCTGGTCAATTATTAGGTGATTTACCGATAGAAGCAAGCTATGGGATATTATCGATTGCATCATTTCTGAAATTATTCAATTATAGAATTAAAATTATTGATTTCCACTTAATTGATTATTTTTTGCGAAAGGATGAAAATAGAGGGATTGAACAGAGTGATATTATTTTAGAAATTTCAAAATATAAGTCAAAGTTTTATGGTTTATCTGTTCTTACTATTTCAGAAAAGTGGTCAATTAGTATAACGGAAACTATACGTAATTTACACATTGATTCATATATTTTTTGGGGTGGTTATTTCCCAACAAATAACGACAAATACCTTCTTGGTAGGAATCAAAATATCGACTTTATTGTTGGACGAAGCCGCTCCGCGGAGAAAAAGCCCTCCACCAGCCGATTTCGGC
>CAYTNB010000015.1:0-24752 GCA_964439085.1 uncultured Desulfobulbia bacterium | reverse complement strand
ATCTTCTGGTCATCTTTGGATGCGACTCAATCACAGGTAAGCGTAGACTCCGAAATCCTCAACGTATCCCTGCTACGCCTGCGGTTTTGTTCAATCGCCGCATCCAAACCTGGCTCAAATCTAAGCGTAATGTCAGCCAGGTTATTTCCTTACAGACCCTCAGGGGCGCCTATGGTTAGCTCGGAGCTTGAACTTTTGGCACCAGCCAAAATTAATCTGGTACTCAGAATCTGCGGAAGACGTGTCGATGGATATCATGACATCGAGACGGTCATGCAGAAGCTTGATCTGGCAGATCATCTGAAATTAAAAATAAATTTCGACTTTAAAAATATCGAGTTGCGCTGTCCGGGGATAGACCTTCCCGAGGATGAGAATAATTTAATATACAAGGCAGCCCAGGCTTTTTTCGATTACACGGGAATTTCGGCGGGAGTTCAGATAACGTTGGACAAGCGCATTCCCGTAGCGGCAGGACTTGGCGGAGGGAGTAGTGACGCTGCTGCCACTCTCTTGGGACTTAACGATTTATTCGGTACGGATCTGGCTGAAGATGATTTGCTGGGATTAGCGTCCGTGCTTGGGGCTGATGTACCTTTTTTTGTCGGTAAGAATGGTGCCGCCTATGCCACTGGTATTGGCACTTCTTTAAGGAATATAGATTCTATCACCGACTGTTGGATATTATTAGTTAATCCGGGCCTTGCTGTTTCAACTAAATGGGCTTATGAGAATTTTAGATTGACAATTGCAGCCAAGCCATATATGTTTGGCGGCTATTCAAAATCCTTAGAAAATGAATTTCCGACAGGTATGTCCACAGTTCTTAAAAAATGTGGCGCAGAGTTTCCTTTTAATGATCTCGAAACCGTGACTGTTCGACGTTATGGAGTTATCAAAAATATTAAAGATGAGTTGCAAAGGCGGGGAGCGTGCCTTGCCATGATGTCCGGCAGTGGCCCCACTGTTTTTGGCGTGTTTGTTCGGCGGACAGAGGCTGAGGCGAGTTATAATGTTTTTAATGAAAGATATAACGGAGTTTTTTTGACTCGGCCAGTATCCACCTAAGAGTACGGTAACAAAAACTATCCGGGTAGGCCCTGTAAACGGCCATTTTGCTCTGTCGTTGTTCCTGGAGTTATAAGTTTTATTGGGGCGTCGTCAAGCGGTAAGACACAGGCCTTTGACGCCTGCATTCGTAGGTTCGAATCCTACCGCCCCAGCCAATTTTCATAAAAATATAGCCAGTAAGTGGCAGTGAAAAGGATATAGACAATGCTTAAGGAAATGAAGATATTTACAGGGAATGCTAATCGACCTCTGGCAGAAGCAATTTGTCAATATTTAGAAGTGCCCGTTTCTGTTGCTGAGGTTAGAACCTTTAGTGATGGTGAAATTTTCGTTGAAATTAAAGAAAATGTTCGTGGTCGTGATATTTTTGTTATTCAGCCCACCTGTACTCCGGTAAATGATCACTTGATGGAGTTGGTGACTATGGTTGATGCTTTGCGACGAGCTTCCGCCAGAAGGATTACTGCAGTTTTGCCATATTATGGTTATGCCCGCCAGGATCGTAAGGTTGCGCCAAGGGTTCCGATCACGGCTAAAGTTGTTGCTGAAATAATGATGGTAGTAGGTGTTAGACGTGTACTTACCATGGACTTACATGCTGGCCAGATTCAGGGATTTTTTAATATCCCTGTGGACAATCTTTATGCGGCGCCTATTCTACTGGATCACATTGATGATGAGTTTGAAAATGTAATAATGGTTTCTCCGGATGCTGGCGGCGTTGAGAGGACTAGAGCTTTTGCTAAGCGTCTAGACGTGGATATGGCTATCATTGATAAACGTCGTGAGCGGGCCAATGAATGTGCGGCCATGAATGTAATTGGTGATGTAAAGGGCAAGACTGCAATCTTGCTTGATGATATGGTTGATACTGCTGGAACTCTTTGTTCTGCTGCTGATATTCTGCTTAAAGAAGGGGCAAAAGATGTTTACGCCTGTTGTTCACATGGGGTTTTGTCTGGCCCGGCTATTGAGCGGCTTGAGGCATCAAGTATTAAGCGATTGGTCATTACGGACAGTATTCCATTGAGTGAAGAGGCCCGTAAATGCAAAAAAATAAAGGTCCTTTCGGTTGCCAAGATGCTTGGTGAAGCGATCAAACGTATAAATTCAGAAGACTCGGTCAGTTCTCTGTTTGTATGAAGAGTTGGTCGGTAATTTTCAAAAAATAGTATTAATATAGTTCCGGCAGGTCCGGCTAGGAGGTTTTGGCAAATGTTACAATATGATTTAAGTGCTCAAGTCAGGAATGAGTTTGGTAAGGGATCGGCACGTAATTTGAGAAGGGCAGGTGGTACACCTGCCGTTTTATACGGTCCTAAAACGGTGCCGGTATCATTAAAGTTTGATACAAAAATACTTACTAATACGCTTCTGGAAATGCAACGTCGGAATGCTGTTTTTGGCTTGGAAATTGATGGGGCGACCAAGCGGCACGTTATGGTCAAAGAAATCCAGACGAAGCCTGTTGACGACACTCTGCTGCATATTGATTTCTGTGAAGTTGACATGGATCAACCAATGGTTCTTGATGTAGCTATTAAATATTCAGGTAATGCTAAGGGTGTTGAACTGGGCGGCGAGATGAATGTATTTCATGCCAAAGTAGCATTGAAGGGGCTTGCTCTTGACATCCCTGATTTTATTGAGATAGATGTTTCTGGCTTAGGGATTGGTGATCGTCTGCATTGTGGGGATCTTGCTATTCCAGACAGTGTCGAGATATTGAATGACAAGGATGAAACCTGCGTAGTTGTACAGGAAATTTCTAAGTCAAGAGCTGAGGATGAGGATGCGGATGCTGAGGAAGCAGTAGAAGGCGGAGACGCAGCCCAAGCTTAAAAAATACTGCTATGTCATTGTCCCAATAAAAAACCGAGAAAAAGTTTTAATTTATTTTTTCTCGGTTTTTTTATGTTAGGACGTTGGTGTTAAGGTTCGTGTTATGCGCTTAATAGTTGGTCTGGGAAATCCGGGAGAAAAATACCGGAGCACACGTCATAATATAGGCTTTCAGGTGCTTGATTACTTGGCGGAACAAGTCGACTCACCCTTCTCTGGTTCCAAGTGGCAAGCACAAGTTCTTAAGTCAACATTGTGGGGAAAATCTGCTGTGTTGGTGAAGCCGGAAACGTTTATGAATGAGAGCGGTTTGGCGGTGGGTATGATTTCGTCTTATTATCGTGTTGCCAGTGAAGATATAATAGTTGTACATGACGATCTTGACCTCGATCTGGCTAGAGTTAAAGTTGTGGTCAATCGGGGGGCGGGTGGTCACAATGGAATTGCTTCACTGATTAGCCATTTAGGGGATAAAAAATTTACCAGGGTTAGAGTAGGAATTGGCCGTCCACCAGGATTGATGTCTGTCAGTGATTTTGTTCTGGGCAGATTTAATCAGGATGAACGAAAGGTCATCTCTGAAAAAATACCGCAAATATGTGCTGATATCAGGCTGATTGTTGAACAGGGTGCTCTTGGGGCCATGGTAACAATAAACAAAAAAAGTAATTGATTTTGGCCGAAACAGTTCGATTGTACGTATGGTACACCACAATACCGCAAACACCGACTAACGTTATATAATTCTTGACTTAGTATGTAAAAATTGTTAACTGTTTCGGATTGTTTGGAGCTTGTATTTCTCCCTTTCTGATTTACATCTAGAATAGGCGCGTAGCTCAGTTGGTTAGAGCGCTTGCTCGACATGCAAGAAGTCAGCGGTTCGACTCCGCTCGTGCCTACCATTATCATTTTTTGTTTAAGTATTCTTTGCTTTAAAACCAGATTTACGAGTCTGGTTTCTTTTTTTTGCCATTGGGGTTAATGAAAAATAAAATGACGATTAATCTTTCTGTAATTGATGGGGCTGAGCAGCCGATGACTTCCGGTGTTACGGTCGCTGAGGCAGTTAGGGCACTATGCTCTAATAAACTCAGAAAAAAAGTTGTGGCAGTTAAAACCCCGCATGAATTATTAGATTTGTCAGCTGCATTGTGTGAAGATACCGTCATTGAGCCAATAACTATTGATAGCCCGCAAGGGCTGGAGATATTGCGCCACAGTACGGCTCATGTTATGGCTCAGGCCGTAATCGATCTGTTTGGCGAGGGGGTGCAGGTTACTATTGGGCCCGCAATCGCAGATGGTTTTTATTACGATTTTGAGAAGGAAACCTCTTTTTCATCTGATGATTTAGAGAAAATTGAGGCGAAGATGCAGGAGATTATCTCTGCGAATCTGCCATTTATTAGAACGGAAGTAACAAAAGACGAAGCTGCGTCACTATTCAAGAGAAAGGGGCAAAAATATAAACTCGAACTCTTGGATAGTATTGATGAGGCGGAGGCAGTCTCATTATATGAGCAAGGTGGCTTTGTTGATTTATGCCGGGGGCCGCATCTGCCGCACAGTGGATGGATTAAAGCCTTTAAGCTTATTAAGCTTGCCGGAGCTTATTGGCGTGGTGATGAGAAAAATGCCATGTTGCAACGTATTTATGGTACAGCTTTTCCTGATAATAAGGCTTTGCGGCGATACATCAATCTTCTTGAAGAGGCCAAAAAACGTGACCACCGTCGTTTGGGCAAGGAACTAGAGCTTTTCACTATAAGTGATCAAGTTGGCCCAGGACTGATTTTATGGCAGCCCAAAGGGGCGAGGATTCGTCGCCAGATAGAAGACTTTTGGAAAGACGAGCATTATCGGCATGATTATGAATTGCTCTACACCCCGCAGATTGCCAAGCGAGATTTATGGCAGACTTCTGGTCATCTAGATTTTTATGTCGATGATATGTTTTCGGCCATGGACGTTGATGAGGTAAGTTACCAAATCAAACCCATGAATTGTCCTTTTCACATTGCCATTTACAAATCACGGAAACGAAGCTATCGGGAATTCCCCATTCGCTGGTGCGAGCTCGGCACTGTATATCGTTATGAACGTACTGGTGCCTTGCATGGTTTAATGAGAGTCAGGGGCTTTACGCAGGATGACGCACATATTTTTACCCTTCCCGGTCAGCTAGAGCAAGAGATTTATAATATTCTTGATCTTAATATGAAGATTCTTAAAACCTTCGGTTTTACAGAATATGAAGTTTACCTGTCTACTCGGCCTGAAAAGTCAGTTGGTAGTGATGAAAATTGGGACCAGGCCACAGAGGCCTTGAAACTTGCGTTAGAAAAAAAAGGTATGAACTTTGAAATCGATCCTGGCGAAGGTGTTTTCTATGGCCCCAAGATTGATATTAAAATTAAGGACGTTTTAGGTCGGGCATGGCAATGCTCAACAATCCAGGTAGATTTTAATTTGCCGGAGCGTTTTGGGATTTCCTATACTGGTGAAGATGGACATGACCACCAGCCTATTATGATTCATCGGGCCTTGATGGGGTCATTGGAACGATTTTTTGGAGTTTTAATTGAACATTATGCTGGAGCTTTTCCTTTGTGGCTCGCTCCGGTTCAGGCTAGGATACTTAATATATCTGATGCGCAACTTGAGTATTCCGAACATTTATATGTGACCCTAAAAAAAGCTGGCGTTAGGGTTGAAAAAGATTTACGTAATGAGAAGTTGAATTATAAAATACGGCAAGCACAGTTGAGTAAACTTCCGTATATGGTAATTATTGGCGACAAAGAGGTTGAAAATAATACCTTGACTGTGCGTCTTAAAGATGGCAAAAATCTTCCTCCTATGCCGGTGGAAGATTTTATTAATTTGATACATCTGGAAGGTTGTGTACCTGTAATTGATTAAGTCGCGGGAATATGTCATTTTTATTGAAAAAAGTTATTTAGGAGGTGGAGTATCAAAGGCCGAAAGAAGGTGAATAAAGGTAGAGAAGTCAGGGCTAATATCAATAAAATGATAAAAAGTCGAACCGTTAGGGTTATCTCGGAAGAAGGTGAGCAGTTAGGTGTTTTGGCACTGGGAGAGGCTTTGGGTAAGGCTGAAAATGTTGGACTTGACTTAGTTGAAGTATCCGGGAACTCCGATCCGCCTGTTTGTAGAATTATGGATTATGGCAAGTATCGTTATGAACAAAGTAAAAAACAGGCCGAAGCTAAAAAGAAGCAGTCTGTGGTGGAAGTAAAGGAAATAAAGCTTCGCCCCAAGACCGAAAAACACGACATTGATTTTAAGATTAAAAATATAAGAAAATTTATTGAGAGCAAAAATAAGGTTAAAATAACCGTAAGATTTAGGGGGCGTGAGATTGTATATGCCGATAGTCAGGGATTTAAAACCTTGAAGATGATGGCAGAAGCCCTAGAAGATATAGCAGTTGTGGTGCAGGAACCTAAAATGGAAGGTCGACAGATGGTAATGTATATCGGGCCGAAATAATAATAAGCTAGGAGAATTTGTTATGCCAAAGATGAAAACAAACCGTGGTGCGGCCAAACGTTTTAAGGTCACAGCTTCCGGTAAAATAGTTCGTAATAAGGCCTTCGCCAGTCATATTTTGACTAAGAAAAGCACTAAACGTAAAAGGGGTTTTCGCAAGAGTACTGTGCTTGATTCGACTAACACCAAGAGTGTTAAGAGGATGTTACCCTATATTTAATATTGATGGACTCGTAAAAAGTACCCAATCCCGTCTTCCCGCAGAAGCGGGAATGACGAAGAATAAGAGAATTATAGTTTTTACGACGCCATCAATATTCCGTTGTAAAAAATTTTGAATTGAAGCTAAAATACAATTATTTAAGGAGAATACGATGCCTAGAGTTACACGTGGATTTAAGGCGCGTCGCAGAAGAAATAAGATCTTAAAGATGGCCAGAGGATATGTTGGTGGTCGTCATCGTTTAATCAGAACTGCTTCTGAAGCAGTTGATAGAGCTTTGTGCTATGCTTACCGTGATCGTCGCCAGAAAAAGCGTGATTTTCGGAGACTTTGGATTGCTAGAATTTCTGCGGCAGCCAAAATTAATGGTACCTCTTACAGTAAATTGATGGGTGGTTTGAAAAAAGCCAATGTTGATTTGGATCGTAAGGTATTGTCAAATTTAGCTATTGTTGACGCTAATGCTTTTTCCCAAGTTGTTAAGTTGGCATCCTGCTAATTGACGGCAGTTTCTGCTAATGAAAGAAGAACTTCTTAAAATTAAAGAAGATGCTGCCGCAAGTATTGCTGACTGCGCTGACGCTGATGATTTAGAGAGTGTTAGGGTAAGATTCCTTGGCCGTAAGGGGCTGTTTTCTTCTTTAATGCGCAAGCTTGGTCAAGCCTCCAAAGAGGAGAGGCCGATACTTGGTAAGCTGGCTAATGAAATCAAGCGTGAGCTTGATGAGGTCTATGGTGCCAGAAAAAACCTGCTAAGTGGCGGCGAAAGTGAAGGTGTAGGTAAGGTTGGGGGAACACTAGATTTAACCCTGCCGGGCCGTACGGATAAAGCTGGTAAATTACATCCTGTAACCAAGGTCATGGAGGAAATATGCTCCATCTTTGAACGTCTCGGATTTACGGTGGCTGAAGGCCCGGATATTGAGCTTGATTTCTATAATTTCGAAGGTCTGAATATCCCGAAGCATCATCCTGCCAGGGATATGCATGATACCTTTTACGTCAGTGATAATGTTTTGTTGCGTACACATACTTCACCCATGCAGGTTAGAACCATGGAGAGGCAAAGTCCACCGCTTCGCATGATTGCGCCAGGTAAAGTTTATCGATGTGATTCAGATATTACCCATACCCCAATGTTTCATCAGGTGGAAGGATTCCTGGTTGATCGCAATATTTCTTTTGCTGACTTAAAGGGGATTTTAAGGGTTTTTATAAGCAAAATATTTGATGAAGACATTGCTATTCGCTTTCGCCCCAGCTATTTCCCCTTTACTGAGCCTAGTGCCGAGGTTGATATTGCCTGCGTTCTTTGTAAAGGAAAGGGATGCCGGGTCTGTAAACAGACGGGCTGGTTGGAAATACTGGGTGCTGGACTTATTGACCCTAATGTTTTTAAAAAGGTAGGATATAATCCAGATGAATATAGTGGATTCGCCTTTGGCTTAGGGGTGGAACGTATCGCAATGCTTAAGTATGGCATTACAGACATTCGTCTTTTCTATGAGAATGATCTGCGCTTTTTAAAGCAATTCTAATCTCTTTTTTATTTCCTCCCGTATAATATAAAAATGAAATTTACCATTAATTGGCTTAAACAATATGTTGATTTTGATCTGTCGGTAGATAAACTGGCTGATCGTTTAACAATGTTGGGCCTGGAAGTGGATGCGGTTACGCCTTTATTTGAATCTTTGGCTGACATCAAGGTCGCCAAGGTTATAAAAGTTGCCAAACATCCCAATGCTGATAAATTATCACTTTGTGATGTTCAGGTTGGTTCTGAACAAAAAAGAGTAGTTTGTGGTGCTCCAAATGTTACAGAAGGGATGCTGACTGCCATCGCCCTGCCTGGTGTAACCATGCCGGAAGGTTTTAAAATCAAAAAATCTAAAATGCGTGGCGAAGTGTCCGAGGGAATGCTGTGTTCTGAAAAGGAATTGGGCTTAAATGACAGTCACGCCGGGATTATTGAACTACCTGAAACTTGTCAGGATGGGGCTTCATTAATCACAGCCTTGGATCTATCCGATACCTTAATTGAAATTGATCTCACCCCTAATCGTCCTGATTGCGCCAGTGTTATTGGTATAGCCCGTGAAGTTGCCGGTTTTAGCGGTACCAAACTCAGGCTGCCGGTTATCGAGGAGGGCAAGGATTCATCACTTAAACCGGCTCCTTTTTCTGTTGAAGTGCTTGATACTGAGGCGTGTCCACGTTATGCAGCTCGCTTGCTTGAAAATGTCAAAATTGGTCCTTCTCCTGAGTGGATGCAGCAACTTTTGCAGACTGTTGGACTGCGGCCCATTAATAATATAGTTGATGTTACCAATTTTGTGATGTTGGAGTGTGGTCAGCCCATACACGCCTTTGATTATAATAAGCTTGCCGGTGGTAAAATTGTTGTTCGAAAAGCCTTAGACGGCGAAATAATTACCACTCTGGATAATGTCGAACGTAAACTTGATTCAGATATGCTGCTCATCTGTGATGCAGAGAAACCTGCGGCTGTTGCAGGCGTTATGGGTGGCAAAGATTCAGAAGTGGACGAACAGACTACGGATGTGCTGCTGGAAAGCGCCTATTTCAATCCGATCAGTATTCGTCGTACTGCCCGTAATTTGAAGTTACCGTCTGATGCATCATACCGATTTGAGCGTGGCATCGACCCGCAAGGCACAATTTATGCCCTTGAAAGAGCTGCTGAACTGATGATTAAGTTTAGTGGTGCTAAAACCTCTGGCGGGCTTGTCGATTATAAGGTTGATATTGTTCCCACAGCGTCAATTAACCTTAGGGTAGGCAGAACCAGCCAGCTTTTGGGGGATGACTTTAGTCCGGCAGAAATAAGCGCTTATTTGAATGGAATCGATATTTCGACTATTAAGGTGGATGATGACACATTGCAGGTGAATCCTCCTAGTTTTCGAGTAGATTTAGAGCGTGAGATTGATCTTGTTGAGGAAATAGCTCGGCTGAGGGGGTACGATGAAATTCCATCCTCTTTGCCCATGGTTCCCATGAGTTTTTCTGGTCAAAATGAAAGTCGGATTTTGCGGCGTAAACTAGGCCGAATTATGACTTCTAAAGGTTATTCTGAAGCCATAAATTATAGCTTCACGGATCTTCATTATTTTGATAAATTGGGTTTGGGTGAAGATGACTCACTCCGAAAGCATGTAGCCATTCTTAATCCCCTCACTGAGGAACAAGGGATTATGCGGACAATGCTATTGCCAGGACTTTTAGAAAATGCCCGTCATAATTTGAACCGTCAAAATAACGATTTTGGACTTTTTGAGTTGGGAAAGGTTTTTTGGCCCGAGGATGGTCAAGATCAGCCTCGGGAGATAACACGACTTGCAGGTGTTTTTTGTGGCCGCCGTCATGCTGGTAGCCCGGTTCATTTTGGGGTAGATCAAGTTGATTTGTATGATGTCAAAGGATGTGCTGAAGCAATCATGCAAGAGGCAGTTGTTGATAGCTATACTTTTACTACTGAGCTTTGTTGTCCCTCCTATGCGGTTGTCAATCAATTTATAACGGTGAAGGCTGGTGATAATGTCGTGGGGGGGGTGGGGGAAATTAATAAGTTTACCTTGAAGAATTTTGGCATAAAACAAGATACTTATTTCATCGATTTAGATATTGACGTCCTGGCCATTGCCAACAAACGAGAAATATCATTTGAGCCCTTGTCCCGTTTCCCATCTGTTAATTGGGATTTGGCTGTGATTGTAGATGATATAATTGGCGCAGGTGAGATTGCAGCGTCCATCGAAGCTGGTGGCTTTAAGTTTTTGAAACATGTCGAAATTTTTGACGTTTATAGCGGTAATCCTATTCCAAAGGGGCAGAAAAGTGTTGCCCTTTCGATCAACTATCACTCCGAGACGATTACTCTCAGTGATAAGGCGGTGAGTAAGGTTCATAATAAAGTTATTAATTTTGTTTTAAAGAAATTTTCTGGACAGTTACGGGAGGCATAATTAGTGACTATAGGTAGAAATTTAACCCGACAGGGTTTAGGGCAGGCAGTCAACGACCAAATTGGTTTATCCAAAAATGATGCTGGAGATTTGGTAGATACTTTTTTCTCCTGTATTAAGCAAACTCTCTTGGACGGTGAAGACGTCAAACTTGTAAATTTTGGCACATTTAAGGTTAGAGATAAGTCTTCACGAAAGGGTAGAAATCCGCAAACCGGAGAAACATTGGAAATATCAAGACGGCGTATTGTTACATTCAAGCCCAGTAAGATTGTTCGTGAAAAGGTGAATGATAATAGCTGTTAAATTATTTTAAGGACATTTTGAGTCTGATGACGTGAGAACTTTAGATAGCTTACCCGCAAAAAAGTATTATAAAATCGGTGAAGTATGTGACTTGACGGGCATTAAATCTCATACATTACGATATTGGGAAACCGAATTTAAGTTGCTTAAACCTCATCGTGCCAACTCCAAACAGCGCCTTTATAGAAAAATTGATATTGAAAATATTAATTTGATTAAAAAGTTGATCCAAAATGATGGATTAACAATAGCAGGCACTAAAAAAGCCTTGGCAAAATTCAATAAATCAAATAAAAAGACCCAGAAAGATTATGCTGATTTTCTACACCTAATAAAGTCAGAACTAATTGGCATAAGAAATATATTTACTTAATTTTGATCGGGATGTAGCGCAGCCTGGTAGCGCACTTGACTGGGGGTCAAGTGGTCGGAGGTTCGAATCCTCTCATCCCGACCAGTAGTGCTAGGGGCTTTCAAGGAAACTTGAAAGCCCCTTTTATTTATGTTATTGGGGTGTGACTATTTCGCTAAGGCAAGAAATTACCCCAAATTCAGGATCGTAACTGTTCAGCTGTGCTTCATATTCGTTCATTTAGTGAGGCTATAGGTGCTATTTGAGAACACCTCTGAATGGGCGAAGATGGAGTGTTGTTGAATAGTTACATTTGGGTTTTGATAGCGAAAATGTTTCCTTACACGTAGATCTATGTTCAATTGTGATCAAATTTAGTATTTGGCTGTCTGCCTTATTTTTTTATATCAATCCTACCCTAGTATTACTCGATCGAGGAATTGCACGGCATTCCGGAGGAATTTCGTTATCATATTCAACGCCATGGCCGCATGTTCGAGCACTATCCTGAAAAGAAACTTGATAATTCAGCTTGATCCAGTTTCCATTTGACATGGTCTCGTCCTTGAACATCTGAATGAATTACAGCTTCTCAATCAGCGATTTACATGATATCATCTTTAATTATTAGTTGTTCCCGGCGACTGTGTCGCCGGGATTATAATTTGTAAAGGGTTGTCAAAGACTTTGCTCTGTC
Source organism: uncultured Desulfobulbia bacterium (assembly GCA_964439085.1). Classification (GTDB taxonomy): domain Bacteria; phylum Desulfobacterota; class Desulfobulbia; order Desulfobulbales; family VMSU01; genus JAADIV01. Next base: position 12,756 of record CAYTNB010000015.1, on the reverse strand, counting down.
TCGTAGTTGCATGAATCTCTTGTTCAACCAAAAATTTAGCATAGATAACAAGCTTTTTGTGTTAATGGCAAGATGTAGGTATATACCTCCCAATATAAGTGTAAAATCATCACCTTCCCTAAGTTAGCGGATATCAGGGATGATTATTTTCTCTTTACGGTATGTGTATTTAATCTTTCAATATATTAAACACCGAGTTAATACCAATGCTAAAATTTTTTTCCTTTTTCCTTTTTCCGAAACATAAAGCATTAATTTGGGTAAGGTTAATGGCTTTATCAATTATACTCTGTTCTCTACTCGGGGCTTTTTTCTATTTGAGAACCGAGATGATACTTAAACAAAATTTTTATTATGAACAGGAAAAGGACGTTTTTTCTGTAAACCTACAGCATGTAAACTCTCATCTTTCCTTTTTGATAAAACACATGAAATTGCTGGCACAAGACAGTGATTTCTTGCCACCACTTATCAACCCATCTGAAAATTCACTGCAAATAACCAATTCTCATCTCGATTTTGCTAAGGAAATTTTAGAGGCGGATGTCTGTTATCTGTTAAACCAGGTTGGAACTGTTGTCGCTTCGAGTAATAGAAAAGATTCCAATAGTTTTGTTAGCAACAATTATGCTTTACAGCCTTATTTTAAAGAGGCAATTTCGGGAACCCCTTCCGTTTATGCTGCAATTGTCGATACCTCCCGCAAAATAGGAATTTATCTCAGTCAGCCAATATATGAAAATCAAAGGGCAGGCGCTAAAGGAGTTATTGTTGTTAGATTATCCGTTGAACAATTTATTGTAAAATTTGCAGATAATCATAAGGGTGTTATTTTAAATCTGGTAGCTCCAGCTGGTTTGATTATTTTCAGCAGTGATAAAAGATATCACTTGAATTGGTTGTGGAAACCTCAAGAGGATGCGGCCAGTGCACTTAAAGAGAATCACAAGTTTGGCGATGGGCCATGGAATTGGACTGGTTTAACAAAAATCTCGGACGCTGTCGCACTGGACAGTAAAAACAATTCATTGCATCTTGAGACAGCGGGAATTAACTCTTTGCCTGGTTGGCAGTTGGTGCTAATCCACTCACAAACAAATCATTCCGTCTCGTTTATAGGATTCTTAAAAGAGGTTCAAGATAAGCACTTGGTCATTGCTACCTTGCTGGCTATTTGGGGTGTAGCCTTTTTCCTTTTTTGGTATACACGCAGGGGGATCCTTGGGCGTTATGCAGATGCCCATGAACTGAAAAAGCTCTCTGCTGCTGTTACTCACAGCTCTGCCTCTGTTTTGATAACAGATTTTGATGGAAATATAACATATGTCAATCCAAAATTTGAAGAGGTCTCGGGATATACAGCAGAGGAGGTGCTTGGTCAAAACCCACGTATTTTAAATGCAGGGGAGCAACCGCAAAGTTTTTATAAGGAGCTGTGGTCGACGATATTGGCTGGAAGAGATTGGCATGGTGAAATATGCAACAAAAAAAAAGATGGTTCAAAATATTGGGAAGCGGCTTCCATATCACCCATATTTAATAAACAACATGAGATAACTAATTTTGTAGCAGTTAAAGATGATATTACCATTCAAAAGAAAACCAATGTTGCACTTAAAGAAAGTGAGAACCGCCTTCAAAAAATATTAACAACCGCCAATGAAGGTTTTTTGTTCATCGACCAACAGGCTAAAACCGTAGAGGTTAATGAAGCTCTTTGTCTCATTCTTGATAGATCACCGGAAAACATTATAGGACATTCAATTTTTGATTTTGTTGACGAGGCAAATCGCAACATTTTTGAAGACCATATTGCTAATTGTCAAGAAAGAGAAACGGGGGCCTATGAGATATCGTTATGTCGACCTGACAAGATGAATGTCCCATGTTTGTTTAACTCCACGCCATTTATTGATGAAAAAGGTCGGGAGATAGGTTCATTTGCCCTGGTGACAGATATTACTGAGCTCAAGCAAGTGAGTGAGGATTTAAAACAAGCAAAGGAGGCTGCAGAAAATGCAAATCAGGCTAAATCGGCATTTCTTGCGAGTATGAGTCATGAATTACGGACTCCTCTGAACTCAATTATCGGTTTTTCGCAATTTCTGTACAGTGATAAAAAAGACCCCTTAAATGTTCAACAAAAAAATCATCTAGAGAAAGTTCTCCTGTCTGGGGAACATCTTCTACGGCTCATTAATGATGTCCTTGATCTGACTCAAATAGAGTCAGGAGGCTTACACATGTTTATTGAGCCTGTTTGTATGGCCTCTGTTGTGAATGAATCTGTCGAGCTATTAAGCCAAATGGCTGAGTCCCAAAATGTAGAAGTATTGATCGAAGAATTAGATACGTCAATTTATGTGGAAGCGGATCGCATTCGATTTAGACAAATCATCTTGAACTTGCTTTCCAATGCAATCAAATACAATAGGCCGGAAGGTGGCAGTGTGAGCCTTTCATTCGAAGTATTTGCCAATAAAAGGCGACTCAAAGTTGTTGATACTGGTCTGGGAATTGCGAAAGATAAAATAGACTCGTTATTTGAACCATTTAATCGTTTAGGGGCCGAGGCCACTTCAGTAGTGGGTACTGGTATAGGTCTTACCATTACCAAACAGCTTGTTGAGATGATGCACGGTAGTCTTTATGTCGAAAGTGAAGTCGGTGAGGGAACAAAATTTTCCATTGATCTTCCCTTTGCGGAACCACCAATCGAAAAGGAAGGGACTATTCTTACTCAAACACCTGGAGAAAGGACTGTTCTAACAGGCAGTTATACATTGCTCTACGTAGAGGACAATATGTTTAATAGACAACTCCTTGAAGTAATTTTAGAGCGAAGAGAACACTGGAAATTATTTACCGCAGAGGGTGGCAAGGAGGGTATAAAAATTGCTGTTGAACATAAACCCGATATTATTATAATGGATTTAAATATGCCGGGTATAGATGGTTTTGAAACTTTGCTGAGACTTAGGAAACTTCAGGAAACAAAAGAAATACCTGTTGTTGCGCTCAGCGGTAATGCTATGCCCATTGATATAAAAATAGCCATTGAAGCCGGTTTTGACGAATATCTCACGAAACCGATCAATGTTGATGATTTTTATCGGGTTGTAGGTATGGTTCTTAACAAAAAAACAAGAAAGAACTAACCCTTGAAATGTTGCCCCGCTTGTAAACATGGTTTTTTAGCGTTGCAGGTCGCCGCCCTTCCTTATTTTAAGGTCTTTAAATATTTTACAAAAACATTTTGGGATGATTCCGGGGGATTGGGGAATTGATTGTTAATCATACTTCAGGTCATTGTAGCTAATTAAATGTAAATCCTGTCACCGTACCCTGAAAGGGCAGGATTTGGGCCGTTTGAAAATGCGGTGTTTTTTTCTTTAGAGAAAATGAAATTAGAAGTTTTCTTCAATTTTCTTTATTTTACCTGATGTTAGCCTCTCTGGTAATATTTGCATGACTAAAGATTCTTTCATTTTCAAAAGCCCAATTTTCTTCATTCTCGTAGGGTCGCTAACAAATCCTGATAAAACGGATTTCCTCGGCTTCACTCATTACCGTACCATCTCAAAGAGTGGCAAGATGTTTTGTGTCGGCCGCAAGAGCATCGGGAACTTCTATCATGAAGTGAAACAATTGCTTTTCAAATGGCTGGGGCGCAGAGGCAAACGAGGTAGCTTGACCTTTGAGAAGTTTGGACTATTACTTTACCCCTTCCCGTTGCCAACTCCACGCATTCTGGCGAAACTGGGGTGATTTCTTTAACGTAAAGTGTGCTGTTGAAGCCCGTGTGCGTAAATAGCGCAAGCACGGTTCTGTGAGGGGCTTGATTCCACTATTGATGGGAGAACGACGGGTGTAGCACGTAGTAGTCGCTTGTGACGAGGCGTTTTAATAAAGAGACACGGTAACTGTCTGACTTTCAAATGATATGGTGAGATCAGTCTACTCGACAAAAATCTTGGGATGGCTAAGTAGCTAAGCGTAGACAGGGAAAAGTTTGATATACAGGTAAGCGAACGGAGTGATACTCAGAGGCGTAGGTAGTGGTTTTTTAGGTGCGAGGCCATACATGATGGTATGCCTCGTGCTTAAAAAATTGCTACAACGCAGTAGATCGGATTGCTATGCCCTTTTTGGGTACTTTTTACGACGACATCAACATGCAACCTGCTAAAGATTATAAAGATTGAACATTGGAAAATCTTTAAGCTGAGCGGGATAAAAAGGAGAACCAAATATATGGAAGGCGTTGTTTTTACTCATCAGATCGGGATGACCCTGGCGGTTATGGCCATTGCTATCATATTGTTTATCACCAACGTCGTGCGGGTTGATGTGGTAGGACTCATCATGGTCGTTGCCTTACCGCTGTTGAATATTATTGATGCAGAAGATGCAATCAGCGGCTTTAGCTCAAATGCGGTTATTTCTATTATTGCGGTGATCATCATCGGCGCTGCGCTGGATAAAACCGGGATTATGAATATTCTGGCAAAGCAGATATTGAAACTGTCAGGTAAAAGTGAATCACGGATAATAGCTCTGATTTCTGGCACGGTGGCCTTTATCTCCAGTTTTATGCAGAATATTGGCGCTGCCGCACTCTTTATGCCAGCCACCTTTCGGATCAGCCGACAGTTGAACTTCCCTGTATCACGAGTGCTGATGCCGATGGGATTTTGCGCCATCATCGGCGGTTGTCTGACCCTGGTTGGCTCAAGTCCGTTGATTTTGCTAAACGACTTGATGGAAAAATGGTATGCCGACAATGCTCATCACCCTGCACTCACGCAAAAAGCTTTTGAGCCATTCGGGCTTTTTACCGTCACCCCCATGGGAGTGGCTTTGGTTGCAGCGGGTATCCTCTACTTTGTCCTTTTAGGGAAGTATATTTTGCCAAATAAAAAAGGGGAAAATGATTCTTCTTTTATAAGCAACGATTTGATGGGTACATACGGCAATAATATAGGTAAGGTATTTGAGCTGGAGGTACCGGAGACGTTCCATGCTCAGAAGCTTGAAGATATGAGAATAAGGGCTCGGTATCGCTCATCCTTGGTTGGGATAGCAAGGGAAAACTGCAATACAATTATGACCCCCATCTGGGATGATCTAATTTTGCCTGGCGATGTGATTGCGGTTGTCAGTACCCCGGAGAACGTCGAGAAAATGGCTGAAGACATGAACATGGTGATCAGGTATGATTTGGAAGTATTTGCTGATGAATTGTCTGTCGATAACAGCGGTATTATGGAAGGAATGATTCCGCCGAGATCAAGCTTGGTTGGTAAAACCATGCGTGAAGTAGGGATGCGGGAAAAATATGGCGTCAACCCCTTGGCTCTTTACAGAAACGGTAAGCTTTTGTTGGAAGGTATTTCCAAAATGAAAGTACAGACCGGAGATGCTCTTCTTATGCAAGGGGCCTGGAAGAAGTTTCATATCTTAAAAGATAAGCCAGATTTTATCTTTACTCAGGAAATCAAAGGAGAGGTTATGCATCCGGAAAAGGCAAAATTGGCCTTAGCCGGTTTGGTTCTTGCCTTGACCCTGGCATTGGGATTTCACGTTCAGCTTTGCATTGCTTTGCTGAGCGGCGCTTTGTTTATGATTTTGAGCAAGGTGTTGACCATCGACGAGGCATATAAGGCCGTTGACTGGATGACCGTCTTTTTGCTGGCAGGGCTTATTCCCTTGGGGCTCGCATTTCAGAAAACTGGTGCCGCTAATTACATTGCGGTCAATATCGTGAGCATGGTTGGCGATGTTTCCCCACTTGTTTTTCTGGCAGTTGTCGCTGTGCTGACTTCCTTCTTTACCCTGGTGACTTCCAACGTCGGTGCTACCGTTCTGCTGGTGCCTTTGTGCATGAACATGGCATTGGCAGCGGGGGTTAACCCCGAAATCACGGCCTTGACAGTGGGTGTTGCTGCGTCCAATACATTTGTTCTGCCAACTCATCAGGTAAATGCCCTGATTATGCGGCCCGGTGGCTACACGTCTGCCGATTATGTAAGGGCTGGTTCCGGCATGACTGTAATTTATCTGGTGGTCATGATGCTGATGTTGTTCTTTTATTATATGTGATGCACTTCTGAACAGTCTCGTAGTGGTTTTCGCACATAATTTGTAAGCGCTCCATGAACACCTTGCTGTGCTCACTTAAGTCCCCCAATATACAGGGGTATTATCGGGGGACTTAAGTGAGCACAGCAGGGCATCCCTGAAACGCTTACATCCCGAGATGTTATAAAGTCAAGAGTGTGGTTTGTTGAGCGCTTACCATAATTTTTGCTCCAGGTTCGCTAATCCAGGCTTTTCTTAAATCTAAAAGATGCCACAATCAAACCTGCCAATGTAAAAAGAGCCAGCCAGCAAACGTCATAGGCCATATTGGTAATTTCCACATCACGCAATACCACACCACGAATCAGGCGCATAAAGTGAGTCGCAGGCAGTACTTCTGATATATGTTGTGCCACAACGGGCATGCCTTCATAGGGGAACATAAATCCGGATAATAGTATTGACGGCAGTAGCACAAATATTGTCATTTGCGTGGATTGCAGTTGATTTTTGGCAATGGTTGAAATGACTAATCCTAAGGTGAGACTGGCGGTAATAAATAATAAGGTGGCACCCGCTAACTGCCATAAACTACCGTTGATATGTACATTAAATATAAGATTACCCAAACCTAAAATAATTGCGACTTGCACCGCACCAATAAATATGTAGGGAATGATTTTCCCCAGCATTAATTCAATTGGCCGTACCGGGGTGGTTATCAGCATTTCCATATTGCCCCGTTCCCTTTCGCGCACAATGGCGGCGGATGTAAACATAATCATTGTCATGGTTAAGATAATGGCGACTAAGCCTGGAACGATGTTTACTGCGCTACGTTGCTCCGGGTTATATAGCAGAGCGACTGCAAAGGTTGGAGTGTTGCGGTTTGCGGGTTTACTGAGTAACTCCGCCAGCGGCATATTCCTTAGGCTTTTTATCGCTGCGGCTATTATCGTGTCTGAACCGTCAACTAACCACTGGGCAACGGGGCGACTGGTTTCTTCATCGCTCGAAGGCGGCGACCCTAAACCAACTGTTGTATGGCGCACTAATCTCTGGCTGATATCTTTTGGGATCACCAAAACAGCCCGCACCTCAGCACTTGCAATTGCTGCTTCCGCCTGTTGTGCGTTAATATACTGGGCGGTAAATTTTACCACTTTTGTTGCAGCGATGGTTTGTATCAAAAGTCGGCTTAAGCCAGTTTCGCTATAATCCACAACACCAACGGGTATATGACGTATGTTGGTGTTAATCGCATAGCCAAATAGCATGAGCTGTATTAGCGGGATCATCACTATCATACCAAACGTCATTTTATCACGTTTGAGTTGGGTTAACTCTTTGCCAAAGATAGCGCTAATTCGTAATAGTGAGTTCATTGCCTGCCCTCTCCAGTACAGGTAACGAATACATCCTCTAAGCTTGGCCGAACTACAGATAAATTGTCTTCCGGGCCAACGCATTCTTGCCGGGTCAAGAAAACCAGCGGATCGGGAATGCTATCTTTAACCAGAACTCGCAAGCGCGCGCCGAGTTGGGCGGCTGTAATTACATCGGCCAGATTTAGCAGTTCATTTTTAAGCTGGCGGAGGTTTGACGACTGGATCTCTACAACGTGAGCGCCCATTTGCTGCATTAGTTCTTCTGGCGATCCGTCTGCTCGTTTAATTCCGCTCTCTAATATTGCTAACTTATGGCATCGTTCAGCTTCATCCATATAATGAGTCGAAACTAATATGCTGGTGCCTTGATTACTGAGATCAAACAATTGCTCCCAAAACTCACGGCGGTTTTCAGGGTCAACGGCCGAGGTGGGTTCATCCAAAAACAATAATCCGGGCTTATGTAAGGTGGCGGCGGATAAACCAAGCCGCTGTCTTTGTCCACCGCTCATACTCCCAGCCAACTGATTTATATTTTTTACCAGTCCATATATGTTTAATAGTTCATCTATGCGTTTTTTTTGTAACTGCCCGGATAAACCATAAATTCTAGCTACAAATTGCAAATTTTCTTTTACGGTTAAATCATCATAAAGTGAAAATTTTTGGGTCATATAACCAATGCGCAAACGCAGCTTTTCTGCATTTTGTGGCAGCTTAAGCCCCAGCACTTGAATTTCCCCGGAGCTTGGTTTCAATAATCCGGTCAACATCCGAATTGCTGTGGTTTTACCGCTACCATTGGGGCCTAAAAAACCATAAATCTTGCCCTTCTCCACCTCAAGATCCAGCTCTTGTATCGCTTTCAATTCACCAAAATTTCGGCTCATTTTTGTAGCTTTTATTACAAACGGACTCATGGCAGCTCAACTTGCGCAGGCACCCCATTGGGCAAATGAGCCTCGCTTTCAGGCAATTGTACTTCTGCTAAATACATCAGGCGAGAACGTTCTTCCTGATTGAGAGCGTAATAGGGTGTAAAGGCAGGCTCAGTTGCAATCCAACGTAAATTACCTGTGATTGGCTTTTCAATGCCATCAACATGCACGACTAATTTATCACCTGGTTTTATTTTTATGCGGTAGGGTTCGGGCACATAAATGCGGGCAAAAGGAGCCTTACCAGCAAGTAATATTGCTAGTGGACTACCTGCGGTTACTCGCTCCCCCAGATTCCAGGGTAAATTGTCGAGAATGCCATCACGGGTCGCCAGAATGGTTAAGTCAGCTAACTTTTTATTTTCACTAGCTAGAGTCGCAATAGCAGCGTTTAATTGCGCTTCCGCTGCACGCAGATCTTCTTCACGTGTACCGTTAGTTAATTTGAGCAGTTCCTCTTGCGCATTTAGCAAACCGGCAAAGTTGGTATCACGCAATGCCAGAGCTTTGTCCAAATCGGCTTCGCTAACTGCTTTTTGTTTTGACAGAGTTAGTATACGCACATAATAACTTCTACTTTCAACAAGTGCGGATTTCGCTCCGGCCACTTTGGCTTTTGCCGCAGCGACTTCTTCTACTCGAGCGCCATTTCGTAATTTTTCAAGGTTCGCTTTAGCTTGGTCAACTTCTGCCTCTGCTTTGCTGACTTGTGCTTTTTGAAGTGTGTCATCCAGCTTTACCAAAATTGTACCTTTCTTCACCACGCTGCCCTGAGCAACGGGTAATGCCACCACGACTTCATTAACGGTTGCCGTAATGGCAATGCGGTTTCGTTCTAAAGTACCAAGTGCGATGTTCTGAGGGCGGTTATCACAGGCGGTAAGCAACAAAAAAAGAAGACAGATGGAATAGCGCATGGTTGCAACCTTTATTTAGGGCCTGTAATGAAACAACTTGGCCCGAGGGTAAGATGTAATATTGGTAAGTGCGCACAGCAGGGTGTCCCTGAAACGCTTACATTTCGAGATGTTATAAAGTCAAGAGTGTGGTCTACTGAGCGTTTACTACTATTAGCTAAGGTTATTTATTTACAGGCCCTTATTAAGAAAACTTGACAGTCGGCAGAGTGAGTTAATATCGCTCATAAGTGCCATAACCGAGGATTATGGCACTTATTATACGAATGCAGGTTAACAATAAAATTTCGATAAACACAACCCTTGGTTTTTTACAGCATTGACTGGTTAACAGCTTTTAAAATTATTTTCATATGTTGCCTACAGGTCTCTTGGTTCAATAAGAAGTTTGAGACCCTCAAGAATTTCATACATTCTTTTCTCTGGTACCTGACCAATTTTTTCAACTAAGTCGCTTTTGTTTACCGTGTAGATTTGTGAGATATTAACAATGCTCTTCTTTGGTAAGCTTACTTCACCTTTGTTGAGTAGAACATTTCCAGGGGCTCTAGCTCTCTTTAAATTTGAAGTTAAAGCACAGACAACAACAGTATTGATATTGCTTGAATTGAAGATATTATTTTGGATTACGATATGTGGGTGCCTATAACCAGGTTCAGACCCGCTAGGTTCACCTAAGTCTACCCAATAAATTTCACCTTGCGTTGCTACCATAATTCTTGTTCTACAGTTTTGCGCTGTTTTCTAAGCATGGCTTTTGAAATTGTTTTTTCTTCTTCATTTGGTGAATCGCCATATGCCGCATTAAGTTGAGCAAGTAGTTTTTTGCTTTCTTGTTTTTTTAAAAAATCTTTGACCGCAAGGGTAAACAATTTACTACGTGACACATGTAAGTCATTGGCTAATTGATTGACTTGATTGAATAAATCTTTCTCTAATGATATTGTAGTTTTCACGCCGGGCATCTAGGCACCTCCATATATAATATTGGCAATATGTTATGCCTAATACTTATTTATCTTTACACCACTTTTGTCAATACTTAAATTCATACCATGTAGGTTCCTGCTGGTATGAATATCGTTTGCTAACGCCGTAATAAAGGGCCCCATTGATTGTATTGTTGAACAATTGATTAATTGCGATTCAATCACAGGTAAGCGTAGACTCCGAAACCTGACCCCCAATATAAGCGTGAGATTGGTCAGGTTATTTCCTTACAGGCCCTAACTACGATCTTATCTGAACACCCTTCTCCAAAAAAAATTAGGAAAGCTTATGGAAATGACACCCTAAAAGACGTAAGTCAGGGCACTTTTAGGGTGCCATAAAAAAAGTCCAGATTTTTTGTTTCTATTGACTCGTATTTTCCTTCTGTAACGGGCAATTTCCGGACTTGAAAAATTCATAATACAAGAGCGGCACAATAACCAGGGTGAGGCCGGTGGCTACAACCGCTCCGGCCATCATGGCAATCGCCAATCCCTGAAATATCGGATCAAACAGCATGACAATGGAGCCTACCACCACCGCCGCCGCCGTTAGGACAATGGGCCGCAGCCGGACAGCCCCGGCCTTAATCAGAGCAGGTTGCAATTGCCCGCATTCCAGCCAGTCCAGATGAATGAAATCGACCAGCAGAATGGAGTTTCTGACGATAATACCGGACAGGGCGATAAAACCAATCATGGAGGTGGCGGTAAAGAAAATTCCAAACAGCCAGTGTGCTGGCAAAATGCCCACCAACGTCAGCGGAATCGGCGCCATAATCACCAACGGAATCGTAAAACTTCTGAACCAGGCCACCACGAGGACATAGATTAGCACCATAACTGCGGCAAAGGCTATTCCCAGATCACGAAACACCTCGTAGGTGATCTGCCACTCGCCGTCCCACTTGACGGCATACTGCGTGGTCATCCACGGCTGCTTGGAAAACTCCTGTGTCAGGCTATACCCTTCCGGCAATTTGAGCTTAGCGATCTTTTCCTTCATCTCCAGAATGGCGTAAACTGGACTTTCCTTGGCCCCTGCCACGTCACCAATGACGTAGGTCACAGGCTTTAGGTTTTTGTGGTAAATAGGCTGCTCGGCGGGATGCCTTTCGACCTTGACCAGAGAGCTTAGTGGTATCAGTGTCCCATCATGGGCCGGCAGGCTGATCGCCTGTAGATCCGCAAGGGAGGCCCTGGCTGACAATGGCAGACGCAAGAGGATTTCAACCGGCTCCTTTTCCTTTTCGTCATGCAACAAGCCTGTCGTCATACCGTTTACCGCAATCCTGATGGTTTTGGCGATAGCTTTCGGGCTGATGCCGTACAGTATAGCTTTTTCCTTGTCGACAACAAAGACTACCTTTTCGTGATTAGCCTCCACATACCAGTCAACATCCACCACACCGGGGGTTGAGGTGAATATCTGTTTAACCTGAGCGGCAATCTGCCGCTGGCGGTGCAGATCCGGGCCATATACCTCGGCGACCAGAGTACTGAGCACCGGTGGGCCGGGGGGAATCTCCACCACCTTGATTCGGCCATGAAAGGCATCGGCAATTTTCTTCAACGGCGGCCTGATCCGTTTGGCAATATCGTGACTTTGCTCCTTTCTCTCCCCTTTGCCGACAAAATTTACCTGTATATCTGCCATATTACTGCCTTTACGCAGGAAGTAGTGGCGAACCAGGCCGTTGAAATTATAGGGTGATGATGTGCCGATGTAGGATTCGAAGTCAGTGACCTCGGGTACGGTCTTTAGATAATCGGAGAGTTTTCTGGTCAAGGCGGCAGTTTCCTCAAGGCTTGTGCCCGCTGGCATGTCAATTATCACCTGCAGTTCGCTTTTGTTGTCAAAGGGCAACATCTTTACCGTTACCTTTTTCAGGGGAACTAGAATGATGGCCAGAAGCAGCAGGGTAAAAATGCTGAGCAGAACAAGATACCTCTTCCAGCGGCTTTGAAGAAGCGGCTCGAGGAGACAGGCATAGAGGCGATAAATCCTGGTATCCTCTTCCTTGACTGCGGTCTTATGATTGACATTTTTCAGCACCTTGTAACTTAGCCAGGGGGTGACAATAAAGGCCACCAGCAGGGAAAAGAGCATGGCGGTGGAGGCATTCACTGGAATAGGCCGCATATATGGCCCCATTAAACCGGAAACAAAGGCCATTGGCAATAGGGCGGCAATAACGGCAAAGGTGGCAAGAATGGTGGGGCTGCCAACCTCGTCAACCGCCCGGATAGCGGTGTTGGTGTCAACCTTGTGCATCTGAAAATGGCGATAGATATTTTCCACCACCACAATCGCATCATCAACCAGAATGCCGATGGAGAAGATGAGGGCGAAGAGGGTCACCCTGTTCAGGGTGTAGCCATAAAGATAACTTGCCAACAGGGTCAAGGCCAGGGTAACGGGTACGGCCACCGCCACCACCAG
>CAYTNB010000014.1:12431-24902 GCA_964439085.1 uncultured Desulfobulbia bacterium | reverse complement strand
TAAGTCCCCCGATAATACCTCTGTATATTGGGGGACTTAAGTGCGTGCAGCAGGGCGTTCATGGAGCGCTTACGCTATGAACTGGCAAAACATACTAGCTAATAGCATTACTTCTGCCGCAGGAGTAAATAAACGATTTCAAGCCGTCAAATCCATAGGCATTGATGAAACTGCAAGGCGTTACCCAATGAGGATAAACTCCTATTATTGGGGTTTAATTAAAGATATTGGCGATCCGCTCTGGCGGCAGGCCGTGCCCTCAAATCTTGAATTAGCCGATAAGGTATGTATTGCCGATCCTCTGGCAGAAGAATCTCTCAGCCCAGTCCTAAATCTAGTCCATAAATATCCCGATCGGGTTCTTTTTCTGGTTCATAATCAATGCGCCATGTATTGCCGATTCTGTACCAGAAAACGTAAGGTCGGTACACTACGCATGCCTATTAGTGATGCCAGTATAAACGCCGGGCTGGATTATATTCGCCGTAATCCAGCCATTAAAGAAGTTTTGGTTTCAGGCGGTGATCCGTTTCTCTTAAGCGATGAGCGTCTAGACTGGATTCTATCGGAGATAAGAGCCATAAAAAGTGTAGATATTATTAGAATCGGCACCAGAACGCCCTGCGTATTGCCCATGCGAATAACCACTAAGCTCACCAAGATATTGCGGCGCCATCATCCCCTCTATATAAACACCCATTTTAATCATCCAGCCGAAATTACCCCGCAAGCAGCCCAAGCCTGTGGACGTCTTGCAGATGCAGGCATTCCCCTAGGCTGTCAAACGGTGTTATTACGAGGTGTAAATGATGATCCGCAGATCATCCGGGATTTGATGCGTGCTCTGCTCAAGATCAGGGTGAAACCGTATTACCTGTTTCAGGGGGATTTAAGCCGTGGCACCAATCATTTTAGAACTTCCATTGATACAGGCCTGGCAATTATGAAATCGCTTATCGGTCATGTCTCAGGTATGGCAATTCCTACCTTCGCGGTAGACGCCCCAGGTGGCGGTGGTAAAATTCCGATGTTGCCAGACTATATAATTTCACGTAATGATGAATTAGTTTTTGAGAATTATTGCGGCAAGGTTTGTTTCTATCCTGATGCACTTTAGGGTAGGTGTGCCACCAGCTTAAGGTTATATCCGTCTACAATTCTGACCATGAAATGGTGGGTAAAACATACCCCATAAAATCATCAAAGTTTCCATAAATTCAGATGACTAAAGAATCTCCAATTATAGAGCAAGAAGAATCCCGATTGCAGAATATCATCCAGGCCGCTGAGAATTATGCCACGAATCGTCGGCAGAAACTGGCTGCATATAAAAGGCAGATCGCCGATCTTAAACGAGAACGTCTAGATTCGGTAAATTGGCATGAAAAAAAAATAATTACCGAAAAAATACGTGAGAAAGAGCCGCATAACCCCGCCAAATATCTGGCTGAATTCAATCAACAAAATACGCCATATTTTGCCGCATTTTGTATTGTAGATGAGAATCCTCGCATCGGCAATGCCGAATATCTATTAGGTAGGCAGAGTCTTTTTAAAGAAAATAAGGTGGTTATTATTGACTGGCGGCAGGCGGCGATTTCAGCCCTTTATTACGAGTATGAACCGGATGAAGAGTACGAGGAAGAGATAAATGGTCAGGATCGAATCGGTCAGCTAACCCGTAAACGTAAATTTACCATTTCAGCCGGGCGGTTACGCCGGATAGAATGTTCAGAATCCGGTATTTATACGAAGAATAAAGATGGTTGGCAGCAGGATGGCCATGATTTATCCAGTTCCGACATAAAAAACGATAAGGGTGATCATCATCTGGTGGACATTATCTCTCTAATTTCACCAGAGCAATTTCGGATGATCACCAACGAGTATCATGGCTGCTTGAAACTACTAGGCTCAGCTGGGGCAGGTAAGACCACCATTGCCTTGCATCGCTTGTCCTATTTACTATTCAATTATCCGGAAAAATTCAGGCCGGAGCGTTGTTTGGTCTTGATGTTTAACCGGGCTCTGCGAGATTATGTCGCCTCCACGGTGCAGGATCTAATCAGCCAGGCGACGCCTGTGGAGACCTTCCACTCTTGGGCAATTAACGCCTTGCGGGGCCTGGGCCTTAAAAAAATATATCTCACCACAGAATTGCCGGCGGAATTTGAAAGGATTAAAAAATCGGCAGGAATGGCCAAATTGGTTAACTTCTATGCAAACAGCGCCGGTGAGGCAGTGCTCTATGAGCATCTACCCAAGTTATACAGTTCAGACGCCCTAAATGATTTTATAGATGATATTGACCCTGCCTGTTTAAGAAAGTTCAGCAGTTTTTACAAAAATAGAGGTGAGAATGTAACGTCAACTGCCATTGGCTTTGCCGATGTTGGAATCATTTTGCGGCTCTTGCAGATCCGCCTTCTTAAAAAAGATCCTGACTGTGTTAACCCAATTATGAATTATTACGATCATTTGGTAATTGATGAGGCCCAGGACTTGAGCCAGGTTGAGCTTGAATGCCTGTTGCATGCCACCACCAAGGAGCGTTCCTTAACCATTTGTGCCGATCCCAATCAACAGATATTACAGGCTATTGATGCCTCGGGCCTGGATAATTTCCAGCTGCATCTCCAAAAAAATGGCTTAGACTCTGAGGATTTGCAAATAAGCTATCGATCAACAGCGGAGATAATGGCTGTGGTCAACATGGTGCTTGCCAAAACATCCACTGGGCAAACAGCCCGGCATGGTGCAGCAGTGGAATTCAAGAAATTCAATACCTGGGATACTGCCGCCTTGCAATTGCGGAAGATGCTCCTGAATGAGCAGGAACTATCACCCAACGGTCTTATTGCGGTAGTTTGTAAGTTTAAGGGGGAGGTTGCGAAACTCTATAATTACCTGCGTGATATACGTGGGGTACGTAAAGAGACGCAGAGTTTTCAGCCAGGGATATTATTAATTAATGCCCATCAGGTTAAGGGCCTGGAATTCACTGCTGTATTGGCGTGGAACGTCTCGGCCAAAAGCTATAGAGACAATAATCATAATGATCGTAATTTGTTATATGTTGTCCTTTCCAGGGCCTGCGACCGCCTGAGCGTCCTTTGTCATGAGAAGCCAACGTCATATTTGCAGGACTTCTTTGGGGCCTCTGAGATGTCATCACATAAGAAAACATGACAGAGTCATCTACTATCATCACAAGTTAAGATTTTACCTTACATATTATTTCCCCGGAGTCTACGCTTACCTGTTTTTTAGAAAAATTTTTATAAGGCACTAGGTAAGCGTAGACTCCGATACCCCCTCGTGGGGTGTTTATTGCTTTTAGCAAAAAACAACATTGCTTATTCAGGCAGGGCTAGAAAATACCCTAAACTCTGTAGTGTAACTGAATAGTTTTTAAAAATTATCTTAATCAAGTGCTTTCCGAACAGCCATAGCCAGGTCTTT
Source organism: uncultured Desulfobulbia bacterium (assembly GCA_964439085.1). GTDB lineage: Bacteria > Desulfobacterota > Desulfobulbia > Desulfobulbales > VMSU01 > JAADIV01. The sequence goes on along the minus strand of CAYTNB010000014.1, from coordinate 21,440 downwards.
GCGTTCTATTGGTTTCATCAGGTATTCCTTGATACCGAGCTCTTTGGCGCTTTTATCATTAATAATCTCGCTGAAGCCACTACAGAGTATGACCGGGATATCTGGCCGTACTGCAAAAATTTCTCGAGCCAGATCAAGGCCTGTCAACTCTGGCATGGTCATATCGGTGATCACCAGGTCAAAGGCATCCGGCTGCTTGGTAAAGAGCTGTAGAGCCTCATTGCTGCTTGTCAGCCCCGTTACCTGATAGCCTAGCTTTTTCAGCATACGAATGTTTAATTTAATTATAATATCTTCGTCATCTACTACCAGTAGCCTTTCGGTACCGTGCGGAACTTTTGCTTTTCTGCCTAGGTTATCGACGTTGCTGTCAACTCCATCCAAGTCAAGCATCGGGAAATAAATTTTAAAAATTGTACCTTCACCTGGCTCGCTGTAAACTGTGATTTGTCCTCCATGTTTGTTGACAATACCATGCACCACAGAGAGGCCAAGTCCAGTACCCTCACCTTGTTTCTTGGTGGTGAAGTATGGCTCGAAAACCTTTCCGATAAATTCCGGCTTTATACCACCGCCGGTGTCACTTATCTCTATTTTCAGGTATTTTCCTGGTCGAAAATCTATAAAACGATTAGCATAATCCGTATTTATATTTATGGATGTTAAGGCTATCCCCAAAACTCCTCCATGGCTGCGCATGGCATGATAGGCATTGGTGCAAAGATTCATTATTATCTGATGGATCTGAGTTGGATCGGCCAGGATCGGGCCGCAACCACCATCAATATCCTGTCTGATTTCGATGGTGGTTGGCAGTGATGACCTCAACAGTTTAAGCGCCTCTTTGATTATATACTGTAGTCGGATCGGCTTGCGCTCATGCTCACTCTGCCGACTAAAAGTAAGGATCTGCTTAACAAGCTGACGAGCACGTTCACAGGCCTTCAGCACCTCCTGAAGATCGGCCTTCGCCTTATCCGCCTTGGGGGGGAGGGATAGCATGGACAATTCAGTATAGCCCAACATGGCGGTTAGAATATTGTTGAAATCATGGGCAATGCCTCCGGCCAGGGTACCGACCGCCTCCATTTTTTGGGATTGGTGGAGTTGAGACTCAAGCTTTTTTCGATCAGTAATATCTCTTATAACGGCGCTATTACCGGTAATCTTGCCATCATCATTCACAATTTTAGAAATGATGGTTTCTGCCTGGAAAATGACATTGTTTTTTCTCTTTAAATCCAGCTCAAAAACCCTTTCATCATTTTGATCGATCTTCTTTTTTCCAAAAATCTCACTGCCTACATCCTCGAAATCCTGCTGGTTTGAATAAAATATTTTGGTACTCTTACCCCTGATTTCCTCAATCTCATATCCAAAAACATTCCTAAGTGCCGGTTGATTAACATTGAGAATATTTCTATCCACATCTACCATGACAATGACATCCCGCATGGAGTTAAAAAGATTGCTATAGCATTTTTCATTATTCTCTATTTCCGATTTTGCTCTCTCAAGTTCCAGCACCTTTTCTTGCAGTTGCCTGGCCAGACTCGCATCATACATCCGGAAAAGTGTCACCTGATCTTCCACCGGCTCATCTGGTACAGGCAACTGTCCATGTTGGGCCTCCACAATCACCTCATTAATGATTCGCAAAAAGGATGGCATTTCCGTAGGCTTAAAGATATACCTTGAAGCCCCAAGTCCGCTAGCCAATTGTTCATCCTCTAGATCGGTATAGGTGGCTGAATAAAAAATAAACGGAATCTTGTTTAGTGCCTTATCGTGCTTAATCTCGAAACAGAGTTTGTAGCCGTCCATAACCGGCATGAGGATATCAGAGATAATCAAATCCGGTATGGTGTCTCTGGCCATGGACAAGGCCGCCAAGCCGTGTTCCGCTTCCTCGACCAAATGCCCTTCAGCCTCCAGATTTTTTCTAAGGATTATTCTTGAGTCTTGACTATCGTCAACAATAAGAATTTTCATCTTTCCCCTTTAGTACCTTACTGATTGTTTATTAGAAAAAAATTATAAGGTACTAATACCCCCTCATGGGGTGTTAGTCCTTATTACTATCAAGTATTTCACATATCTGCGCCATAACAGTCATAGGATTAATGGGTTTCTCGATATAGCCGCTGCAACCGGCAGCCAGCAATTTTTCTCGATCGCCGCTCATTGCATACGATGTCATGGCGATGATTGGAATACTAGAGTTTATCTCTGCTGAGAATAATTCCTTTAGCACCTCAGTTCCATCTATATCAGGTAGTTGAATGTCAAGGATAATGAAATCGGGCCGTTCGGTCAATGCCATATTTATTCCTTGACGCCCAGTCTCAGCCCATGATGTCTCATACCCATTTTTTTGCAAAATAAAGCAAATAAGCACCGCATTATCCGGTGTGTCTTCGATGATTAACGCTGTTGGCATATAATCTCCTTTTGTAAACTATTTACCACATTTAAGACCACTGGTATCTGAAGCCAGAAGTTGCTGCCCATTCCCTCCCCACTCTCTGCGCCGACCTTACCGCCAAGAACCTCAGTTACAAGTTTCTTGGTCAGATACAAGCCCAACCCCGTGCCGTGAACACTGGCTTTAAGTGTGGACTCAAATCGTACAAACGCCTCGAACAAAAGTTTCATATCTTCCCCCCGGATACCGATACCGGTATCGGCAACACTTATTTCGAGCCAACCATCCGATATGTCATTCTGCCCCATAACTTTCGAAAGGACTCTTGCCTGTAGTTCCTTGCGGACATTTGCAGCCACTGCAATTGTGACCGACCCTTTTTCTGTAAACTTTACCGCATTGCTTAAAAAATTGAGAAGACATTGCAGGAGACGCCGCCGGTCTGAGTGCATAAGAATCTCACTGTCATCCAACTGTAAATTCAAGGTAATGCCCTTGGCCTCGGCTTGCTGGCGCACTTGCCCCATGGCTTCATCTATAACTTCTCCAAGCATGAAATCTGCGGCAAAGGGGATAATATTGCCAGACTCGATCTTGGCGATGTCGATAACATCAGTAATTAATGCCAGTAAATGTTTACCAGCCCGAAAAATACGTGTCAACTGGTCACCTTGTTCAACACTAATCTCGCCGCTCATACCTTGCAGCATTATGCCGCTAAAACCGATGATCGAGTTCAGAGGGGTACGCAGCTCATGGCTCATACTGGCAATGAACATGGATTTAAGGCGATCCAGTTCCTTCAGTTTATCATTGGCCTCTTGCAATTCTGTAGTTTTAAGGTGCAAGTCTTCCACAATATTCATTAAGGCCTGCTGGCTTTGATGTAGGTCGACTGTGCGCTCTTTAACTAGTTTTGCCAGATGATCGCGATGTACCTGTAGTTCCAACTCCACTTTTTTGCGCTCAATCCTTGCCCGCAATGAGCCTATACCTAAGGCAATTGTTTCTGCCATGCCTATAAGCATGGTGATCTCTTCTTCGTCAAAAGCGTCTGGTTCATCGGCGTAGATTGAAAGTGCTCCTAATAAATTACCACGCAAACTCATTGGCAACGAAATACTCGAAGCAAAACCCCGTTTTTCGGCCTCTATGCGCCACGGCTTGAATAGGGGATCAGTTTGGATATGCTGGCAAATTGCGGGTTTTCCCGTTCTTAAAGCTGTTCCTGTCGGGCCGCTGCCCCGCATCGAATCATCCCAGGTGATGAACAGCGTCTCTAAATATCCAGCCTCAAAACCTGCCTGGGCGGCTGTTCTGACAGTTTTACTTTCATCCCGCTCAGCGATACCTATCCAGGCCAGAATATACCCTTCCGCAGTAATAATGCTTCGGCATACATCATCCATCAAACTTTGCTCATTCTCGGCATGAACAACTATTTCATTGCATTTACTGATAGCATATAACGAACGGTTCGTTCTCTTGAGGTTTTTCTCCACCAGCTTTCGAACGGAAATATCCTCTAATGTGGCAATAATAAAACTAACTGAACCATCTGGTTTTCTAGTGCAGGATACGGTTAAATGAGCGAAGATCAATTTGCCGTCTTTTCGGTAAAAACGCTTGTCTAGGTCATAGTTATCTATATCTCCTGCCAGAACCCGGTTAAATTGTAGTTCGTCAGCTTCCAGGTCTTCCGGGCAGGTTATTTCTGCCCAGGTTTTGGTGAATAACTCCTTTTCTGGATAGCCTAACATCTCGCTAAGATAGTGATTGACCCGCAGCCAGCCTTTTTGAGGTGAAGTTAGGGCAAAGCCGATGTTAGCCTGCTCAAAATAATGTCGGAATAATTCCTCACTTTTTAGCAACGCCTCCTCTACCTTTTTTCGCTCCACAAGTTCCTGGTGTAAATCACAGGTTTTATGGTCAACCTGTTTACGAAGCGAGCGATTCCAGTATAAAAATACTGTAATAATTAAAAACACACCCCCGATAATCAACGCAAGAGAGGTGAAAACCGTACGGTAAGCAATACCAATGTCCGCTTCCGGCCCAAGCCAGCGTTGACTGATCTCTTTCTTTTTATCGACACTGATTGAGGCCATGGCCTTGTCGAAAATGGTAGCCAGAATCTGCCAGTCACTACGTACGGCAATGCATTCAGTAAATATGTCACGGTCGTAAATGGCGGCAAATTTAAGGTTGGCAAGCTGATATTTATTCTTCAAGTATTGTCCGGCCCCCAGATATGTAATGGCGGCGTCTGCCTGGCCCACAGCCACGGCATTAAGGCCATCTAACATGGTATTAACGTAGAGAGGTTTGATGGCCGGATACTTTGTGAGAAGAGTTTTGACATATTGATAACTTTTTACCACCGCCACCTTTCTAGCACTAAGATCGGCGGGCTTGGTAATATCCGTTGTCTCTTTACGGGTCATAATTACTAGGGACTTAAAAATGTAGGGGCGGGTAAAGGCAAACCATTTATGGCGTTCTGGGCGGTTACCCATGGTGGCCACTACATCTACTTCACCGTGTTTTGCCGCTTCATACAAATCTTTCCATACAGGCTTATGAAAGGGGTGAAGAGTAATACCGAGACGATGGCTCAAAATAGAGAGGATATCTACCGCCATACCCTCGTATTGACCCGTGTCATTTATAAAACTGTAGGGCGGAAAATAGCCATCAAAGGCCACTCGGATGGACTTGTGGTCTTGCAGCCATCTTCTCTCCTGGGCCGTAAGCTGCTGGATTAGTGGTTGTACCGCCATCTTGTTGGTGGTAACAGTCGCAAGCGTGTTAGCGTCAGCCTTACTGGTTATATTCGTTACAGCAAGGAACATGCTGATAAGTAGTAACAATAACAGACTGAAATAACTGGTTATTTGAGACAGTAGCCTGTTCATGACTTTCCACCCATATCTTGCAATTTCTGCTCAAGTCTTTTGGCCCTCTCCTTTAGCTTCACCATGTACAATTCCCGCTGTACAAAAAGCTTATTCAACCGTACAAGTTCGTTATTTCGGCTCATGAGATCGGCAGTGCGTTCTTTGACCTGGGCATCGAGATGATTGGCGTGGTCATTTAATTTGTCATATAACCGGGCATTTTGAACTCCAAGGGCAATTTGGCCCGCCATGGCCTCAAGGAAATTCGCTTCTTCTGAAAATCTACGCTCTGCAAGTGTGCCGATACCCAAGACTCCGATAATGGTTGATCCTTTAAGCAGGGGAAGGGCGGCAAATGACCGGATACCGGCATCCTTACACTCCAGCAGGGTACATTTCGGGTCAGTGTGGATATTGTCGGAATAAACCGGCTTTCCCCTGGCGGCCAGGCCGCATAGACATTTACCTACTCTATGCGGTTCGCTGCCTGATTGCCGTGAAAATGGTGGCCGATTATAACTTTTTATGGGAATCAACTTTTCGTTACGGAGAATATATAGGATGGCAAAATCAGCGTCAGTAACACCCACCATACTTTGTGAGATTCTTTCAGCAAATTTTTGAAGAGAGAGAGAGACAGCAATCTGTGCAGCAAAAGTGTTCAAGGCTGAAAGCTGTTCCACCTTTATCCGATCTCGAGCCTCGGCCTCCCTGCGTTCACTGATATTTCGTACAATGGCGATTAAACAATCATCATCGATATCAGATAAATATTTAATGTTTATTTCAACAGGGAAGGTCGATGAGTCCTTATGGCGCAGATTGGTAACAAAAAGCAAATTATTCTGCACCCTGAGTCCCTCAACAAAATTTTTCCATTTGGCAAAATCTGGAATGTCAATATCAACATCTATAACTCGCAAGGTTAAAAGCTCTTCCCGGGTGTATCCAAGCATGCTGTGCGCCGTGTCATTGGCTTCTTTGAATCGGCCATCTTCCGGTGAAATAATAAGGATCGCATCGTTGGAGCTATCGACCTGCTTCCGAAACAGAGATAGCTTTTTTTCTCTTACCCGTCGTTCTGTTATCTCATTTTTCAGGTCGACGGTCAGTGGTCGGATAAGCAGAAACATGAAAAGGATGCCGGAGGCCGTAATAACCGTAGCCATGCACCCAAAAATCCAGAAAGCGTGTTTTTCTGGGGCGCCTAAATCGGCGGCATCAATTTTGATGGCAAGGCCCCAGCCATTTGCCTGAACTGGTGCAAAGGCGATAAAATTACGTTCATTACTAACTGGTCGCAACAGCCCTTTCTGGCCAGCAATGGACTGGGATAGGGCAGAACCAAGTCGGCCTTTCCTCGCATACGATCGTGGTTGTACCGCTGGCGAGATTCCCCCACCATTATCAAGATGCTGCCGCAGGGGGAATAGGGGGCGAATACTGTCGCTCATGGTTACGGCCAGGATGGTTTGAGCTGTTTTCCCCAGACCGCTTTGGTCTGTGATAATTTTTTGCAGGGTCCTGGTACCAAAAAAAACCAGATCAGTGCCAACCCGCTTTCCAGATCTATTGATTATGGAAGTAAACACTGGCAGATAGGTCTTGTCTGCAAAGACAACCGGATCGAGGAAAACTGACTGGTGGTCAATATTTGTCGGTACGGTAAAGGATGAGCCAGGAAGTTGACCGACCTGCACCACAAGATGACCCTTGGCATCAAAACGGCTGATTCCGGCAATGACTCCGGACATTTTCAGAGAATCTGCAATAATAGGAGAGGATAGCTGCACCAACCGGGCGTGCTTAATTTCCCCGTTGTTGTACTCCTCAAGATAGTCTCTGACTTTACTCCGGCTGGTGATCTGGAGTGAGATATCAGCAGCTCTGGTCAAAAATTGATCAACTGCGTAGGTTCGGGTATTGAGGGCCACAAAGAGTTTTTCTTCTGCCTGCTCTTGATAATGCAGGTGCAGGGCGACAAGCCCGACTGTGGTAAAAACCGCACTCACGGCAATGGCCCCAAGAACGGCGTACAAAAGAAGGGATTTATAGATCTTATCAGGAATAGTCATTACTTTTCCTAGATTAAGTCATCGGTTTGTGAAATATAAGGGGGGAAGGAGGGGACTGCAAGCGGCATTCAACTCCCTCTAGCATATTAAATGCTTATGCGAAGAAAAAGTCAAATAAAAAGTAGGGATATACTATTTCCAGTTTATTTACAGCAAAATACAAATTTAATCAGCCAGAATCCAGCCTCAATGATGAGGTCATGTCAGTAACAAAACCTAAACTGTTAAATGAGGAGTTAGGCAAATTTAATGTTGGTCAAATTGAGAAAAAACTTACCCGAAAAGACCGTATTAGCTATAAAATTAAGGTCAATATAATACGTATTTAGCCAAAACTCCGTCTAACCCACCAGCCTTCAGTGGTTTTTTCCAGGAAGGATGTAGACCCACTGATTTTAAGAGTTGTTTTTGGCCAAGATAGATATAAGCGGTTGAACCCGTGCATTTACGCTTCAAACAATTCCCGAATTCTTCAATTAAGGCGGCAGCCTCTGTGCTATTACCCATACGCAGTCCGTAGGGTGGATTACAGATAATGGTGGTATTGGTCAAAGCCTCAATATCCTGAAACGGCATTGCTTTAATTATTACCTTCCTGCCTTCTGATAGATTGGCTAGATTATTGCGAGCGGCAATCGTTGCTGGTTTAAATATATCACTGCCGCTGATTAATCCGGCTGGCAGAGGAATAATGTTGTCCTCTGCCGCAGCCTTTACCTTCTGCCAAATTTCTTTTTGAAAATCCGGCATCATCTCAAAACCAAAATGGGGTCTTAGCTGGCTGGCTGGTATGTGGCAATAATGCATGAGAGCTTCAGCCAATATGGTGCCGGAGCCGCACATTGGATCAATCAATGGCCGTTCACCCTGCCATTCACTGAGCCGAATAATAGCCGCAGCCAAGGTCTCCTGCATGGGCGCTTCCACCGCACCTTCACGATACCCCCGCCGATGTAATGAGCCGCCTGATAGATCGAGACTGATAGTGGCCCGATTATCATTAATATAGAGATCAAACCAGAGGTCGGGAGTACGCCGATCAATATTGGGGCGAGTTCCATTCTTCTGCTTAAAATAATCAACTATGGCATCTTTAAGACAGAGAGCCGCATATTGGGAGTGATTTATTTTGCTCTTATTCACCGTGGCTTTGATTGCGAAAGTGTTGCGGGTATCAAGCAACTCCTGCCAGGGAATTTTACTGGCCGTCAGATAAAGATATTTGCTGCTATGACAATCGAAAGTTATAAGCGGCGCAGTGATCCTTGAGCATAAACGACTTTGGTAATTGATCCGGTATAATGTCTCATGATCGGCGGTAAAATGGAGGCCGCGATAGACCGGATCAATTTTTGAGGCACCAAGTTCGGATAATTCGTCCGTTGCGGCATCGGCAACCCCATCAGCAATCTGGGCAAAAAAGCGGTTGTTTTTCTGGTATGAAAACATTAGTGCCTTAAAATTTAATTTCATGTTAAAAATAACAAGAAATTTCAGAAGTTATTTAGAAATAATTAAATCGCATCTACCGTTAAGGCACTTATCCCTGAATAGGGGTTAGTGCCTTAAAATTTAATTTCATGTTAAAAATAACAAGAAATTTCAGAAGTTA
>CAYTNB010000014.1:0-12331 GCA_964439085.1 uncultured Desulfobulbia bacterium | reverse complement strand
TTTAGAGGTAATGTAACTTCTCCAAAACTGTTGGTGAAACTCCAGGATTCCCGCTGACTACATGCGGGAATGACGATTGTAACCCTGTGTAAATTCGTCATTCCTGCATGTTTTTAACAGCGAAGCGGTGTCACGGAATCCAGAAAAGTTCAACAATACCACTTACCACCACTTGTGGAGAAGTTACGAAATAATTAAGTTGCATCTACCGTTAAGGAACTTATCCAAACCCACTTTTTGTTCTTGGTTTATCGGGGTTAGACAAAGCGCATGGTTATGCTTTAATTTGCAACATATATAACCGTATTCGCCATTTTTAAAAACTAAAATATCTTTCGTAGTTTTCACGCTACCATTGCTAATCATATAATATGCCAACTATTGACGACTTCCACATACCAGATTTTATCTGTCAGTACTTTAATGAACTCATTGAGTCCGCCTCCAATAGTGATATTCAGGCCATCGCCAAGAGAAATACAGATCTAATGCGTGGCATAAGGCCAACAAAGGCTAATACCAGCATTATTCGACAACGTCTGCGAACAATCCTGAATGGCACCGGCCCACTAGATTCCAGCTTCTGTTATATTTTGGTGAAATCGGGGTTTAATCTTGAATTTATTACTGTTCTTTCAAAGCAGGTGCTGAAATTTTATGTGCATGATCTGGCCGCAGTCTATGGCTCTGCCAAGACCCTGGGCGCCATGTTGGTTGATGAGAGACAGCCAGTTCGTCAAATTGCCATTGACTTTTTGGCTAGCCAGGAAGCTAATTCTGGGGAGCTGGATTTATCGGAAGGCCCTGCACTTCGTAATTTACGTTCTGAGCTAGAACCATTCCTGGCACACATCAAACTTTTACTATCCGAAAATAGCGCTACTTCAATATTAGATCAAGATTGTCATGAGAATGGCATTAGCATAAACACACGTCAAGTTAATCAGTTAAACGCTAAACTTAATCAAAACATTAAAGCAAAGCAGAAAATTGAAAAGATTCTGAACAATAAAATTGAAAAAAAAGATACGCAGCTCGCAAGCTTAAAGGATCAGGTTAACAGGGAGAAAAGGTTACGCCAGGAACTAGACAAAGAGGTTAAATCATTAGTGGATAAATTGGCTAAGATGGAAGGTCAGGAAGAACAAAAGATTGCTATGGAAGCTGAACGACGAATTAGCTCAAGCATCCGGAGTTGGCTAGTTGAACCGCATAAAATTGCGGCAGCAGTACAGAGTTTGTCCAAGGATAATAATCAGGATCTCAGGCAAAGAGCCGTCAATGTCTTACGTGTTCAGGAAAAAATTGACCGTAATTATGGTAATCGCCGCAAGTTACGTCAACACCTGCTTGTTCTTGAAGATTTACAGGTGCAGGTCAAGCAGGCCTCTATAGAGTCGTTTAACCCATTGCCGGAGCTTGCTGCCTTGAGTGTCGAGATGGAAGGGGAAATTGGCCGTGTCAAAAAAATATTAGGTGAACCTCTCCCCGGAAAGTGGTGCATTAAACTGGAATCTAAAATTAATCAGGCTGCAACTCAAGCAGATTTTAATGCTATAAACAAATTACTTGAACAATTGACGGCAATGGATCTCATTAATAATGAGAGCACTCGCCTTCACAAGCTCTACCATGACGGTTTGGCACGGCTTTATGAGAAGTATGGCCCCAGGATACCTACGACTGGAGCAACAACAGCCAATATGGTGCAATTAATTCAAGCTTGGCATAAGACAAAAGGCCCCTTCGTGCTAGTGGTTGACGGCTATAATGTTATTTTAAGCCTTTATGAAATCTTCGGGATTGATTATGAGGATGGTAGCAAGCCCGGTGCTGCTGCCCGCCGACATCTTTTACAAATTATCGATAAATTATTACAAAACTCAAAATGCCTGGCAGAGGTATTTTTTGATGGTGAAGTGTCGGTTCAAGAGAATTTTAGTCCCAGGGTACGAGTGATTTTTTCCGGCGGTGGTAATCGTGAGATGGCCGACCGGGCGGATGCCGCTATTATTGATTATTTATCCTCATTGCCCAAGGCTCAGAATGTTGCTCGAATTATTATTACCGATGACCGGGAATTACAGAGCCTGGCTCGCCAACAGCAAGCTAAAATTATGCCCCTGGCCCAATTTGCCGCCCTTATTTACTGATGTTATTTATTCATCGTTCTAATCATTTAGAAAAATTGTTAGGGCGGCTGGCGGAAACTTTGTCCGTGCCGCAGGCCAAAGTTATGACCCCTGATACCATTATCGTCCAAAGCCAGGGCATGGCTCGTTGGCTTTCTCTACAATTGGCTAATAAGCTGGGAATAAGCGCCAATTTGGATTGTGCCTTTCCTGCGGCCTTTATCTGGCGGTTTCTTTGTGAGTGTGTGGCGGAAAATGAAAAAAATGCCCTTGCGGCCTATGAACCAGACACCATGATATGGGCCATTATGGAGTTGCTGGAAGTAAAGAAATCCTCCCCCGATTTCATTGAGGTCGCCAGCTACCTAAAGAATGATACCAGCGGCTTGCATTGTTTGCAATTGGCCCTTCGTCTGGCCGAACTCTTTGATAAATATATGGCCTATCGACCTGACTGGTTTCAGGAATGGCCGGTAGAGATGTCTCTGTGGCAGGCCGATTTATGGCAAACTTTGGAGACCCGTTATGGTGCTACGCACCGAGCTGCCTTGCAAGTACGTCTTTTGAATCAACTTCGTTCACAGTCTGATGGACAGGAATTAACTGGTGTAATTAGTAATCTCGAACGACTCAGCATCTTCGGAATTCCGGCCCTCCCTCCTTCCCAGTTCGCCGTTTTTGCCCAATTAGCTGAATTAATCGACGTACATATCTTTTTACTTGTCCCTTGCCGGGAATTTTGGACGGATCTTGTCAGTGCCAAGACTTTGGTCCGGGCCCGTCTCGCCAGCGGCGGCATGGATCCGGAGGCGGATCTCCATTTTGATGAGGGCTGTCCACTCTTGGTTAGCATGGGCTCTTTGGGGCGGGAATTTCACATATTACTGGATAACGCCGCTCAAGCCCTTGATGATGATTTTTTTGTTGAACCTGGGCAGGCAACAGCACTGACCGTTTTACAAGATGACATTCTAAATGGTCGAAGTCCCCACGACGATTCCTCAAGCGTCTCTCCTGACCTGTCCGATGACGACCGCTCCCTTATGATCCATGTCACGCACAGCCCTGTGCGCGAAGTGGAGGTTTTATACGATCAACTTCTGGATTTACTAACAGAGCCTGACCTTGAGCCAGGCGATATTTTAGTAATGACTCCAGACATCAATCTCTATGCCCCATTGGTGGATGCAATTTTTTCAAATTCTGATATGGCCATTCCTTTCACCATTGCTGATGGGCCAGTTAACGGAGCAATTATCCGTGGATTTATGAATCTTTTGGAGATATCAGAACGAGCCAAGGCCAGTGAGATTATGGCCCTGCTCCACTATGAACCATTACGAGTGCGCTTTGCCATTCAGTCGGCAGATTTGGATACCATAGAGATTTGGATTCGAGAGAGCGGTATAAAGTGGGGCCTTGAACATACCTCGACCCATCTGCGGCACGGCTCTTGGTTGGCGGGCTTGGAACGGTTACTTATGGGTTATATATGTGGAGGAGAGGGCTTGGCCCAAGTCACAGAGCCGGAGCCACATAATATTCTATTCGATAATATCCTGCCCTGTGACATTCTGGAGGGTGGGGATGGCGTTTTGCTGGCTAATTTACTCAATTTTATCGGGGCATTAAGACGATTGCTGGATTGTCCCCCCAGAGCTTTGGCAGGCTGGCCCATCTTTTTCAGCCAGGTTCTGGATAACTTTTTCATTATTGATGATGATAACCTGTACCAGGCGCAATTTATTCGCCAGCAACTTGCCGCCTTAAAGCGGTCGGCTATCGATTCTGGCAGTTCTAAGATCATTGCTGCTGAAGTAATCAAGTCTTATCTGCAAGATAAACTTGCCAGCAGTCAGGGCAGCGGTAATTTTCTCTGTGACCGGGTTACCTTTTGCCAGATGGCCCCCATGCGCAGTATCCCCTTCCCAATTATTTGCCTATTGGGCATGCACGACAACGCCTTTCCTCGTCACGACCGGCCTTTAAGTTTCGATCTAACAGCTCAAAAGAGGCGGCTCGGTGATCGTAGCCGTCGGGCAGATGACCGTTATCTATTTCTGGAAACAATAATCTCTGCCCGCCGCAATCTATATATCAGCTATACTGGGCTTAGTGATCAGGACAGCCGTCAATTGCCGCCCTCGGTGCTGGTCAGTGAATTATTAGATCATCTAGCCCGCCGCTTGGAACTAACCGCCATAGAGGCATCAAACCGCTTCATGGTATGGCATCCACTGCAGCCTTTTTCAAAACGCTATTTCGTCGGCAAACTCTATTCATATTGCCGCCGAAATCGGGAGATGGCAGGGATGCTTGGAACTAATCAACCGTGGGAGGGGCTAGGCAAAACTTTCGCATATGGTCGTGGTCGCACCGCTTCCAGCAAAAATAAAATTTATGATACGGTTGGTCTTCCAGATTTTATTGATTTTTTTGCCCATCCGGTGCGTTTTCTTCTCCGGCATCGTTTTGGAGTAAATCTTGATGATTATTACGATGAATTAGAGGATAGGGAACCATTTGGAATGGATCACCTGAACAGATATAAAATTACTGCCCAGATCACCAATGTAAATTTGAGCGGCCTTGCCACGACGGATGAAATTCTCGTGGCAGGACAGCAACGTGGCCAACTACCGGAAGGTGAAACAGGCAAATTCTATTTTGAGAAAAGCCGTGAGGCAGCCAAACGCTTAACTACGCAATTGCACGATTTTACGACTACGCCGCTGCCTACAGAAAAGGTACAATTACATTTGGATATCTTCACCCTTTCTGGCAGTCTGAAGATAGCTGCAGCAGGGCAATATTTCTATCGGCCTATTATGATGAAATCAATGAAGCACAAGGATTATGTGCAAGGCTGGATTTATCATTTGCTTGTTTGTGCCCTGCGTCCAGATTTGAAATTGGCAACCGTTTTTGTTGGACTGGATGGTAGAAAAACATGGGTCCCGCTTGCCGCAGACGTAGCAATGGTACACTTGCTGGAACTAGCCAAAGCCTTCGATGCCGGACAATACAGGCCACTGCCCCTATATCCCAAAAGCTCTCTTGTCTATGCCAAGGCCCGTTGGGCTGGCAGCAAAAAAATGGAACACGAAGCGGCTCTGGAACGAGCAGAGCAGGCCTGGAGTACGGGTGGCTATTATGATGATCCGGAAAACTCTGATCCCTATTTTATTGCCGCCTTTGGCTCTTCCAAATTGCCTTTAATGACAGCAGATGAATTTAGTTTTACCGACTTGGCTGAACTGTTGCTGGCCAAAGCTGTTTGACTAAGATGAAACAACTTGACCCCATAAATATAAATCTACACGGCACTCATCTTATTGAGGCCAGCGCTGGAACTGGCAAGACTTACACCATCACAGGTATATATCTGCGTCTTATTCTGGAACGTCGATTGGCAGTAGAAAATATTCTAGTGGTTACTTTTACCGAGGCGGCCTGCCAGGAATTAAAAGAGAAGATTCGTGAACGCCTGGCCCTGGCCCACAGAAAATGCGGTGAGCGGCAGGGGACGAGCAGTGATTCTGGGGAATCCGATATCTTTTTAGATGAGCTGTTTGATAAATACATGGCCCAAGGCCAAAGCATAAGCGATTTAGAGGATCGGCTGGCCTTAGCCCTAATGGATTTTGACCTGGCGGCGGTTTATACAATTCATGGCTTTTGTTTACGGGTTCTACAGGATTCTGCCTTTGAGAGCAACTTCCCCTTTGAATTGGAATTTATGGAGAGCGACAGTGACCTTCTCCAGCAAGTTATAGATGACTATTGGCGTGAAAAGTCAAATAATTGGCCTTCTTTTCTAGTCGATGCTCTATGTCGTCGTGAATGGACGCCGGACAACTTAATTAAAATTATTTCGCCTCTGCTGGGGGCCGCCCGCACCGCCGGGCAGACCGCTCTGAACTGGCCGCCCTTTATGTCATGCAACCAGACCCCAGCCCACCCCTTTCAGTCTGTTATGGCCCTATGGCAGGCTGAGCGTCAGGCCATTCTGGCGGCTCTTGCATCTCCGGTACTCCGTAAAACCGCCAAGACTTACAAACCGGATAATATTAAGAATTGGGCCTCGCAACTAGATGTTTACGGTCAGGATGCGGGTAATCTTTTTCCCTTTGAGGCGATAGCCGCCTGTTCTCAAATGCGTCTTATTCGTGAAACAAAGCCTTCCAAGGCGGGGAAAACCCCTAAACATGATTTCTTTAAATTATGTGACCAAATGATAGAGATGTTGGAGCAAGCATCCTTTGGGGTATTACAGGATCTTTTGCAGCGGTGTCTTTCTGCTATGCCAGAGCTGAAACGTCTTGCTGGACTTGTCTCATTTGACGACTTACTCTGCGGTGTTCATGACGGTTTATGCCTGGATGAAACAGGCCAACAATTGGCCGATAGGGTAGGGCGGCAATATCCCGTTGCCCTGATTGATGAGTTTCAGGATACTGATGCCCTGCAATATGACATTTTTAAACGCATTTACCATAAGACTGCCTATACATTGTTTATGGTTGGCGATCCCAAGCAGGCGATCTATAGTTTTCGGGGGGCTGATATTTTCAGTTATTTAGAGGCCGCTGGAGCCGGGGCAGAGGCTCATACCCTGACGACTAATTGGCGATCTGAACCAGATTTAACCGCAGCAGTTAATTTTCTATTTGGTGATCGGCATTTAGCGCCATTTATCTTGCCACAGATTAAGTTTAAATCCGCTAATAGCCCGCCGGATTTTAAGGATCGTTTAATAATGGAGGAAGGAATATCTGCCCCCCTTTCCCTTCTTTATTTCCCTGAACAAAAAAATTGTGATGCGGCCAGACGGCAGGTGGCGATCTGGACAGCAGGGCGTATTAAAAATATGCTGGTCGAAGCCTCTATCGGAAAATGCCGCATAGAAGATACGGATGGCAACAAGCGAGATCTTGGCGCTGGGGACATTGCCGTTTTGGTGCGGCGACATAGTGAAGGAGAAATGGTGCGACTGGCCTTGCGTGAAGCAGGCCTGCCCGCCATTGTCCAATCCAGCCATTCGGTTTATGCCACAGCTGAGGCCCGAGATCTGGAATTAGTCCTGAGGGCTGTATGGCGGGCCGGTCATGAGAAGACGCTGCGAGCCGCCCTCTGCACCAGGCTGTTAGGAAACACGACACAGGAATTATTAGACCAGGAAGATAATGAAGACATCTGGGAGGCCTTGCTGGTTCGTTTTTCTGAATATCAAAAGATTTGGTGTGAACGAGGAATTGCCCCCATGCTGTATAACCTCTTCCAGCAGGAAGGTGTTTACCTGCGCCTCAGTGCACAGGAAGGGGCAGAACGCTTGCTTACCAATCTCAGACACCTTATTGAATTACTGCAAACCACAAGTCATGATCAGGCAATTGGGCCTGATGAGCTATTGACCTGGTTAGCAGTCCGCAGGCACGATGAACTAACCAGTGAGGCCTGCCAAATTCGTCTGGAGAGTGATGAGAACCTGATTAGAATCGTCACTGTTCACAAGAGTAAAGGGCTGCAATACCCCGTAGTTTTTTGCCCCTTCTTTTGGGACTCCATTATAAGTTCATCAAATAAAGATTTAGTTGTTAGCTGTCACGAAAATAATCAGCTAGTGGTCGATATTGGTGGCGAAAATACGGCCAGAATTAATCAACGGAATCGAGAATCATTGGCCGAGGAATTGCGTCTTCTCTATGTTGCTATAACCCGAGCCAAGCACCGCTGTTATCTCTTTTGGGGACGGGTAAAGGCCAAAAAAGGCTGGGCTACTGCCACCTCAGCTCTACAATATCTGCTTAAAGGACGGTCTTTTGAGGAAGGTGATTTATTGGCCGCTCTCCAGGCAGATTTCGAGTCCGTTAGCGATGAATTTTTAATGTTCGAAAAGTTCCAGGAAAACTCGAAATACCGAATTGCCATAGGCCCAGCCGCCGCTACCAAAGAGAAAGTTGGCGCCTCTTCTCCTGCTGCTGATAAATTACAGCAGTACAGTAACGAACTTATGTGCAAGGCAAGGGAGTTTAAAAGAGAATTTAACCATTACTTGGGATTAACCAGCTTTTCGGCTCTACATCGTGGGGTAGCAAGCCATGAAATTGAAGAGCCTGACCATGACACCCAGATGGTACCGGAAATATATAATTCACTAATTATTGACGATGCAGATACAAAACTTTTCAATTTTCCACACGGTGCCAAGGCCGGTAGCTGTTTGCATGAAATTTTAGAGGAGCTGGATTTTCAGAAATCCGCAAAGGAACAAGAGCCGTTGATTCTGGAAAAGCTTACTTTATACGGCATCGAAGAGACTTGGCTTGAAGCAGCCTATAGTATTATTGATAATACCCTGTGTACCCCCTTAAATGAAGCGGGCGATTTTTCTCTTTCTAGGCTGGCCGCCTTAGACAGACTATCTGAAATGGAGTTTTATTATCCTGTGCCAGCTATTGACCGCAACCGTCTAGCTGCCATGTTTCAAAAGGGACGCAGCGTTGATCTAAGGGAAGACCTGGAAGCGCCGCATGGCTTTATGAAAGGTTTTATTGATTTAATCTTTTGCTGGCAGGAGCGTTATTATATTGTAGATTATAAATCAAATTTTTTAGGGAATAGTCTGCAAAATTATAATTACCAAGGCCTGTCAAGTGCCATGCACAAAGCGGGATATGATCTTCAATACCGGATCTATAGTGAGGCCTTGCAACGTTACCTCGTCAATCGTTTACCCGGTTACGACTATAATCGACATTTCGGAGGAGTTTATTACCTCTTCTTGCGTGGCCTACGCCCGAAAGAGGGCAACCAATACGGGGTATATTTTATATGATGGGCGATAAATGCACTTTTGTTAAGCATGATGGCGTCGAAAAAGTACCCAAAAGGGGCATAGCAATCCGATCTACTGCGTTGTAGCAATTTTCTAGGAAATCAAAGTTTCTGTAGTTGCAATTAACCGTCAGTGTGTTTTCTTACCTAAAAAGCAGTCTGCCCAAAGGGCGTTATAAGGGTGTTGAAACAATTACACAATTACAACGTACTATCAACAGGTTACCGTAAAACAACCAAAATTCTTAACTGGTTGATTTTGCACAAAAACTACATGTTTTTTTTAACACCCTTAGTTGTGTACAAAAAAAAATCAGGAGATAAAAATCTGCAATGAAAACCAATAAGAAAAATCTTATTTGTCAGTCGGTAATTGGCGAAATCACCTCGCCATTAGGCAGTGCAAACCCATATAGGATTAATCCTGATGGCCATTCTGATATATATCCAGGTGTGGGTGGTATAACTTATAACCTGCGAATAGGAGACAAGGCCTGCGGGATGTTTTGTGATCATGTTGAGCCGGGAGTCAGTATCAGTAATTTACAGAAAAGGGGCAGTCAAGACGGGCCGAATCGAGCCTTGAATCTGTTTTCATGCGCTGGCAATGTGGCATATGTAGTCTCTGGTGATGCCAAGGGTGAGACGGGCAGAGTAACGGGTAAACATGGCGGGATAGAACATGTCTTACTTGATTTTGAGCCACAGATTTTAGATAAACTTGTTATTGGCGACAAAATTCAAATCAGGGCCTTTGGATGTGGCCTGCAACTTGCTGATTTCCCAGATCTGCGCTTGGTGAATCTTGCTCCCGACCTGCTGGATACTATCCCCTTACGTAAAGACAAAGATGGTAAATTGCAGGTGCCGGTAAGTCATATTGTGCCAGCTAAAATTATGGGTTCAGGTATTGGTCATACTCAGAGCCATAGTGGTGATTATGACATTCAACTTTTTGATGAGCCTACGGTACGTAAATACAAGCTGAAGGGATTAAGGCTCGGTGATTTTGTTGCCATTCAGGATGCTGATGCCACCTTTGGGAGAATTTATAAAATCGGCGGCGTGGTTATTGGTGTTGTTGTTCATTCCGACTGTGTATTAGCCGGCCATGGGCCTGGGGTTATGGTTGTAATGAGCTCTAAAGATGGTCAGATTGTTCCTCAAATTAGCAAGCAAGCCAATTTAAAGGATTATTTCAAGAAAATGAAATAATATATGCTTTATGCCGGCAATTTCGTTAACAAGGTTTTTGCTTTCTTTAGTGTTGTCAGTGATTATTTTCGGGTTTGATAATAAATTATGATTAGCGATTTGGCCTGGCATTATTTTGATTTCTTAAAACGCATTATTCCACAGGGGGATAAACCAGTTTGGCTGACTGGTGCCCTGGCGGTGCAGGCATCTCAAGAAGGTAATAGCTGCCTTGATTTGCGAGAAATAAGCGATAAGGACATCATTACCCATGATGATGCGGAGTCTGGCAAATCGACCGATAAGATCAAACTACCAGCAACCGATCCCCTTGTAAATCAACTTATACAGAGTGGTGCTGCAGGAAGACCAGGTAGCATGAGACCTTTTATCCTAGATGAATATGCTTTGTATTTACGTCGTTATTGGCAATATGAGAACTCCCTGGCACTTGATATAAAAATGCGTTGCGGCGCCTGGGAACAACCGGATTTTGAGCAACTGTCAATATGTTTAAAGCAACTCTTCCCATCTCTCGACAATAACGAGACCGACTGGCAGAGGGTAGCGGCAACCATTTGTGCCCTGAAAGGCCTCTGTGTTATCTCTGGTGGGCCAGGAACGGGCAAGACCTTTACCGTCGCCAAAATTATAGCCCTTTTGCAAATGCTTGCGGTTCCTCGCTCTTTACGAATCGCCTTAACTGCCCCCACCGGCAAGGCGGCAAGCCGTTTGGCTGAATCAATCAGGGAGGCTATAAAAGCCCTAGATCTGCCAGTGAATGGTGCTGAAATGCACCAAGATGCCAGCACCATTCATCGCCTCCTGGGATCAAGAGTAAATTCGCCTTATTTCTGTCATAACCGGAATAATAAATTAAATATTGATGTACTGATTGTTGACGAAGTCTCTATGGTCGATCTGGCCCTTATGGCCAAACTATTGGCTGCCGTGCCTGTTGGAACCAGGGTTATTCTATTGGGTGATAAAGATCAACTGGCATCGGTGGAATCTGGCCGGGTGATGGGTGATATTTGTGGTGAGATTACAAACAATCATTTCAGCAGTGATTTTGTGGCAAAATTGAACAGGGTAGGGGGTGCCTCTTTCGGTTCCATTACAACTACTAGAAATATGAGTGCAATTGATGACTGCGTGGTGCTTCTCACGAAAAGTTACCGATTTGCAGAGAAAAGCGGTATTAGTGAATTGGCCGGCGCTATTATTACCGGGGAAACGGATGAGGCAGTTGGCTGTTTTGATAAATATCCAGAGCTAGAAAGGTTTTCTGCCATTAAGATTGGATTGCGTCGGGATAAAGCTGAAGTGCATCTGCGCTGCCGAGTTATTCAGGAATATGGGCCATTATTTAACTGCCATGATCCGGTCGCAGCCTTCGAAGCATTTGATAGATTTCAGATTCTGTGTGTTTTGCGAGAGGATGAAACTGGCGTAAGACAGGTCAATCAGTGGGTTGCGGATGTTATGCGTCAGGAGGGATTTCTACACGGCCAGGGAATATGGTATCAGGGCAGGCCGATTATGATTATCGGCAATAATTATGGACTAGGTCTTTTTAATGGCGATATTGGTATAACCATGGTCGATGATAGTGGCCGATTACGAGTTTATTTTAAGCGGGGTGATAAATTTTGCGCCATCTCCTGTGCCAGGATTCCAGCCCACGAAACGGCCTTTGCCTTTACAGTTCACAAGAGTCAAGGCTCTGAGTTTAATAGGGTGATACTAATGCTACCGGGAAGACAATCTCCTGTTTTGAGCCGTGAATTACTTTATACCGCTGTAACCAGATCCAAGAGACATTTTGAACTATGGGGAGATGATGATATCTTTAGGGTGGGTATCGAAAAGCGGTTTGAGCGTAGCACCGGTTTGGCGAAGCGGCTACGTAATTCATCTTATTAAGTAATCGTTATAACTGCTAAACTTGCAGGCTAAGGATGGCGAAACGCACACTCCACCGCAACATAATCATACCCTATTCCGCTACATTTATGTTTGAATACACCTTCCGTCCGGGCGGTAGAGTCAGCAGACTCTCCGCCCTTTTTTCATTCAGAACGTGACCTTGAAACAGGGCAGATCAATCAACTGAGCCTCTTGCAAAATTAAAAAGGCGTTTTCTAAGCCTAACATATTGAAATAAT
>CAYTNB010000013.1:0-26904 GCA_964439085.1 uncultured Desulfobulbia bacterium | reverse complement strand
AGCCTACCACTTTAGGAGCCGCATCCGGGGCCGTGGCGGGCCTGGCAACCGTTACCCCGGCGGCAGGATTCGTCGGCCCCATAGCTGCAATGGCAATCGGCCTCATAGCCGGGTTTGCATGTTATTCTGCCGTAAATCTGAAGGAAAAAATAGGCCTGGACGACAGCCTGGATGTCGTTGGTATTCACGGTGTCGGCGGAGTCATAGGCACAATCTGTTTGGGAATCTTCGCCAGCAAGGCCGTAAATGCCGGGGGAGCCGACGGACTCCTGGCCGGCAATATCTCATTCCTGGGAACGCAATTATTTGGTGTTCTTGTTGTCGGAGTCTATGCTTTTGTGGTAAGCTGGATATTACTCAAACTTATTAATGGCTTTATGGGACTTCGAGTAAATAAAGAAGATGAAATAAGCGGCCTGGATCAAAGCTTACACAACGAGACCGCTTACAACAACTAGCCAGAAATACTTCGCCTCAAGGCAAGCGGCACCAAATGCCGACCCAAAAAATACCAGGAGAATATGATGAGGAAAATAGAGGCTATAATTAAGCCCTTTAAACTCGACGATGTCAAGGAAGCACTGAGCAACATAGGCATTAAGGGCATGACACTATCTGAAGTAAAGGGATATGGCCGCCAGAAAGGGCATAAAGAGGTTTATCGAGGTGCAGAGTACCAGGTTGATTTTATCCCCAAGGTCAAGTTAGAGCTAATTGTTGAAGCGCACCAGGTTGACGAGATTGTTGACTGTATTCGCCAAGCCGCCATGACCGGTAAAATAGGTGACGGCAAGATATTCGTCTTACCCATAGAAGAAGTAATAAGAGTAAGAACCGGCGAAAAGGGTAATAGCGCAATATAAACGTCTGACAGCGTGTTCTCCCTGGAAGAGCTGGATTCAAAGATGAATATCATTCCAAAAACAAAATTTGGCACCACCCGGCTTTCAGAGCTTCGTACCAGCCGCGAAATTCTGGAGATACTTTGGCGCCAAGGCCTGAGCGGCCGAGCTTTGCTACGTGAGCATACTGCACTCATTGATTCGCACCTTGCCACAAATTTCGAGGCCTGCCCGGAAGCATCCGGTATGGCCTTAATTGCCATCGGCGGTTACGGCCGCTGCGAGTTATTCCCGTTCTCCGACATTGATCTCCTGATCCTGCACGCCCCCGCCGTCCCCGAAAAAAACTTAAACATCGCAGCAGAAGCAATTCTGTACCCTCTCTGGGATGCGGGATTAGATGTCGGCCACAGCGTCAGGACAATCGACCAATGTCTCTCCGATGCCGAAAATGATTTTTTTTTCCAAGTTGCCATGTTGGATGCCAGATTGCTGGTGGGCGAGGCCTCGCTTTTCGACAAGTTACAGAAAACATATCAGCAAAAATTTGTCTTTGGCCGCCGAAAAAACTTTTTCGAGCAAATGGTATCCCATCGCACCCATCGCCTTGAGACCTTTGCCAAACACGGCTATTTACTTGAGCCTCATATCAAGGAGGGGCGTGGCGGACTCCGCGACATACAAGCCCTGCTTTGGACCTCAAAAGTTATTTTTGGATTAAAAGACCTTCACGCCATTGAAGGAGCCGGAATATTAACCGCTGCTGAGCGTAAAAATCTGGAGCAGGCCTGGGAGCATTTAATTCAAATACGCAACCGTCTCCATTACTTGAGCGGTCGCAGAAATGATCGGTTATATTTCGAACGACAGGAAGAAGTCAGCAAGGATTTCAATTACCGGGGCACAAAAGGAATCAAGGCAGTAGAACACTTTATGCGAAAGGTCTATGCCCATTTACAAACCATAGCAGTCAACACCGATCTTTTCTTTGCACACGTCGACGAATCCATTAATCCAGTTAAACCAGGCGGACCGGATGACAGCTTCCGGCAACTGGAAGAGGGCATTAGCGTACGTCATAACCACATCCACCTGGATGGCCGGAAAGACTTATCCAAAACACCGGAACTGGCTATGCGAATTTTTCTGAATGCCGCCAGAACCGGCATTCAGGTTCACCACCGAACCCGCAAGAGCATTTCAGCTTGTCTTGAGGCTGTAACCGACATGCAAACATCTGCTGCCGCAAGCCGGGATTTTATAAAAATTTTATCCAGCGGTAAACGCTCGCCCGATACTCTGGAGACAATGCTGGAATGCGGTTTTTTAGCGGTCTATCTCCCTGAATTTGACCATTTAAAATCTCTGGCCCAGCATGATATTTATCACGTTTTCACCGTAGATTACCACCTGGTTCAAACAGTGGAGGCTCTTGCAACAATTACGAAAAAACATGGCAATATTTTTGAGGTAGTCTCAAAACCACATGTTTTATTCCTGGCAGCATTGCTGCATGATATTGGCAAAGGGTACGGCGGAGATCACGCCAACAAGGGCTCTAAGTTAGCCTCTCAGGCCGGGAAACGTCTTGGACTGATTAAATCAGAGTGCGAGCTGTTGACGTTCTGCGTCCAGCACCACCTTTTTCTCACCGAGACCGCACTGCGCCGAGATCTAGAGGATACTGTTCTCATAAAACGCTGTGCGGCACTTGTCCAGTCTCCTGACCGGCTGGCCATGCTTTATCTGCTATCAATAGCCGATGCAATGGCCACAGGGCCAACAGTCTGGAACGAATGGAAAGCAGCCCTGCTTACAGAGCTTTACCTCAAAATCGCCCTTTTACTTGAAAAAAATGGCCAGGAAGAACACGACGTTAACCAGGGAATCAATTGGATTCGCGGTCAGGTATCTGAATTACTTAATAACGACAATATCAAGCTTAACCTGAACGACCTGCCTAACGACTATCTGCTGAACTTTTCGCCGCCAGAAATTGCCCACCATGTGCGGCTGAGCCAAGAGCTAGTAGCGAAAGATTTTATCTTAGAATCAAAAAATAATGACGAGCATCTTTCATTATTGATTATAACTAAAGACAAGCCGGGCCTGCTCACTAAAATTTGCGGCACAACCGCCCTTAACGGTCTAAGTATCCTGGCGGCTCAGATTTTCACTTGGCCAAACGGCACAGCAGTAGACAGTATCACTGTTCAGCCTATTTATGGTACAGATTATAGTTGTGAGGAATTGGACAAATTAAGAAATGATCTAAGCAAGGCCTTTAATTTTCGTATCGGTCTGGATTACCGCCTAAGTAACCAGAATACACGGCCAACCAAAAAGTTAAAAATCAGGCCTACACCGCCAAAAGTTGTAATAGACAATGAATCGTCGGAAACATTTACAATCATCGAGGTATACGCAGGCAAACATCTTGGCATAATTTATAAAATAGCTAAGACCCTGACAGAATTCAAAATAAATATATTTAGAGCCAAAATCAGCGTCGGTTCAGACCAGGTAGTTGACGTCTTCTATGTATTAGATAATAAAAATAAAAAAGTTACCGATACAGAGTTCATAGAAGAAATCCGCCAGAGCTTGTTATACGCCGCCTCTTAATGGCTACGGAATAACAAATTATCCAATGTTCGGAGTCTGCGCTTAGCTACCTAGCCATCCCGATACTTTTCGCAAGTCCATCAAGGTTTGGAGTTGAATTTAGATAAGACCACTCAATATTCATATACCTGGAGCCAGCCAGAGTCAACACCGATGTCGACCCCATAATAACGGCAGACGATTTTAACAGGGGTAAATCGAAAGTTCCACTAGTGGCATCTCCCCCCCCCAATGTCAGTAGCTATTGTCGTAATTGCTGCGGTGGTCGGGATACTCACCAGATTCAAGGTAAATAATTGCTACGCTCCGGCCGCAGTTAAAACCTGAGCGTTCATCCCTCTTTCAGCTTCGACCTTCATCTCTGTCAGCAGATTAGCAAAAGTAGCGTAGGGCGAGTCAGTGCATCAGCGACACTGCGGCATATTTGCCACTATCACTGGTTTGAACAACATCACCACAACTATTATTATCTACGTCAAAAATTCCTACCCTGCCACCGACGGCACCGCCAGCGGAAGTAGAGCCGCCACCACCTTGGCAGGCAGACAACATAATAATTATGGCTAGCAATAAGATAGAATAAAAAGATTTACGAATAAGGATGAACAAGGTATTCCCCAAAAAAACAAACAAAAGGGGCGAAGGCAGAAGGAAGCGCACCTCTAAATTTTGTTATTTGGAAGGTATAAAACAATCAATAATTATCGTGCATAAAATGAGATACAAGCTCACGATCTACGTTTAGCCCCTGATTTAAGCCCTCAATAACATTTTCACAACGAAGATTACAAGCAGAAACTAATCGTAAGGCAAGAAAATTTTATAAAGTGCATCAACTGCCATATTGTTTTAGAATGGAGAATTTTTTGCTCACTCTAACGGACATAAGTATTACGTGAATATTCTAATAGTTAAAACCAGCGCCATTGGCGATGTTACCCACACCCTGCCAAGTCTGAACTCCATCCGACAAAAGTTTCCGAAGGCTCACATTACCTGGTTAATCGAGGAAGAGGCGGTGGATATTATCCGCAATAATCCAGCCCTTGACCGTATTCTCATTTCCAAAAGAAAGAGTTGGATAAAAGACTTTAACGCTGGCAAACGCTGGTCGATAATCTGCCAGGTATTCAGATTTATAAAAGAAATAAGGGATACCCATTACGACCTGCTAATTGACTTCCAAGGTTTATTAAAGAGCAGTATTTTGATCGCTCTCTGTCACGCGAAGCGTAAAGCTGGTTTTGGTAAGGGCATGGAGCACTCTGAATGCAGCCATCTATTTCTAAATGAACGGATTCCGCCAGTAGATATGAATATCCATGCCGTAGAACGCGAATTGCTATTACTAAAAGCCCTTAGCATCCCTCCAGGCAAAGAGATTTACCAGATGCCAATCACTAAGGCGGACAAAAAAGAAGCCAAGATCATCCTGACAGGTGCCAACACAGACCCCCTAAGGCCATTAATCGCCATTAATCCGATGACCACCTGGCACACCAAGCATTGGCACAAGGAAGGCTTCGCCGATCTTGCCGACCGCTTGATTGACCAGAGAATTAACGTTGTATTTACCGGCGGTCGTAGTGATTTCCCCGCCATTACTGAAATTATCAATCTAATGCGCACCACAGCAACAAATCTGGCTGGCCAAACATCCCTGAAGACCCTGGCTGCCCTCTATGCCCTATCCGATGTAGTAATCAGCACCGATACCGGCCCGATGCATATCGCCGCTGCTATCGGCACGCCGACAATCGCCCTCTTTGGCCCCACCGCTCCGTGGCGCACAGGCCCCTACGGCAACCAACATGAAGTTATCCGCTCTAATATCCCATGTAGCCCATGTTTCAAAAAATCTTGTGAACGAGGCGATAATGCCTGTATGCGACAAATTCCGACGGGCAAAGTTTTAAAAGCAGCGTTAAGTAAATGCACACATTGAAAGACCTGCTCCACGAGGAAGAGGCCCGACGTGTGGCAAACATTCACCTATTAGTAAGGACGGAAGATAATCATTTTGGTAATATTCCGGGCCATGGGCCATTCCACTACAAGTCGCATAAGCGCTAAATAAACCACACTCTTGACTTTATAACATCTCGGAATGTAAGGGGTTCAGGGACGCCCTGCTGTGCGCACTTACCAAGTCGCAGCCAGAAATAGATTTGTGCTAGCCTCACCTCAACCATCCCCCACAGAAGAAAGAACCTGTGCGGGCGTTTCTGAAATTAGCGCAAATAAATCCTTATATTCCGGCCATAAACAATAAATCCGAATATTTGCCCAACAAAAAGCACCGGATCACGCCGAAAAATAGCGTAACTTACCACCATTAGGGATCCCGCAATACTTATCACCCAAAAACCCAGCGGTAAAATTGATTCTTTGACCTTCTCCATGTACAGCCATTGATAAATAAACCGACAGGTAAAGACTATTTGTCCAGCCACCCCCCAAAGCATCAAAGGTAGAGAAATCTGCTCATTGAAAACAATTGTCCTGAAACTGTAATTGCCATCCAGAGTTATCCAAATTACGGCGGCCAACGGAAACAACCAGCCCAGCACCCTAAAAGGCCGTGGGAAACGCTGCCAGCTACCCTGATAATGTAGATTCCGGATATAAATACAATAAGTGATACTTTGGCCGGCAATTATCGCCAAATCATGGCGTAATATACCGTAGATCATGAGTAGAAAGGAGGCAATTACACTTAATTGCCAAAAGAGCAGAGGCGACAATACCCGGCCAGCCTTTTCTGAATGAAGCCACTGAACCAGCAAACGTGCAGAAAATAGTGCCTGAGCCGTAAAACCAACAGCAAAAATAACATTTTGATTCATTTGGACTGCTTGGTGATACAATAATTTATATAACGACGTTTCATCCAGATAAAAGCCAAGGTATCAAAAAAAGGCCCGAATAAACGATTCCATAGATTATACTTTGCGGTTCCCGCATAACGTGGAAAATGAGCAACAGGCACCTGCTTGACCCGACCACCCTGAAGCTGCACCAGAGCAGGCAGAAAACGGTGCATACCAGTGAAAAATGGAATTTTCCGAGCATAGGTAATTTTAATAATCTTCAAAGGACAGCATGTGTCAACAATCTGATCATTAATCATCAGGCGCCGAAAGCTATTGGCAATTTTCGATGATACTTTCTTAACCATAGAATCCTGCCGTTTCGCCCGAATACCATTCACCATGTCATATTCCGGGAAAAACTCCATATATTTAGCAAAATCGGCCGGACTCGTCTGTAGATCAGAATCAATATAACCCACCAACGGGGTATAACAACAATCAATCCCCGCCTTAATGGCGGCACTCAGGCCACAGTTTTTGCCCAAAGAGAGAAAGGTATACCGCCCATCTTTACGACAAATTTCCTCAATTATCTCCAAACTTCCATCACTAGAACCATCGTCGACAAATAATACCCGCCCCGTGCCGGGACTGAGTCCTTCGAGAAACGTACCTATCTCCGTCTGAAATTTGGGGAGACTCTCTTCCTCGTTATAGACGGGAACAATTACAGTTAACGCCTGACTTAAGGCCATTTTTTTATATATTCCTTAATTTTTAAAGTAGCTTAGGAGTAAGCACTCAACAAACCACACTCTTGACTTTATAACATCTCGGCATGTAAGGGTTTCAGGGGCTCCCTGCTGTGCGCACTTAAGTCCCCCGATAGTACCAGGGGGTGCGTGCAACAAGGTGTTCATGGAGCGCTTACGCTTAGGAGGCTATCCAAGAATAGAGAGCCTACTGCAGATAAGCGCAGACATCGAAGCCGGAGAAATTTATTTTTGACTAGCAGTCGAGGCCGTATTACCACTTTTATCCACAACGACTTTTGCCTTGACCTTCACAGTGCGGCCAATGGCAAGGTTTATAAATTTAGGCCCCACATATTTCAACATAGGCATCTTTTTCAGTTTAAGCGTATTCTGCTCACCATTGATATTAATGATTACCAACCGCCCCGAGCCATGTTTATAGGTATTATCAAAATCCAGCACACTACCCACCACAACCAACCGACCGCTGCTCACCCGATCATGATATCTGGAAACGGCTAAGGCCACCTGATAATCGACATTTGCCTCAATATTTCTTCTTAAACGCTCTGCGGGTACGGCTTTCTTATCATCATGCACTAGGGCCAGATAAAGATGATCCAAGTCCTGCCTTATAGCTGGAGACAAGTCTTCATAACCATCCATAAATAATTTAACCGCCTTATTATCAGAATTTGAGGTAATCATCAAAACAGGAGTCAATAAATGCCGAACTCCATAGTCAATGGCTCCTGTGGCCAGCGAGAGTTGATCTCCAAAATTTCTGACCGCATAAACCTGCCCTGCCTTATCGATAACCAAGTTTGAATTTATCCGAGGATCAGGATCAGTTAACCACGTTAAATACGGCGCAAAGCCAGATTTTTTTAAATTTACACCCTGTTTCAGTGCCCGGTTATTGGCCGACAAAATCATCTGAATCACTTCATATGGCGGTGTCCCGACCCGTACCTTATTGACTCTGCGCATCCGCGCATCAGCCTGAGCTGCGAGACATAAAGAAAAAACCATAAAAAAAATAATATTTTTTTTCATCAAAAGACCCCTATTAGCTAATTCCACAAAAAACGCTTTTACCATATTCCATACCTTAAATCTTATCTTTTTGCCAAAATCAATTTTAGCTACGTTCCTTGACAAGCATAATCAGCATACTTATTGTTGCTCTCAATCGGCGAATAACGATAACGATATTAGGTAATAAGGCTCATAATTACATCATTTCCATTAAGTTTTCAACCAGACCGGATCGCAAAAGGAGACCCTGGTGACAAAGAAAAAAAAGAAACAACAAACCGACTCGGAACCACATGCAGAGCTACTGGGTCAAGCCCATGCCGTAGATGCCAATTCTGAATGCGTAGAGGAAGAGCAAAAATGCGAAGCAGATACGATTAAAGATTTGGAGCAAAAAAATAGTGACTGTCTGGACAAGCTGATGCGACTGGCAGCCGAATTTGAAAACTACAAAAAACGCCAAGTCAGGGAACGTGAAGCATATCTCCAATATGCCGAGGAGAATATTCTTAAAGAACTACTTCCCAGTGTTGACAATCTAGAAAGAGCTCTTGCCCCTGAGACAGGAACAGGAGACTTATCCGTTATACAGCAAGGTGTTGAGCTAACCTTAAAAGGGTTACTATCAACAATCAACAAATTCGGTTTGGAGCCCATTGACAGCGTGGGCAAGCCATTCGACCCAAATTTCCACGAGGCTTTGGTGATGGAGAACAGTGACGATATTCCGGATCAGCACATTGTAAAGGAGTTCGAGAAGGGCTACCGATATAAAGATAGACTGTTGCGAGCCGCAAAAGTCGTCGTATCCAAAGGCAAGGAATAAGCGTCCAAAGATTACGCTAAATTCCAGTTCGGCTTCAAGGCGTATAAAGGGGCGCATAGCAGCGTTATTGTACGCCTTGCTACAACGCAGAAGACGGGCCGGAAGGCAGGCAAGAGTGAATGATTATTTCTTGCCGAGTCTCTAACACAAAAACAAATTACAGATGGCAGGAGGGCAAAACTCCGGCTACGTTATAAAAATAAGGAGAATTAAATTATGGGAAAGATCATAGGTATTGATTTAGGTACCACAAACTCATGTGTGGCAATTATGGACGGCGGCGATCCGCAGGTTATCACTAACGCCGAAGGCAACCGGACAACCCCTTCGATCGTCGCATTTTCAAAAAACGCTGAAAGGCTGGTTGGCCAAGTTGCCAAACGCCAGGCAGTCACCAACCCCACCGACACTCTCTTTGCGATTAAGCGGTTAATTGGCCGCAAGTTCACAGACGCAGAGGTGACCAAGAGCATCGATGTCAGCCCCTTTAAAATCGTGAAAGGCAACGATGGATCACCTATGATAGAAGTAGATGGCAAGTCTTACGGCCCAGCCGAGATTTCCGCCATGATTCTCACCAAGATGAAACAGACTGCAGAAGAATTTCTTGGCGAACCAGTAACCGATGCCGTAATTACCGTGCCGGCCTACTTCAACGACAGCCAGCGCCAGGCCACCAAAGACGCCGGCAAGATAGCAGGTCTGGAAGTGCAAAGAATCATCAACGAGCCAACCGCAGCAGCACTTGCCTACGGTCTGGACAAAAAGAATGAAGAA
Source organism: uncultured Desulfobulbia bacterium (assembly GCA_964439085.1). Taxonomy (GTDB): domain Bacteria; phylum Desulfobacterota; class Desulfobulbia; order Desulfobulbales; family VMSU01; genus JAADIV01. Next base: position 17,228 of record CAYTNB010000013.1, on the reverse strand, counting down.
AAAATTGCCGTCTTTGACCTTGGCGGCGGCACCTTTGACGTCTCCGTTCTGGAAATAGGTGATGGCGTCTTTGAGGTAAAATCCACCAACGGCGACACCTTTCTGGGTGGTGAAGATTTTGATCTGCGCATTGTTAACTGGCTGGCCGATGAATTTAAACGTGAGAACGGTATCGACCTTCGTACCGACAATATGGCCCTGCAACGCCTGAAAGAAGAAGCAGAAAAAGCAAAAAAAGAGCTATCAACTACAATGGAAACAGATATCAATCTGCCCTTTATTACGGCAGATTCCTCTGGGCCAAAACACTTAAATATTAAGATGAGCCGGGCCAAACTGGAATCGCTGGTATCTGATCTGGTTGACCGTACTGTTGAACCATGTAAAACAGCCATCAAGGATGCCGGCCTGTCAGCTTCCGATATAGATGAAGTTATTCTGGTTGGCGGCATGACGAGAATGCCATTGGTACAGGAAAAAGTCCAGCAAATTTTTGGTAAAGAACCCCATAAGGGCGTTAATCCTGATGAGGTAGTGGCCATTGGTGCCGCCATTCAGGGCGGTGTGTTGAGGGGAGACGTGAAAGATGTCCTCCTCCTGGACGTGACTCCTTTGTCGCTAGGCATCGAGACACTGGGCGGCGTAACCACCAAATTAATTGAGAAGAACACCACTATTCCAACCAAAAAGAGCCAAACATTCTCAACTGCCGCTGATAATCAACCTGCCGTTTCCATCCATGTTTTACAAGGTGAAAGAGAGATGGCCTCCGACAACAAGAGTATTGGCCGCTTCGAACTTACCGAAATTCCACCCGCCCCCAGAGGCGTACCTCAGGTCGAGGTAACCTTTGACCTGGATGCCAATGGTATCCTGCATGTTTCCGCCAAGGATATGGGCACTGGCAAAGAGCAATCTATTCGGATTACCGCTTCCAGTGGTTTATCCGAAGATGATATTGAGAAGATGAAACGTGATGCCGACGCTCACGCCGATGAAGACAAGAGCCGTAAAGAGTTGATTGAAGCCAAGAACCAGGCTGATTCCATGATTTACTCAACCGAAAAGAGTTTGAAGGAAGTTGGCGATAAAGTTGATGACGATACCAGAAAAAAGGTGGATGATGCCATAGCCAAGCTCAAAAAGAGTGCCGAAACTGATGACAAGGCAGCCATTAAAGCCGATATCGAAGCATTGACTCAAGCCTCGCATAAATTGGCAGAGATCATGTATTCGCAGGCCTCAAGTGGTCAACCTGGCGCAGGTTCTGAGGGGGCGACTGCCGGCGATAGCACTGGTGGCGATAAAAACGATGATGACGTTGTTGATGCCGATTTTGAAGAAGTAAAGTAAGGGTTCAACAATTGAAAATACTATCAGGGATACAACCCTCTGGGCAGCTTCATATCGGTAATTATTTGGGTATGATGCTGCCCATGATCAGCAGCATGAACAGTAGCAATCTTTACGCATTTATCGTTAATCTGCACGCCCTGACCACCGTTCACGATCGGGAGCGCCTGGAACGAGACACCATGAATGCTGCCATGGATTTTATGGCTCTGGGTCTTGAACCTGAGAGCTGCATCTTTTGGGTCCAGTCTGACGTGCCGGAGGTAGTTGAACTTAGCTGGATTCTCTCCACCATCACTCCAATGGGGCTTTTAGAACGATGCCATTCGTATAAAGACAAAGTCGCCAAGGGGATAGCGGCCAGTCACGGACTCTTCGCGTACCCTATGTTAATGGCGGCTGACATCCTCATATATCAAGCTGACCAGGTGCCCGTTGGTAAAGACCAGAAACAACACCTTGAAGTAGCCCGCGACATTGCCATAAAATTTAATAACACCTTTGGTGATACCTTTGTGCTACCCGAGCCTGTAATTGATGATAATGTTGCCACTATTCCGGGAGTAGACGGTCAGAAAATGTCCAAGTCATACGGCAATACGATTAATATATTCCAGGATGCGAAATCGCTGAAGAAGTCGGTCATGGCCATCAAGACCGATTCCACGGCTGTCGATGCCCCCAAAGATCCTGAAAAATGCAATCTCTTCAATATTTACAAGTTTTTCGCTCCGGCAGACCGCCTGCAAGAGGTCAAAGATCTGTATATCAATGGCGGTGCCGCCTATGGCCTGATTAAACTTGAGTTAGTTGACATTCTTTGGGAGTTTTTCCGTGCAGCTCGTGACAAAAGAGCCAGACTGGCGGAAGACCCTGCCCATGTCAAAGAGATTCTCAAAAGGGGTGCGGGGCAAGCACGCGCCAAGGCCTCTACCACCCTTAACCTGGTACGGGAACGAGTCGGACTAGGTTATTAAGCAAGTGTTTACCCAACCGCCGCCCCGCCGCTTTGTCAATAAAATGACTTTGGTTCCAGTACCAGTATTCTCTTTTTCCAAAACCCGGAAAATTTTTCTCACCCTTCCTACATGTATCTGGCCTTAGGTCATTAAAAACAGATATGTATTAAACCCTGCTACCATTGCCCTTCCTCCCCTCTTGGCGACCTTACTCCGCCTCAATGTCCCTATTTAATTGATAATTGGCACAAAATTAGCATCAAGTAAGATTGTAAAACAACCGATACGACCTACAGCAGGTTTTATTAGGAGCCAATCTATTGGGAGCAGGATTATGAGCATATTAAGTACCGCACAACACAGCAGCCCGGATAACGATATCCACAATATAAACAGCTTGGTGGTTGAGCTGGAGCATTACCGGCGACAATCAGAGTGGTTAGCTATGGTAAATGAGTTACACGCCCGTTTGGCTGGTGCTGTTGACTTACCCGCCATGTTGGAAGCATTCTCTGTATGGCTGACCCCATTAATAAACCACGAGTTGATGGCCTATCAAAATCTCGACCGCGTGCGCCAGCATATGATCTGCTCATGTCATGGCCCAGAGCGTAGCCGGATCATGCAAATTGCCCAAAACGCCTTTGCGCAGCCAGATATCTGTACCGATTCCTGCTGCTGGTCCCAAGATGAGTTCTATATTCAGAACTGGCATTTACATGATTTTCAGGGTAGCGGCATTCTACTGGTTTTGAAAAAGGATAAAAAAATCAGCAAATACCAGGAACAGCTACTGACCCAAGGGCTTAAAATTCTTGCCGAGCCTCTTCAACGTGCCCAGGAATACGAGGATCTCTATCATCAGGCCAGTCGCGACTCTCTCACTGGCCTAGCCAACCGCCGAGTCTTTGACGAGCGCATCACGACCTTAATGGCTCAGGCTAAACGACATTGTCACCCCATATCCCTGGCCTGTCTCGATCTTGACAAATTTAAGCAAATAAATGATACTCACGGGCATGCCGTAGGTGATATGGTGTTACAAAAAATATCTGCGGTTATGGAAAGTGTGACCAGGAGTTGTGACGTTCTGGCTCGAATAGGTGGCGATGAATTTGTCCTGATCCTGCCCGATACCACGCTTAAAGACTCTAAGATATTAGCTGAAAGGTTATGCCAAGCCGTTGATCAGCTCAAATTGCCAGCCGCTGGTTCCTGTAAACTCGGTATCAGTATCGGTCTCGTTGAATGGCATCCCGAATTCACCCAAAAACAGTGGATGCAATATGCAGATGCGGCGCTTTATAAAGCGAAAGAGAGTGGCAGATCAAAGGTCTGTTGCTGGAAGAAGAATTAGACGACCATCAAAGCCATGCGTATAAAAATATTAAACAAAATTGCCCCGGAGGGGCTGGCACTGCTGGGAGAGGGTTACGAAATCGGCTCGGCAGTAGATCGGCCCCAGGCAGTTATTGTTCGCAGCTCAAAACTAGATACTGCCGATTATCCAAACGTACTGGCAGTGGCCCGAGCAGGAGCCGGAGTCAATAATATCACCGTCGGCCAAGCTACCAAGGCTGGCATTTGCGTGTTTAACACCCCAGGCGCTAACGCTAATGCAGTGGCAGAATTGGGTCTTCATGATGGTGGGTGTGTGGGCTCGTAACATCCACATGGCACACGATTTTTGCCGCGACCTGGCAGATTGCGATAACGAAGAGATCAACCGCCGGATAGAAAAGGAAAAATCTAAATTTAAGGGTTTTGAGCTAGCAGGCAAAACTTTGGGAGTTATCGGTCTTGGTCAAATAGGCATAAAGGTGGCTAACGGCGGTGCATTTCGTCACATGGAAGTGATTGGTTTCGATCCCAGCCCAGCCCTAAAAAATATCCACGCCCTCTCTCCCAACGTTACCCTGGCCCGATCTATTGGCGAATTACACGCCAAAGCAGATATCATTTCTCTGCATATGCCATTAAATGACAAGACGCACGGCATGATTAACGCAGATTTTCTGAAACATCTAAAGCCTGACTCCGTCCTGATTAACTATGCCCGTGGCCCAATAATAAATGAAAAAGACGTATTAGGGGCCTTAGACTCCGGCCATCTGAAGGGCTATATAAGTGATTTTCCCAGTCAGGCAACCCTGCGCCATCCACAGGTCATTTCTACGCCGCATTTGGGTGCCAGTACCGATGAATCAGAAGAACAATGCGCTCGAATGGCCGTGACTGAGCTAAAAAACTATCTTGAATATGGCATAATATCCCATAGTGTCAATTTCCCTACAACAGAGTCTAATATCAAGGACAACGTCAGCTGTCGCCTGATTATGATCAACAACGACATCCCTGGTATGATCGGCTTCGCATCACAAATCATCGGTAGCCAAGGCATCAATATCGCCAGTTACAACAATCAGAGCAATGGCACTATAGGCTATAACATTATTGATCTTGAAAGCTGCCCCGTCCCTGAATTAATTGCCCAACTAGAGGCAAACCCGGATGTTATCCGCACTCGCCTCATCCAACTGACCTCAATTTGACTGGCCAATATTGCTCCCCTTATATCTCTTACTATTACCAGGATGGCAACGGGTACAGTCATTGAAGGGAAAAGCCACAGTCATGTGACATACGCCGCAATACATACCGTATAGATTTTTTTCCTTATCAAATTCCACCGTCCCCGACTTCTCACTCATAAATATATCAGGATGACAATTGGAGCAGTCCAGCCAGACAATATGTTCCTTATGCGGGAAGGAGACATATACTCCGGGTACATTGGTGTACCATTGCAAAGGTTTTTCCAGCTCCGGCGGTAGAGGCATAGAGGTTGCGGCCTGTCCCTCATAAAGTGAAGATTTGGGATGGATATCACCATCGGCAATGGCACGATCCCAATCTATCCGATCACCAGAATCACTGGGCGGCAATATTGCGGTCAAATCTTCATAGGTTGGGTCAACATAGACGGTGTTAAGCGTTTTTTCACTGATATGGCAGAGATCACAGGCGAATTCGGTAGAAAAGGTAATCTTCCCATTATGGCAAGCGCCGCAATAGCGGCCATCAAGATTATCCTCTCTAGTAATCCCGCTTTCGCCCCTCTTCATGCTGAATTCCAACTCAATATGACAGACCCGACAAGTATATTTTACCCGATGAATGCGGTGGGAAAATTTTACCGGCCCAAGACCCTTCATAGATTTATTGCCCCGCATAACTAAATCACCATAACGATCTGGACGACCGTTATAAATGCTCATCTGCAAGAGTTCATTAAGCTTACTCTGTGGCAATGGCGGTTTGTCATAGTGTTTATGCCGGATGAAATTGCGAGGCGGCCCTTGATCAATAAGCTTATCAATCTCCACACAGGATAAAAGCCCAATTAAACAAAAGAGGGCCACCAGCGGCAACAGTACAACAACGATCATATGCGAAAGACAATGGACATTTTTCTCCATAAAACTCATTTAACCGGAGCGGAATGACATTTAGCACAATCATTTAGAGGAAAAGCGACATCTTTATGACACATACCACAAAATTTACCATTATAAATTTCCTTCATAGACATCTTGGTTTTGCCGGTTTCCAAGGAGAATGGATCGGGATGACACATGCCACATCCCGTCCAGCCAACGTGTTTCTGATGGGAAAAAACAATTCCCGGCAGCCCCTTTAATAGTGGAGTGCGCGGCTCATCTTTAGCAGCACTGCCCATGGTTTTTTCGGGAAAGGAGACACCCTCAATAAAATCTTTTGGTGTAATCAATCCCTGGTCCTCTGCTTTATTCCAATCTATTTTGTTACCGTAAGTGCTTCTGGGCATATTCTTCTTGAATTTAAAAAAGGCCCTCTTATTAGCACGTTTACGAGCCTGAAAGTCCTTGGCGTCTCGAGGATGGCATTTAGAACATTCAGATACAGCAAAGGCATCTTTGCCATTATGGCATACCCCGCAATAGCGGCCATCCTTATTATCTTCTTCGGTTATGCCGGTAGCCCCAGCCTCCATGCTAAATTCTATATCAACATGACATAGCCGGCAGGTATCTTTGGAGCGATGCGTCCAATGTTGAAAGATAACCGGCATTTGTACACCTGATTTCTCCATAATTAAAGTGCCATACTCGTAACTTTTTTTCATTAATGCCGAGGCCGTAAGCGGTGCCAACAACGCTAAGCAAAAAGCCCCTAACAGAATCCCCCAAACTCCCTTCACAGATGTTTTTTTCATTTCCCCCCCCCCTACTTTATCAGGTTTATAAATCTTTAACTGACTCAACTATTAACCGACGTACCACTACTATTTTTCCCATTAATAAATAAGTTATAAAGCACTTATCGGACAATAACCAACACCCCACGATGAATATTATCCCTTATAAATTCTTTTCTAAAAAACAGGTACGCGGAGCGAAGCGTAGACTCCGAGAAAATAATCTGTAAGGTACTAATAAAATAAAAAAATCACATTACTAACTATTTATAAGGCACTCGCAAAAAGTATCGGAATGGCTAAAAAAGTTTGACATACCAGTAAACAAGCATAGACTCCATCTGTAGCAACCAGCCCCCCATGACACCATATTTCAAGATAACCTTTAAATTCTACTACGAGATCAGCTGAGAAATTGTTTCATCCTGAACTCAGCCATAACCAAAGTAGCACGTTTGTTAACAAATTAACATCCTTTGAACCTGTAAAAAAATAACCAGGCCAATCTTACATCTTATCTTCGGTCCATCTTTGAATGCGACTCAATCACAGGTAAGTGTAGACTCCGAATTCCTCAACGCAACCCTGCTACGCCTGCGGTCTTGTTCAATCTCCGCATCCAAACCTGACCCAAATCTAAGCCTAATATCAGCCAGGTTATTTTTTTACAGACCCTTAGTTTGATGGACTCGTAAAGGGTCAAGGTCTCAAAATCCGCACCTCATGATTTCAATAGGTTATTGCTTCGGAGTTTAAATAGTTAATTTAAAATACCCTTATTTCATATCATTAAAGAAGCACCCCTGGATTCCGGCTAACAACATGCCGGAATTACGATATCATTGACAACCGTCATCCCCGACAGAATGTATCTTTTAGATATTTAACCATCGGGGCAATAGCTAGGGCAAAATTGCCAAGATCAGGCTTTTTACAAGACTATCAAGTTTGGAATTTGCCTACTGGCCAACCGACTGCGGCACTACGGCCTACAGTTTCTACCTTTTTTTTGAGCCGCCCTGCAAAATTTTAAAAAGACGTTGTTCTAGTTCATAGGCCTTTCGTCCATTTTCCTGGATAACATTTTTCTGCTCACCGGGATCGTCCTTAAGGTTGTAAAGCTCCCGCTTTTCTGTATCCAAAGAAAGAATAAATTTCCACCCGTCACTCGTCTTAATCGACCGTTTAAAGGAGTGCGACAAATAGTCTGTTTCCGAGACACCATCAAGTGACATATTTTCCCCCCTCATCGCAGGAACCAGGCTCACCCCCTGCATCCGCATACGATCATTGTCGTGCGGCTGCTTTGCCACCGCTGGTTCGACTTGCAAATCAAGGAGATCAAGTGCTGTCGGCATAATATCAAGGGTACGCACCAATTGTGAGACCCTGCCGTGCCGCTTCGGAATTCGAATAATAAGCGGTACATGTAATAGTTCTTCATAGAGACTGAATCCATGGTCAATTCGACCATGCTCATGATATTCATTTCCAGATCCGGCAGAAACAATAATAATAGAATTATCCAGGAGATTAAGATTTTTTAATTGTTTTATAAAAGAGCCAAAGCGTTTGTCGGCTGCAAATATTTTTGTATCATAAACGGCCTTCCAAAAGCGAATATCTTCTTTTGTCATGGGGAAACGGCCTTCATTGACGCTTCTATTTCTAAGCTGCCAATATTCCTCCTTCGTGCCAGTGTAAGTTCCATGGTAGTCATCACCCAGAAATTCCTGCGGATTGCGTTTATCGAGCGGGAACCGGCCATGCACATCATAGCCCTGCAGAAAGAGAAAAAACTTTTCATCTCCATTTTTTTTCAGCCAGGTAACTGCTTTTGGCATAAGTGAGTCAAAACCCGCAAAGTTTTCTTTATCATAATATTTATCAAAACCACGACTGAAACCAAATTTCCCAGCCAGAGAAGCACCACCAGTAAAGCCCGCCGTCCGATAGCCATTTTGCTTCAAGATCTGGGGCATGGTCACCACCCCAGGAGAGAGAGCAAAAAGATTGGCCAGAACCTTCTCTGTTTTAGTGTACTTGCTGTATTGATTGGTAACCTTATGCTCCGAAGGGTAAAGCGAGGTGAACCATGACATAAAAACAGGCAGAGACCAACTGGAGGGGCTGACGGCATTTTCAAAAAGTATGGCATCCCGGGCAAAGGCATCGAGATTCGGGGTTGTCTTGCGGTTATAACCATAGCAGCTCATGTGGTTAGCCCCCAAGGGTTCAAAGGCAATTATAATGAGGTTATAGCCTTTATACTTAAACCCCGGTTCGAGGGGGATTTGGCGATCTTTATGGGCTGCTGCCGGCCTGGCCATCCGGGCAGTTTTCTGCACATTTTCGGCAAATTGCGCACTTGGCTCACTGCCAACAAGTTTCATTTGTGAAAAGAAGCGCACAAACTCCTTCGGCAGGGCCTCTTCTTTGGGAATAAAATAGTCAAACCGGTATAAAGTTTCACTGCTTTCATCATAGAGAAAAAACAGACCACCTAAAAAAGACACCATTTTCTTGGGGACAGCGCCATAGGTATAACGTGAGCTGCTCTTTAATATATAGAGTGGCAGTTCCTGACCAGCGATTGGAACCAACAGTGCCTGGGGCCGCAAATCATCATCAACTGTTACCGTATTAGTCACCATGCCCGGATAGGGAGATGGCAGATTGCTAAAAAGTGAGCGAATAATATTCATGCGCTGCTCCCGTATCTTGCCAGCCTCTTTCGCGCTGAAACCAGTCATGATTTCAATTTTGAGAAGCCTTGCGCCATTAACCGCTTCCAGACTGCGAAATCTCTTTTGACCGCCCTGCCGTGCGAGATCGTGGGTTATCTTGTAGTTTTCGGCACCCGGAAAAGATAGACCAATTTCAGGCCCTAGATCACCCAAAGTCGGCTCAGCCTTACCTCTATTGCAACCGCTAATAAAAAAAGTACATGCGGCGAAGAGAAGCAGTAGGCGGGTTATTTTTATAATTTTCGGGAAATTCATTGCATAATTTCACGCAGAGGTTTGCCCTCGACAAATTTAGGAATATCCTGGCCCAGCAAGGTCATAATAGTTGGATACTGATCAATGTGGCGGATGTGATGCTTAAGTTTATAATTCTTTTTTACTCCAGGCCCCATGATGGCAAAAGGGGTCAACATATCCGTGGTATCTGTCGGGATAATAGCCTGTTTGTAACCAGTCTTCAGTGAGGAATGAAATGTCTTTAGATCGGCTGAGATATCTTCAACCCAGCCATAGGTCGGTTTATTCGCAATAACAAGATCACCGACCCGGTCTTCCGGCAGGTCAAGTACTTCGGCGGCATTTTCCCATTTAACTACCTTGGAGAGCGGATTCACCCCCTTGGCATCCTTAATTCCCCGCAATAGGTCTATAACCTCCTGCCGCAATTGTTCATACTCAGGCCCCGAGGCCCGATAATAGTTTCCGCCTAAACCGTGGGGATTAAGGTAAATATTATCCATCTTCAAAAAAATGGCCTTGGTTTTCTGCCAATCAACTTCATAGGCTCCAGTTTGCTTGTTTACCTGATAATACAAAAGCCCCCGACGGGCAAAGAGGTTATTGAGCCGCACTTCCTGATTAAACGGCACAATGCCATGGTCCGAACTAAAAACGATATAGGTGTCCTTGTCGGCCGACGCCATAATCTCACCGAGGATATTATCAATCCCCCGATACATACCCTTCACCTCATCCCACAATTTGCGGCGTTTTTCCGGATCCGCCTCCTTATAATGCACACTTTGCGGGTCGAGATACCCCATCCACCAGCGGCTGGTAAGCATCTGGTTAGGGGTGTAAATATCCTGGATGATTACATCGCTATTAGTTTCATTGATCATATAATTGGCCATTTTTTTATGCCATAAGAGTGAGCGCTGCGTCTCTTCAAGGAAGGTAAGTTTATCTTGCGGAAAATGAATAAGCTGGGGTGGATAGCTGTCGGGAAAATCGACCATGGGCCCCAGCTTTCGTTGGATATCTGCCTCCAAGTAGGAAGGCTTGACGAGATAGGAGTTCAAATTGTTATAGAAAAACTGAATGCGAAAAAAATCAGGATTCCCCAATTTTATAACATTGATTGCGACCTTGGTTTCAACGGGAACTGCGGAAAGATTCTGCTCCCACTTCATAGCTTTAGGAGTGTTCAGGCTATAGTCATTTTTCATTTGCCAATTGAGGGTAATGGGCAACCACTTGCTCCACTGTCCCGCAGAAAGCCTGGTGAATTCATGGGCCTTATCACTTGAAAAAATGACATGGTCATAGTTCTCTACACCATCATCCGTGCCATCGTAAATACAAGCATAGATAGTTGTGCCCCAATTAGTTAAAGCAACCTCGCGGATTGGGCTGTAACTTGCGGGAAGGCTTAGACTCCACCCGCTAGGTTCGGTTGCCTTGACAAATTTTGTGAGCTGAGACCCCATACTAAAAACCCTGTTTCGATATCCCTCAGACTGTTGCAGAGCTTTATCCTGGGCAGTATGAAAAATTATGGCGGGGAAATCAGCCCCCCAGCCGCCCCATCGCCCTCGAATGGTGATACCCATATCAAGCTCAGGTGGAGGTGAGCCTGGCACAGAAAGAAGAGTGGGCAGAAAACCATGTTCCTCTAAGGTATACCAAATGGGTGGTACCCTTTTGGAGACCGAACTAAAACCACCTTTGGAGACCATATCGAGAGGATATCCCTCAATATGCATGGGGCCATCGGCGATACCATGTACCCGAGGCGTACAACCGGTCAACAATGTGGCAAAATTAACGGGTGTATGGCCTGGAAAGACAGGAACCGAATAACCATAGGCCCCGGAGTCCATCATTTTTTTGAGATTGGGCATAAGTCCTTCCTCCGCCCATTTAAAAATGGTAAACAGAGAGGGATCGGCTCGCAAGCCGTCTGGAATAAACCAATACAATTTTAATTTTCTTTTGGCATTGGTTTGCCGCTTAGGATTTGACCTATGATCGACGGAGAAATAGAGTCCTCCCGCAAGGATTGCGGTAAAGAGGACAATTACGAGAGAGGATAAAATCCTTTTATTCATTTTTGTCAAAACCTGAATTTTTAGTACCTTGACAGATTGTTTTCGTGTTTTCTGAAAAGAATTTATAAGGTACTTATACCCCCTTGTGGGGTGTTAGACATTATTTGAACATAACGCCCCGCAGGCGAACTGCTTTTTTTAGGCACAGAAGCATGCGGAAGGTTAACTGCTTAACGGCACCAAAACACAGAAACTTTGATTTCCCGATACATGATGGCGTCGTAAAAAGTACCCAAAAGAGGCATAGCAATCCGATCTACTGCGTTGTAGCAATTTCTTAGGCACGAGGCATACCATATGCGTGGCCTCGCGCCTAAAAAATTGCTACGCCTCGGAGTCTCACTCCGTTCGCTTACCTGGAGTCTCACTCCGTTCGCTTACCTGTATATCAAACTTTTCGCAGTCTACGCTTAGCTACTTAGCCATCCTGATACTTTTTACGAGTGCATCATACATTATAATAAATGATTAAATTATTTGGTCTACCAATCATGGCAGCGGTTTTTGCCGGAATTCTTTTCCCTTACACAGCACTGTCACTCATGCCGTTTGGCTTTGTTTTTCTTTTTATCCTCATGCTGCTTTCTGGTTTATCCATTGATTGGCACAAGATTCCGGTCGTTCTGCAGCGTCCATATGAATTACTGGCAGGACTTTTCTTTGTCTTCCTGTTATTCCCGCTTCTCCAGTTTATCCTGGCAAAGTTCCTGATCACAAGTTCTCAGCTTCTGGAAGGAATTCTTTTTGGAGCATTAATGCCGGTCGCTTTTGTAGCCCCCTTTTTTACCAAGGAACTTGGTGGAGATGAAGAGCTAGCATTCCTTATTATGGTTTTCTCAGCACTGCTAGCCCCCTTCATCGCCCCACTTCTGCTCCAACAACTAACCGCCTCAATTTTGGTTATTCAGCCCCTGCCACTCATCAAAAATATGATTTGGCTGATAACGATTCCCCTGCTCGGTAGTTTTTTAATTTCAAAATATATCCCGAACTGCAAGAAATTCATCGCCCCATACCTGGCTCTCGGCAATATGGCGACCCTTAGTCTCTTAATTTTTATTCTTTTTGGAGCCGCAGCAAGCCATCTACACACGGGCTACACACCCAAGACGGACATCGGTAAACTCCTGATACTTGCCTTTATTCAAGATTTTGGCGCTCTTTTCCTCGCCCGTTTTCTAATGGGAAAGTTATTTGCTCCACAAAAGGCCACGGCCCTGATGATCTGTCTCTCCATGAGAAACGTAGCCATAGCCGCTGGTGTCTTGTTTTTTTACGATCCCAGGGCCGCTTTAGCACCAGCCTTGGTTTTTATCGCCCATGCCTGCCTTTTTTCTTTTTTACCAATCCTTAAAAACCATCTTGTGATTCGGGTTAAAAACTGATTCTCTGAGCGATCTTCGTAGGTTTCTCCCTTGACAGCTTGATCTCACGATGAGCAAGATTTTCGAGATCATGGCTATCATGGGTAATCAGCAAAATGGTAGTACCGATCTTCTCCCATATTTGCCGCAAATCCTCATATAATTCATTCTTAAGTTGAGAGTCCAAAGAGGAAAACGATTCATCCAGAATGAGTAGTTTTGGACTAACCGCCAAGGCCCGCGCCAAGGCAAGCCTTTTTTTCATCCCCCCCGAGAGCTGATGGGGATACATTTTTTCGTAACCAACAAGCTTTACCAGGGCAATCAGTTCTCCCACCTTTTGTGGGTCGACCTTTTGCATGGCAAAACTTATTTGTTTATTCACCCTTTGCCAAGGGAAGAGATCCGCTTCCTGATGGATCAAAAATACATCTCTATTGGGTTTAAAGGTCACATCACGACCATCAACCTGCACCCTGCCGCACTTTGGTTTAATATGCCCGGCACCAATATGAGCCAGGGTGCTTTTACCACAGCCGGAAGGACCAGTAAGCCCAACACATTCTCCCTGCCGAATCTCAAAAGAAATATCATCAAGGATTGCACCTGCGCTGTCACCGTATTGAGCGGTACGACCACGATCGTATGCGTGGGAAATATGCTGAAATTGTATCACTTTTTTATCGTTCCTAAAGGGTGGCTTGGTGCCACGGCAGGATTTTTTTTTGAAGAAGAACCGTACTTTCAAAAAGGAGAAAGCCGATGATACCAATACTCACGATATCCACGGTCATCAGACCATATTGCATATTAAGCCGATTGAGCTGAATGGAATAGCCGAGCCCGGATTGACCACTGATCATTTCTGCCGCAATTACAGACATCCACCCCATACTAACCCCGACTCGAATTCCGGTAAATATCTGCGGCAGGGCTGCCCTAAAAATAATTTGCCAAAGATAGCGAACGCCCCTTATCTCCATAGAGTACGCACAATTTCTGAGTACCATCGGCACCGACTCGGCTCCTTCATAAGTGCTGGTGAATATGGGAGGGAAAGCGCCAATAAAAACAATGACATAAGCGGCGAACTCACCGATTCCGAAAAACAGAATCACAAATGGAATCCAGGCAATGGGTGGCGGAAACTTAGGCGCTTCAAAGAGGAATTTAATCAGCTTATTGCTTTTTATTCTGGCTGGCAGAAGGCTTCTGCCCAGCCCACAGGCAATACCAAGAATCACAGCCAAAGTCACCCCGGCCATTACCCGGCTGACACTATATAAGCAATTAATGGCAAGAGCGGGAATATCAAGAGCTGAGAACATTATGTTCACTCATCTGTATGAAGCCTGGGGGAAAGGCAACATCATTATTTAAAAATATTCTTGAGCAAGGAAACAGTTAAAAACGCCAACCATAACAGCACGACCACAATCATAGACAGACGGTCTGGATAGCCTTCCTCTGAAGTCATGCCGACTATTTGACATTATTTTGCCTTTTGAGCGTACATATTAGTGACATATTTACGCATATCGACCTTTTTCCTAATTTTCGGCGCCATGAACCGAGCGGCCTGCTCCAGAATGGCGAAATCATCTTCAACAAAGGTAACACGGATTTCAGAACGAGATTTCACCCAGACATTCGGTTCAATTGATGCTGCCACATTACAGGCGGCTTGGCTGACATTTTTGAGCCCGGCCTCATGCATAAACAGTGTATTTACCTCTTCCAGATTCTGCCGATAATAATCATAGGCATCAAACATAGCCTGCATAAAGCGGCTGGCGACACCGGGATGTTTTTTGATGAAGCTCTCATTCATCAGCACCAGAGAGCATACCTTACCAACATCAAGCACCTTAATCAATTTATTGGCTTCAAAAATCGCCGGGATTGGATCGAAGCCGCTTAAAGCATCGAAACCTCCCCATGAGGTTGCATCCTTCCCCCTGAGCACCAAAGGCCCTTGCTCCATGATGCCCAGGTTCACAATCCTTACATCTTTTTTAGGGTCTAGCCCCGCTCTCTGCAAGGCCGCCACCGTAATTCTCTCGGCAGCCGCACCAATGGGAATACCAACAGCTTTCCCCTTCAAACCGGCCATAGAGTTGACAGATGATTTCTTCGGTACATAGGTAAGAGTTCGGTTATACATCAAACGCCCTATTCCCATCCAACCTTTTTCCTTTGAGAATAAGGCTGCGGCAGGCTGATCGGCAGTAAGAACAATATCAATCCCGTCGGCCATAGCAATTTCGTTTAGCACAGGGCCGTAGGTACGTCCGACAAATTCAGCCTCCAGAGCATTTTTCCTCAGAATATCAGTATGCTTAAGTATTTGCACCAACTGGCCCTGCGTCGCCCAGGGAACCTGCCAACCTATCCTAACCTTGACAAGTCCCTCAGCAGAAGCCTGCCCACAGAGCAGACCTAAAACCATAAACAGCACTATCGCATACGATCGTGGTCGTACCGCTATCTCTATACAATTTTTCTTCATTGCTTACCCCGTCCCATTAGTGCCGCAGCAAGAAATAATCGTCCAATCTTGCTTACCTTCTGGCACGTCTTCTGCGTCGTAGCAAGGGTGACATAGCACTGCTATGCGCCGCTTGCTGCGCCTTGAAGCCGAACTGGAATTCTGCGCAATCTTTGGCCGCTTGTTTCTTGCCGAGGCACTTATTCATAAATTGAGTTTCCCTAAAAATCTCATGGCAATATGACACTTTAGACATAGACAATCCATCAGAAGTTGTACATTCCTAATTTTATGTTTAACATTTCGTTGAACATTCCCCAACTTACCTGCTATAAAAAGTGGTAACTCTCAAAAATAACAACTTAGCTGTATGACTTGATCATATGCGAAGGTACCAAAAAGGAGCCTCATGGACTACGCTAGCTTTTACGAATCATTACAATACCATCTCAACAAAAAAGGACATGGCGGGCAGGCTATGATTTGCCGTCATACGGATATTCCCCGTTCGTACCTTTCACGGATTGTGAAGGGACACAGAAATGCGGGCACCAGAACTCAGCGAAAAATTGCCCGTTATTTTGGCTTTGAGATTGAGGAATTTGTTGAGTTCGGACGATGACTAACTTTGGGTGAAAACCCGGATCTGGAATGGTCAAGTAAAAATGGACAAACTTCAGGCCGCAGGTCTTCAGGTTCACGAAATAAATATTAGTGAATATCTAAAAGCCGCTGGCGGTCTGGCCTGCCTCACGGGAATACTCAGACGTGAGTAAAAACTTTGAGACAATTACCCTTCTCCGGGATATGGTATGAAATACCGTTTCTCTCCTGGTCTATAATATGGCACTTTCATCTTCTCATTTTCAGCATCCCACTTCAAAAGCTTAGCCTTAAGCCTAGCAACAACCTTCGGTTTTGCTGCCACAACATTGTGCATCTCGTGCGGGTCTGCAACCAGATTGTACAACTCCATGCTGGGAACGTGGCAGGGCTTGCCGGTGATAAAGGCACGCCACGAAACCCTCTCTAACAACCTGGGGTGCTTACGAATAATCAGCTTCCACTTATTCGTCCGAATCGCTATGTCGCCAGGAGGATACGAGTGCAGCGGAAAGGCCTTTTGGAGCATCTTCACATATTTACCAATCGCCGCATCTTCAGACGGTGGGTGATTCCTCTTCAGGGGGTTCTGAAATCTTAAGGCAAGAAAAAAGCGGCTCATCCAATGCTCAAAATACGGTGTCCGGTCGATATACGCATATTCACTGCCCTTAGCCCCAGCCTCTCCCCGTACAAGAGGCATCAAGTCAACCCCCTGCATGTCAGCCGCAATGGGAATATTAAGATAGTCAAGGAGAGTCGGCATTATGTCGATTCCCTGCACTTGATTGGAAATCCGCCGTCCGGCGGCAAGTCCATCAGGAAAGCGAACCATGAGCACGTTTTTCACGGCCTGATCGTAGATATCGTAGTTGATGAACTGCCCTTTCTCGCCTAGGGTCTTGCCGTGGATCGAGTAATAGATAACAATCGTCTTTTTATCAAGCCCTGTTTCTTTGAGCTTTTTATCAAGTTCGCCAACGAACTTGTCCGCATAATGAACACCGGCATCATAACGTCCGATGATGTATGCCCTGTCGTCAGCTGTCAGGCTATAGACCGGTTTGAAGCCCATGTAGTATTTGTCGTCCCAGATCCGCAGGAAACGTTCAATCGAAGGATCGTCGGGCCCCGCCTTACTCCCGGC
>CAYTNB010000012.1:0-28785 GCA_964439085.1 uncultured Desulfobulbia bacterium | reverse complement strand
AAGAAGCAACACTGGATTCCGGCTAACAACATGCCGGAATGACGATATCATTGACTTATTAGGAAAAATAAAAGACTCGCATACTCGTCATCTCGGAAAGACGGTTTGGGGGCTTGAAATAGTTCTAAATTGTGCCCGCAACTTTGTAACCGGACACTGCTGATCAGTGGTAGTAAAAACAAAATAAATTATTGGGAGAATAATAATGTTAATTAAGGACTGGATGGCGAAAAATGTTCTTACTGTGGACGAGAATACATCTTTGATGCGGGCAACCCGAATCATGAAAGAAAACAATATCAGAAAGTTGCCTGTTGTTTCGCATGGCAAATTATTGGGAATTGTTTCTGACCGTGATGTTAAAGAGGCCTCACCTTCTAAAACCACCTCTCTTGATATCCATGAGCTGTATTATTTACTGTCTGAAATGAAGGTTAAGGAGGTAATGACCCGTAATCCCATAACTATGTGCGGGACTGATTCTCTTGAGAAGGCTGCCCTGATTATGCTGGATAATAAAATTTCCGGTATTCCTGTTTTAGATGATTCTGGGCGGATCATTGGTTTGCTCAGTGAGACGGATGTGATGTTGGGATTTATTCACGCCACAGGAATTAAGGATGGTGCGATTCAGTATGTTTTTAATTTGGCGGATGCCCCTGGCTCTGTAACTGAAGTTGTGAAGGTGCTTAGAGACAATAACAGCCGGATTATAAGTATATTGACTTCTTACGAAGATGCTGAGGATGGAATGAAACAGGTGGCTATTCGGGTAACAGTTCCAAAAGATAAAAAAACGGCAGAACTTACCGAGGTGTTGGCTAGTAAGTTCTCGCTTGTTTTTTCGGCGACAGATGATCTGGAGAAGATGCCTCATAAGAAGGGCTAACTGTTTCGCTACGGAGTTGTGGGAGGTTATTTGAGTTAGCCATCCTGAGACTTTTTATGAGTGCATCATTTGTAGCTCTGCCTGAATAGTCACAAAAATGTTCACTTGTTGTCTGGGCATGTTCGGTTGGTTATTATTCATCCTCTTTCAGTATCCTGCTTTGCCAAGAGGGTAGTTTGTTTTTTTTGAAGGCTTCCCATAAGGCGCTGTCCGTGTTTTGGTATTCAAAATCACCACTTTCCCTATCAATGGGGATGAAGGTAATGCCTGGCGGTGGTGTAAAGTCCCCTGGGGGACGGTATGCCACCGCATTTTTCATCAAATTACGCCAAATCGGGGCTGCGGCATGCCCTCCCGTTTCTCTCTTGCCCAGTGATTCATATTGATCGTGGCCGACCCATACTCCTGTCGCTATGGTTGGGGTATAACCTATGAACCAGGCATCCATGTCTTTGTCGGTGGTTCCGGTTTTGCCTGCGGCGTATTTTATACCTCTGGCGGCTCGCCCGGTTCCTTCTGCGATAACTCCTTTCATTATATAAGTAAGCTGATAGGCTGTTTCTGCGCTCATAACTCGACGGGCGGTAGAATTATGGCTGCTTTCCAGTATATTACCGTCTCGATCCAAAATTTTATTGATGAATATTGGCGGTTTGTAATATCCGCCATTGGCAAATACGGTATAGGCATTGGTTAATTCAAGCAATGAAACTTCCGATACTCCTAAGGCCAGAGCCAGGTTTGGGGTTAGGTGGGAGGTTATGCCCATATTTTTAGCGAGGCTGATTATTTTTTGTGTACCAACGGCCTGCAAGAGTTTGATGGCGATAATATTTCTGGAATGTATAAGGCCGTTCCTGAGAGTCGTGGGGCCGAAAAAAAGGCCGCTGAAATTCTTTGGCTTCCAGGTACCGTTGTTATCTTTATATTCGATGGGGGAGTCGTCAATTATGCTGTTTGGGGTGAAGGAAGATTCCAACGCCGCTGCGAATACCAATGGCTTAAAAGCTGAGCCCGGCTGTCGTCTGGCTTGGGTAGCACGGTCGAATTGGCTGGTTTGGAAATTGGCACCGCCCACAATGGCCCTGACCTGCCCCGTTCTTACTTCAATGCTCACTATCGCCCCTTGTGGTGGTGATGTGGGGGTGGTTTGTCGGATGGCTATTTGGCTAAGCCCCTGGCGGAGGTAATGAGTGGCCTTTTGCTGGAGGTTAAGATCCAGACTCGTATATACGGTCAGCCCACCGGTCATGAGCAGGCCTCTGCCATATTTTCTCCTGATGTAATTTTTTATATATTGTACGAAATATCCGGCAGCTGGTGGTGGCCCAGTATTAGGTTTAATCGTCAATGGCATTTTAAAGGCGGCCCTGGCCTCTTCGTCAGAGATGTAATTATCTTCTGCCATACGATTTAACACATAGGCCTGGCGTGCTTTGGCCTTTCTGAAATGTCTTAATGGCGAGTACCTGCTGGGAGCTTGGGGAAGACCGGCTAGAATGGCAATCTCGGCAAGATTAAGTTCTCCGGCGGATTTACCAAAATACGCCATGGCTGCCGCCCCGACACCGTAGGTTCGCTCTCCCAGATATATCTGATTTAAATAAATATGCAGTATCTCGTCTTTTGATAGGGCATGATCAATGCGGTAGGCCAGGATGGCCTCCTTAATTTTACGGGTGTAAGTCTTTTCTGGAGATAATAACAAGGCACGGGCGACCTGTTGAGTTATGGTGCTGCCCCCTTGCCCTCTGTGTCCTGATATGAGATTGTGGGCCAGGGCTCGTAAAATTGACCAGCCATCTACGCCGGGATGTTGGTAAAATCTGGCATCCTCTGCTGCCACAAAGGCAAGAGGCAATAATGATGGTAATTGCGCTAAACTCTTGAGGCGTCTATTTTCTGTATAGGCGTTGCCAATTTCGATGTTATCCTTATCTAGAATAATTGTCGTGGCGGCAGGGCTATAACTGGCCAGTGAATTAATAGCTGGAATCCGCAGAGCGGCCAGGGTATAGAGGCTAGCTGCGATAAAGCCCGAGATCATCAGGCAGACGGCTAATAAAAATATACTTAAATGGATGTGGCTCCAGTGCCATGGGCTTTTCTTTGCGGGGTTAGTTGTTTTTTTCCTGGGGGACATGTATCGATTGTGAGGTGGGGTGGAAATAAAAAAAAGGCTGCATCCTTCAAAAAGGATGCAGCCTTATGAGACAAAAATCTTAGCTTACTTTTTTTACTTTAGTCCCTTAAGATGACATCCACTACATTTGGTAGGAGGCTTTTTGCCTTCTTTTTTCATTTTCTTATGGCATACTCTACATTTGGCATGAGCTACTTTCTTTAGGCCGTTCAATTTCTTGTTGGCGAAACTCTTATTGTGACAAGTTGTACACTTTTTCTCTTGTCCCGCAACATATGGCCCTTGTTTGCCATCGGCAGTTTGAGTGTGATGGCAGGTTTTACAAGGGAACATGGCCTGATGCTTCCTATGGGGAAATGAGGCTGGTTTTCTGGCTTTGGCAGTTTTCAGGATAATTGTCTCTGGTCCGGTATTCTTGGCAAGCGATACTCCAGCAGTTACCAAGGTGAAACAGAACATGATGGCGCTGACCATGGCTATGGTCATTGATTTTTTCAACATTGCTTTTCTCCCTAATTAAAAAATTTTTCAAACTAAATGAACTCCATAAAGGTATTACGTTACACCCCCAGAGTCATTAAACCAGATAATCTATTATTCCTTCGTCTCCCTTTTGTCAACAGTTAAAGAGCTTTCGACTACTAGATTTTTGGAAAATTTTTATGGCAGGTGGAACAGAGCTTTTTACCTTTGGGACGTCTCAGTAAAAATTCACTATTATATTCATCGTCCCAGAACTCGGCATGGTACGAATGACAGGTTATGCATGTGATCCGGCCCTTGGCATCCATAGGCATGTCAACGGGGATTTCCATGCTTGGGCTTACTTCAATCGGGTGGGCAAAGCCACTACTGTCATTGGTGTTATTGCATGGGTATTGGCTATGGCAATTACGGCAGATGGCGCCCACTTTTTCAGTGTATGACAATTTTTCCCGATCAAAAGGCAGGGTGACATGGCAATCAAGACATTTGGCTCCACCGGGATCATCATGTATTGCCATAGATATTGTCGGCGTTAATATCAGGAAGGCCAATATTAGAAAAAACAGTGAAGTTCTCATATCTTAAATGATTGTAATGTTTGTGTTATTTGGGTTGTTTCATTGCTGATTTCGTCAAGCTGAATTTGCCGATCCTTGGAGCTGGGGATTTGCTCGGCAGTGCTGACTATCTTATCGGCGGCATTTTCTATGGTGGTGAATTGACCGTTAAGCTTGTATGACATACGATTTAGGGCATCGGCAAAATCCTGAAATTCGTCTTTCTGCCGCAGGGCAATATCTTTGCTGAAATCGCCTGATTTCATGCGTTTTATATCATTGGTTAGTTTCTTTAAGGGACCGTGGATTTTATTATACAGATTCCCGGCTGTCAGGATAAAGACCAGGAGGATAAATATGATTACAAAAATATTGGTATAGATCATTTCACTCCACAGAAGGCCGCCGGGTGAAATTTTGGGCATGCGCATGGAGTATAAAACTGTGTCTATCTTTTTATAAGCCAGGTAATTGAAGGTGCAAACGGCTAATATACCCCCCAGAATTGAAATGGCCACGAATCTGAAAATAAATTTACTCTGAGCGCTGTTTTTGATGTAGTAGGTCTTTCTTTTATACTCTCTGGTCATATTGGCACCTGCTGAGTTACATGTTGTGGCATGCGAAACATAGTTTACTGCCGATGTTTGGCAATACCAGTTTGTTTTTTTTGCGTGAAAATGGGTCGTGGCATGAACCACAGCCAACTTTATTCATATTACCAAAGAAACGTATCCTTTTGTCAACCATAGAAATAGGTTTAAGTGCCGCCTTGTGATTTTCAAGTCTAACTTTTTCGTAATTCATGCCGATTGGATGCATACCGCTTTTGTCAAATTTTATGAAATTTTCCAGGTGCCGCCAGGAGCCTGCTTTTAATTCTACTACTGAACCTATAGAACCATCGTGGCAGGAAATACAGTTTTTACTCATGGCGTCAATGCCAAGCGAGTTGCTGGTTACCATATATTTAGAGTTGAAGTGGGCTTCTCTGAAAACTGGTTCATGACCGTTGGTCATTCCCAAAGAACCTCGGTGGCAAATATCGCAAAAGGTTTTGCCGCGTTCCTGACGGCGCAGAAAACTGGTCTTTTGACCAAAACGATTTAAAGAGGAAGCATGCACGTCGTGGCAGGTTACGCAAGTGATCTGCCCTGAAGCGGTCAATGGGAAATCCATTGGCACCCGGACGTTTTCGGCTTTAATGTCAACTGGATGCATATAGCCTTCATCGAATATGTTGGTATGGCAGGTCAGGCAACTTTCGGTGATGGAAGCTTTGACATTATTTCTATTAAAATGCGTCTTGCCTGTGTGACAAATGGTACATTGCTTCTTTGTAAAATCGTGGCCTTGTCTTGTCAAACTGTAAGCCAGACTTGCGAATATAAGCAGACCAGCGGCAGTCAATAATTTCCAATTGGGCCGTGTTATGGACATATCGTTTTCGTCTAGTTCTTAATTCTTGACTGCACGCTTTATCTCTTGGGCCTTGGCTGCCAGTTCGGGGCCAAGTTCACCAGCATTTGGGCTGGAAAGGATGGTTTGCAGTTCCTCGGTCAGGTGGATGATATTTGTTATTTTTTGGCGGCAGACATCACGCATGTCGTTTATAGAGTCTGCCATTGAGGTGATGGCATCTTTTTCCCGCAAATGGGCTGCCTGGGTAAAATCTCCCTGGCCAATTGCCTTAATTACTCTGATCAGGCCAACTAGTGGCCCCACCACCCTGTGCGAATAGATGGTGGTTATAAAAACAACGCCTACAATGGTTAAAATCATGAGTAGTGAGTAAATGAGCACTGATTTGATCAGCATCTCATGTTTGAGCTGGGCGAGTCTGGCAAAACTTTCCTGGTAGGATGGCCCCATAGGCTGGTGAGCGGAGAAAAATAAAAAAAATCCGGTCAATAAAAGGCCTACAGCAAACAGGAGGCCACATTTTACTATCAGTCCGGTTCGATAAGATTTTGCAATAATTTGA
This sequence comes from uncultured Desulfobulbia bacterium, assembly GCA_964439085.1. Classification (GTDB taxonomy): domain Bacteria; phylum Desulfobacterota; class Desulfobulbia; order Desulfobulbales; family VMSU01; genus JAADIV01. The sequence goes on along the minus strand of CAYTNB010000012.1, from coordinate 22,726 downwards.
TTTTGATTACTCACAAGCCCGTCTCCTTATATAATATAAATTTGGTGGAACCGTCTAGCGGCGGGAAGTTCAGCATTTATTACAGTAGGCGGCGTGTATTTTCACTGGTTCAGTGGGTTGTAGATAGCGCACACTTAAATAACCCTGTTTTTGCCCCGAAATTGTAGTGTAATCACACTTGACGGTCTCGCAAAAAGTCCCCAATCCCGTCATCCCTGCGCAGGCGTGGTCCATAACATATTGAAACTACTGGATTTCCGCTTCTGCGGGAATGACGAAGAATAAGAGAATTATAGTTCTTACGAGACCATCACACTTATTGTCGACGCAATTTCTTGATCTGGTAGTTACACAAATTTTATGCCTGCCCTAAGTTTGTAATTTGCCTTGAATGTCCACATTACAACACCTTTTTCCGGTAACTCCCAGTCTTCCTCCTGATTATTAAACAAAAGGTGTTGTCCTACTTTGAGAGGGGCCATACATGTTATCCCCATGCCGCTGTCGTTTATGTCCAGAATGGATATTTCCTGCTGGTTATCTGGAGCATTAAGCTCTTCAATTACTATCTTTATCGTTGGCTCTGCTGATTTATGAACGGTTTTCCCCGCAGCTAGCCTGCTGCGGTTTGGTCTTTGCGGTTTCATTATTGCCCCTCAGGAATAATAAATTCTAATCCGGCTCTATAATTGGAATCATGTTTATAGCTCCAGACCACAATGCCTTTTTCCGGTAGCTGCCAATTTGGTTGGTTCTGGTCGAAATTTATGAATTGACTTTTGCTTAACTTTAAATTACTGGCGATTCCCATCCCTGTGGCACTGATATCCATCACTTTTGCGATTACCGTCTGTCTATTTTCTTTGGGGTCAGTAGATTTGTTATTGGTGATGGTAAGGTGAATATCCTCGTTACATGGAGTGCGGAGATTGGCCCTGTGCTCGGTATTTAGATCCATTGTTCAGCCTCCTCTAGACTTTCTTCTTATGGTTCGATCGTATGTTTTTGCCTTGTGACATCCAGGAGTGCAAGAACCGCCATTCCTGGTTGCAATGAATCCAATTGGCATCTGCCAATTCCCAAAGGTAACTTTATCTGCCATTAACATGGGTTGTACACTGGCATGAGTTTTATGGCACATCTTACAGGCAATGCTCCGGGTAGGGCGATTTACATGTAAATAATGCAGGTTTCTTTTTCCATCCCTGAAATTCGTATTATATGAAGTTTTAGGATGGAGAAGCAAGTCTAATTTATGACATCTGAAGCAAAGCGCATATGTCTTATCATTATAGTCATTAAAATAAGCGGAAGAATATTCGCTCACCAAAAGATTAGGGTATGATGAGCCGTGTTGGGTATGACAGCTGGTACATTGAATTTCTTTGGTTTTGCTATGAATCATCGTGTCTTTCTTTGAGATTACGGGATCATGGCAAGTGTTGCATAATTTTTGCTCCTTATATTTTAAAAAAAAGTTTTTTTTGCTGTTATGGGGGTTGTGGCAGGCTGGGCAATTGCCAGCAGCTACCGGCGCATGGAGATAGTCGAAGTTGGTGACGGTTTCGTGACATTCCAGACATGCTGTCCCTGAGGAAGAAAAAGTCTTCGTACCAGCCTTTGGGTGTGGCGTCGTTATGGGTTTATGGCAGAATTGACAACTCTTGTTTTTGGGGTGGACATTGGCATTTTTCTGCATGTCGTTGTGACATTTAGCAGATACGCATGTTTGCTTTGCAACGGCAAACGCCGGGGCAACGTTTAAACATGTAAGCCATAGAGTGGCGATGGTTAAAAACAAGTTTAGGTGGGCCATTGTTTAAAATGTGGGTGTTTTCACCCCAAGTTGGTTTATTGAAGAAAATAATGCAGGTTGCTACTGTGCGGATTATGGCAATTTACGCATAACATGCCCCTGCTGATCACTCTCTCATGCATTTTTGCTGCCAGCCTTTTTTCAAGATGACATTTGAAACAAATTTCCTTCAGACTTCTGCGTAACAGGTAGGGGTTTGAGGTCGAATGGGGATCGTGGCAGGCCAGACAGGCGCCAACTGATACCGGGCCATGCACATTTTTCCCCTGAATGAAGTTTTTGTGGCATAGGAAGCAAATTTTATTTTTGGGTAATTTCAGTTTATTTTTTGCCTGAAAATTGTGGCATGCCGTGCAGTTTTTTTCCTTCCATGGTCGATGTTGGGAGCCTTTTTTTTCTGAGGATATCGATTTGTCCTCATCTTCATTTTGAGAGGCTTCAAGGATTTTGGCCTCGTAATACTTGTTGAACATTGTTTCCAGATTGTCTTCACAAAGTTCGTTAAGTGAAGGTAGGTCCGGGACACCGTCAAAAAAGGTCGATAGGATTTTATGCTTCATTAGGGGGTCAATTTTAAGGCAGCCCCCCAACATAATTGTGGAGAAAAATAAGCCCACAATAATCATAAATCTGAGCGTACTCCATCCGCATATGATCGTGGTCGTACCGCTATATTTAGTCTTAGAGGTAATCATTCGTCGTCTTATTCTTTGCTTTTGTAATCTATGTAGTATTTACCAAAGCTCTTTTCTGTGACACTATTATCCACCTTTTTGTCTCGATCATATGACATTTTTCTATGACAGCTGGGAGTGCAGCTGCCACCGGTAGTGGTGAGTTTAAAATCAATACTCATGTGCCAGGCCCCGAAAGGGGCCCCCGAACGGCTGATAAGTTTTGGGCCATCGCTGGCATGGGCCTGGTGGCACGCATTGCAGGTTCTCCCCTTCCTTTCTATGCCTACATGGGTAAAATGCAAGTTTTTGGAGCCGTTCTTGAAATTTGTTACGGCATCTTTACCCGATTCGGCCAGGAGCTTTTGATCATGACAAATGAAACAAAAGGCATATTCTTTAAGAGAAAATGGAGCATATAAACCCTTTGGATATTCTTTTATTAATAGGCTGGAATACGGTGAACCATGGGGGTCATGGCATTTTGAGCAATTACCCTCCCGAACCGGGGCGTGAATGTCCTCCTTTCCTTCGAGTTCTTTCTCAATATTTTTTGGTTGGTACGTTGCAGGCAGTGTGGAATTATTGCCATGGCAGGTAAAACAGAGATCCTTTTCTTTTCTATTAAGTAAATTTTTGTATTTTGAGAAATGAGGGCGGTGGCAGGTTGCACATTGTTTCTCAAGATAGAGGCCGGCATGCTTTGTTTTTGATCTCAAATACTGATCCTGTTTGTCCTGGTGGCAGGTGAAACAAAAATTCTCCCCCTGATCATTCAAAAGATGTGGGAAGTCACTGGCATGTGGGTTATGGCATGATACACAGCCCTTGGTTTTAAGTACTGAATGCACATATTTCGACTCTGCCAGACCCTTGCCTATTTGCTCATGGCAAGTAAGGCAAAGATCTTGGGTGTTTTCTCTCAAAAGACCTTTAAAATCGGAGCTATGAGGGTCGTGACAAAAGGTGCAGGCGCCAAGATCGACGGGGCCGTGCTTGTATTTACCCGAGAGTTGTTTATTTTCATGGCATTTAAAACATAATTTTTGTTGATTGAACTGGCTGCTTCCAGCCAGCAGCAGACCGGGATTATCCGAGCCATGTGGGACATGGCAGCTCAAACAGCCATTTTTGCTGATCGGCGAGTGGACGATTTTGCCCCTGCCCTTATTCTCGTGGCATTGGTTGCAAAGATCGGCGCCCTTGGCAGAAAGCTTAAAACTGTGGCTGCCCGAGGTGGGGTGGCGCTTGTTAGTTCGCATACGATCGTTGTCGTACCGCTGGGTGTGGCACGCCGTGCATTGCGGTTTTTGGGCAGGAGAATGCATGTTTTTAAAGGAAATTATCTGGGCATGACAGCCATTGGCAAGACAATCAGGAGTATTGCCAAAGGATGCTGATTTGGTTTTGTTTGCTTCCTTATCCTTGTGTGACACGCTTTTTTGACCCAGATATTTATTGACCATAAAATCGATAAAATCCTGGCTGCCAAGCTTGGGAGTCTCATCTACGGTTTGGGACGCTATTTGGTTAGAATCATTGTTGTCGGCTTTTTTTCCAATTGGCCCTGGAGTTTTGTCGGCTGTGGTTTGGGAACTTTTGGGGGAGGATGTTGAACGAGATGACGGGGGGGGGAAGGTTTTCTGACCCTGGATAATTCTGGTTGGGATTATATAGGCTTTAACAATATAAGCAGATTTTGCGTATTTCCTGATTCCTGGCAGTAATTTAGCCGCCTCGGCTTTTCTGGCGTATTTCCCGGCTCGAACGGCATAATAAGAGGATATATGCTCAACTCTGAGATCTTTTGTTGATGAGGGTGGCAGGGCTTTTGCCAGTTTATTAAAGAAGCGAAGGGCAACTTTGGGACCTGCATAACTACTAATTTGAACAGTATAAAACAGTTCGCCAGCCTTAACTTGCCCGACTATAAAGATAGCAGAAAAGATGACTGCCAATATGGGGATAAATATTTTTGTCTGTCGCATTATTGAATGATATGTCCCTGGGCCGACTAATTCTTGTAAAAAGATGATAAATCAAACGATTATAAAGATTTATAGGCGAAAATGCAAGAGGTGGCTAAAAATTATGAGATTAGCATAGTTCGCAAAATATCCTGGAAGCCGCAGGCAAATTGTTTGGCATCGCAAATTGGCGAGGCTAATAACCTTGCACGCATGCCTTGTCTCAGTTTAGCTAAATTTTCTATAGATTTTGTAAGATTAATTGCAATGTTAACATATTGCTTTTTGTCTTCAGCAATTAAATCGCTTAGGCCGGCTCTGGTCATAAGGCTTGCGCCCATACGCCCGGCGTACCGGTCGCCCCGCAGCGTAATTATCGGCACTCCCATCCATAGGGTGTGGCAGGAAATAGTGTGGCCGTTGTGAGGAAACGGATCAAGGGCGATATCTACCTTATTGTATAACTCTAAATATTCTTGCATGGGCAGAGTCGGCAGCAGGTTCAGTTTTTTTCTATCTATGCCCTGATCTAAAAAAAGTTTGGTAAAATGAGCTTTGATGAAATTGTCGGAGAAAGGGGCGGCGATTATTAAAAGATTCGCATTGGGCAGTTGGTTTAAAATATTTGCCCAGACTGGAATAACCTGGCTGTTAATCTTGGCTAAATTATTAAAGGAACCAAAGGTGATATGTCCAGCCGATATGGCTGGGAGTGCTGAGACAGGCGGCGAGTCCTTAGGCGGCGCATAACAAAAGAAACTGTTTTGCAAGCGGACAAGTTTTTCGCTATGGAATTTCTCGGAGCCAGGGGGGTCAGCTATAGCGTCAGTTATACGGTAATCTATCACCGGCAGCCCGGTTGTGTTGACATATCCCAACCAGGAAGCCTGGATTGGTGCAGGCTTCTGAGCCATTACTTCAAGCCTATTGTAAGCTGAGTGTCCTGCCAGATCAATTAGGATGTCAATCTTGTCTTCTTTGATGCGGTTGGCAACGGTGTTGTCATTTTTTCCACAGGTCATGTACCAGCTATATGCTAATTTTTTAATTAATTTACTGGTCTCATCTTCCTGCTTGGCCGTTACCTCTGCATAACAAAAAATTTTAATATCAGTACTCGCCAGTTCGGCAATAAGGGGTGTCAAAAAGGTGGCGACAGCATGCTCCCGGAAATCTGGTGAAATAAACCCTAAACGCAGATGTTTTTTGGAGGAATGCGAGGTTGTTAAATGCTCAGCACCAGATCTTTTTAGCTGTGATAAGGCGGCTGGAAATTTATTCGTATAATTCCTCCACCAACCATGGGCTGCCTCAAAATGTTCACTTGGTGACATGTCGGGGTTGTAGTTCAGGTTAAAAAGAAAGTCGCTGTAAATATGCACTTGAGATGGCGCCAGGGCGATAATTTTTTTAAAACAATCTTCCGCTTCCTGCTGAAGGCCATTTTGAATGAGAGCCCAGGCCAAATTAATACTGGCCTGGACAAAGGCGGGTTTGGATTTAACCGCTCTCTGGTAATAGGAAATGGACTGGTGAAGTTCACCCTGGCCGACCAAAACATTACCGATATTGTTTAAGGCCTCGGCTTGTTGGGGGGCAATTTCAAGGATTTTATCATATACTTCTCGTGCTTCTGGAAATTGCCCTAAACCTTGCAACGCGAGCCCCTTGTTGGTCATCGCACTGATTGAAGACGGGGTCATGCTCAAGACTGATTCGGCACAGCTCAGGGCTTCTGTAAAATTGTCCGAATTTAGAAAGGCTTGCCCGAGTCCTTCATGGGCTGGAAGCATTGTGGTCTTGAGCGAGATAACCTTACGAAACCATGTGATGGCTTCTTGGTTACGCCCGTGGTCGAGGTACAGGCCTGCCAGGTTAAATTGTGCTTCAATGAGACCGGGGTCTATCTTTAATGCCTGTTGGAAGGCCGCGGCTGCTTGCTCAAATTTATGCGCTGATCTGTAGGCAGTGCCAAGATTTGATAAAAAACGGGCATCCGGCTCGATAGCAACCGCTTTTTTTGCAAGTTTTACAGCTCTACTGTATTCTCCCGTTTGTTGAGCGACAAGACCTAGAAGGTTAAGGGCCTGGGCCTGATTAGGATTTTGCCCTAGAATATCAAGATAGAGCTTTTTCGCCTCTTCCACTTGGCCCGCCTGATGGTGAATAATCGCCCGTTGCAGTAACGAGTCAATATTACCGATTGTTTTACGAAGAGAGGGACGGCGTTTTTTTATTTTGCGGGACATGGTTGATTCAGGACTCGTGAGACATTGCCTCAATTAAAATTTAAATCAAAGGCTCTGTCACCTTTGTTCCAACTCCATATCAATTTTGTTTAATTGCAGGTCATGTGGGTTAACATGGCAGTATAAACATGAGCCAAACTTTTTAATAAAGCTTTTCTCATGCGGCTCTTTATGGCACTTTGTGCATTTGGGAATTGTCTTGTGGACAGCCTCATGACATCGTACACAGGCAATCTTGCGATGTTTGGCATGGCTTTCCCCTAATTGTTTGTATTCGTCAGTGTGGCAGGCTCCACAAAATTCAGGTGGCACATTCGGCCCATAAGTGACCATCAATGGCATGTGGGGCTTATGACAGCCCAGGCAGTCTTGCAATACCATACTTGGTAGATGGGGGGCGTGGCAGTAGAAACAGGAGGGCTTGTAACCATGCTTGGTGTGGCAGGCGTTACAAGCAAAGGTTGAATGCATGCTGGGGTATTTTTTAAGTTGTTTTATCTGTTCTTTATGGCAGGTCGTACATGGGTATGTGATATCTCTTGGCAGGGTAATTACCAGGGGTGTATGCGGATTTCTGTGGCAGGTCAAGCAATCAGGCAGGGTGAAATGCTCCTGGCCGGTATGACATTTATGACAGTCTGGAATGATATTTCTCTTGGTTGGCGGATGACCCTCATGGCAGTTCAGGCAGGTTATTTTCGATTTATGAGCGGCGCCGTTTCTATTATTCGCATCGACAATTTTGCTATGGCATTTTGGGCAATCATTTATCGTGAGCACCGGGGTCGATTGTGCATTGGCACAATTGGCCGATAGCAGCCCTAAAAACAACAAAAGGGTAAATAAGGTTGCAAATATTGCCTTGCAAAGTAAAATTGGTTCTTTGTTTGAAAATGCATGCATTATGGATGATTTGTTAACTTCGGCTTAATTTATCATCTAACACCCCACGATGGAGTATGAGTACCTTATAATTTCTTTTCTAAAAAACAAGAGTAACTATTCAGCGAGAGCAACAAACTACCCTTAACTCGGACCTGTAACTGTTCAGATGTGCTTTATATTCGTTCATTTGGGACTTCGAAGCGTACTAGTGCTACGCAAGAAGGCCAAAATGGGCGAAGATAGAGTGCAACTGAATAGTTACAAACAAGAAAACAATCTGTAAGGTACTAAAAGGTTGTCCAAGCATGGAAGATGTTGCGAAAAAATGGAGAATTGAGACCATCTTTGTCGACCATTCTCGGACAGCCGCCTAGTGTTTTGTTATTCCAGAATTTTGAGTTTGACAGAAAAAAAAAAATCTGTCAAGGATGCCGCCTGTCAAGGCAGACTTTTATTTTATTATGAAAAAAAAGATACAGATAGCAGGCTTGCTTTTGCTAATTTTGGGGGGGTGTGTAAAATCACATCCTGTGGCGCAGCTGGAATTGCCAAAGGATATATTGGCCGATCAAGATGGACATTGTGCTCGTGGAGACTGCAAGAACGGTAAAGAGGTTGGAAAAAATAAAAACAAGAAGGCTGTTGAGAATGTTTTTATCTATGACGATGGCTCAACTTATACGGGTGAATTTTCAAAGGGCTTTTTCCATGGTAAGGGTAAGCTGGTTTTGAAAGATGGTCGCAGTTTTGCGGGTAAGTTTGTTGGTGGTGTTTACGTTGGGGGGGGGGCGGTTGTGATCCCCGGTCAATATAAGGGTAAGTGCTCTCTCAACAGTAATTGCTTCAATGGTAGTGGAATTTTGGTGTTGGATGATGGTCGGTTATTCTCCGGAACATTTGTAAATGGACTGCTGAATGGTCGCGGTACTATTCAGCTTGCTGATAAGACAAAAAAAATAGGGTGGTTTGTTAATAATAAACTTGAAGGAAAAGGGCGGGTTACAACTGAAAGCGGCACTAGTTATCGTGGATTCTTTAAGGATGGGAAAAGGAATGGTGTGTTTACTTTTTTGTTTTCAACTGGCTCAAAATTCAAGGGAATATTTAAGAACGACAAATATTATAAAGACGGGGTGCTAACATTCCCGAACGGCATAACTGGAAAATGTCTTAAGGGGGATTGCATTAATGGACAGGGTGTCTTGTCTCTGAGCGATGGTGGAAACTATCAGGGCGGCTTTGTCGATGGTCGTAAACACGGCAAAGGAACATTTGTTTCTGCCGATGGCGCCATTTATAAGGGCCGTTATTATCACGGCAAGAGGGATGGGCGGGGAATGTATATATTCCCTTCCGGTATAAAATTTGTTGGACAATACAAGAAAGGCAAACGGAATGGTCGCGGCGTGTATATTTTTGTCAATGGCCGCAAACATTCGGTGTATTACGTAGACGGAGTAATTAAAAGAAATGAGTAGTTATTAGTTGATGCTCTCGCATTTCTTTTTATATTGAGCCGCTTCTTTTGTCCAATGAGATGGCCGGGATTGTGAACTGATGAATTTTGACCAAATGGGCGCAGCTTTAGTGCAGTCCCCTGTTGCCTGTATGGTAAGAGCCAAACCATAAAGTCCTGACCCACTTTTGTCTAATTGGGCTGATTGTCTGAACGCTTTTTCTGCTTTGTGATATTTTTTTGTGTCGAAAAATAGAAACCCAAGATTTGCAAGGGCCAAGGCGTTATTAGGTTTTTCTTTTAGGTATAATTTGAAATATTTTTCACTTTCGCCATAATCGTTGAGCTTGTAAAGAATTAGGGCATAGCGGTGTAGCGTTTCTCCTTTGGGCGGGTGGCGAGAATAGTGTTGGTTAAAAGCTGCAATGGCTTTTTGACGTTGTCCTAATTGTGCGTAAAGTCTCCCTAGAGTAGAAAGAAGATTGTAATGCCCCCCCCCCAACGCCGGATTGGCCGCAATGGCTTTTTCGTAGGCGTTGGCGGCAGCTTGGGGATGTTTCATTAATTGTTCTACGTAGCCTAAATAAACCCAAGGTTTGAAGGCCTCACCTGGATTCTGTTGTATTGCCCTTTGTAATTCTTTTAGAACCTCCTTGCCCTTTCCTGCCTCTACCGGTTCTTTCAGGTATGAATAATCCAGCGAAAATGGCGAGAAATACTGGTATTGCCATTGTGTCAGAAAATGTTCTGGTACCTCATATTTTCTGGCATAGATCAAGGCCTGGTCGTCCCAATATATAAGTCTCCACATAGGGTCTGTCTTAAGTACCTCTTCAAAACCATTTTGACTTGAGAATTTTATCATTGCTAATTGAAATTTGTAGCGCTGCATAATCTTTTGGTAGGACTCAATACTGTCCACAGCGGCAAATTTTTGTTCCAGTGGATTGAAAATCTCGGCTCGACCGTCCTGGGCTTCCCGGAATCTGGGATAAAGCTGCCAGGTGATGTAACCGCCAAATTCCAAGCTGTTGTAAAGGCGAATGTCTTGCAGTGCTGTCGATTTTAGAAAATTAACGGCGCCTATTGGTACAGTTTTCTTATCTAGCCCCAACCCCCAATGGTATGTTTTTGAATTGTTGTAGGCGCTTCCGAAGCCGATGACCATAAAAAGTATTAGGAGAGGGAGGCCTAAAAGATGTGCCCTGGAGGTGAAAATGCTGGGTAGCTTCTTACTAACAAGGTCTTGCCACAAAATGCTGGTTCGCCATGCTGAATACGGTGGGTATGTGAGGGCGAATGCCGCTACGAATCTTACACTTTTCAGGGCCAGTAAGATTGTGATGATAAATAATGCTATCTCCAGAAGCCGCGGTGGGTGACGGCGGATAGTCATGCCGACAATAAATATTGTATAGAGTAATAATGACCAAAACAGGTGATATCCCCCCAGAGTGGGGGCGGTAAATTCTTCATTGACAATTGATTTGCTTAGAGTTGCTCCTATAAAAAGGTTTTTCATTGAAATTATGGTGTCGAGGCCGCCCGGGGTTATCAAAATGACCAGAATATTGATAATTAGAATAAGGAGTGGCCATAATTTTCTGCCTTGGATTGCTTCGCTGATAACCCATATAGTCAAGAAAAATAGTCCCAGCAAGAAGCTGCCGTGCATATTCGCCCAGATGAACATTAGCGGAATTGACAACCAGGGCAGTCTCTTCACCTGATCGGATTTGGATGTTTCCAGGCATAAAAGTAGGATATTGAAAAATAAAAAGAAAAATATGTGTGGTCGAGCCATGAAGCGGAAGCGGGCGGCCAGAAGTCCCCAAACAATCATGGCCGCTATTGGCCAGATTGAATTTCGGTCGAGAGAACGGCTGCGTTGCCATATTACAAAGGCAGTTGCCGCAATAATTGCGGCGGAGAAAATTTCCAGGCCGTACATACCAAGGCCATGGACGACATAAAGGGTAACCTCCGACAGCCATTCGTGCGGAAACCAGGCGGTGCCGGCCATGGTGCTTGAAAAGAGCTCTTGCAGGGGGATGTGGTGATGTTGGATGATGTATTTACCAACCCGCATATGCCACCAAATATCAAAATTATCTATTTTATGTAGGGCAAGCAGGAAGGCGAAGATAGTAGTCAACCCTAAGAAGGCCATGTAAGGCATTCTCGTAATTGTCGCAGGTTTGATGGTGAGACTGGGTGATTTATTCATAATTTAACTATTTTTTTTCAGCAGTGTCTGGTTACAAAGTTGCGGGTACAATTTAGAACTATTTCAAGCCCCAAAACCGTCATCCAGCATGCGAGGCTTTTATTTTTCCTAATAAGTCAATGCAAGTCCTTAACCGAAAACTATTGATTTTTTTTAGGCATAGAAACACACGGACGGTCGAAGTCTGTGCTTTTATCTAACCCCCCAAGAGGGAGTATTTAGTACCTTATAGATTCTTTTCTAAAAAACAGGTAAGCGAGCCTGCGAGACTCCGGGAACTCTGGTTTTATGTGCCTGAACTTAACGACATGCGGCGCTTGTTTCTTCCGGGGGCGTAAAGGAAAAAAATAATTTTAAGTAATTCCACAAATGCTTTTAAGAAGTCCATGCTTTTTAGCTTTGACCCTGGGACATCCTGCCATTCCATCAGCGGGTGCTCGATTGCTGTTTTAGGTAATGTCTGGGTGGTGTCTCTCTGCAGCATTATAAACCTTGCAAAGATTTCAACGTCAAAAATCCAGTTGCAGGAAAACGGGGTATTGAACACCTCCTGTAGCAGCTTGGTATGACGAAAAAGTTTGGCTCCACATTGAGTGTCGTAAATATTTACACTCAAGATTAAACTGGCTATCGTAGCAAAGAGACGGCCAAGGTAATGACGAGTGGGGTTACGGTCTATATTTCGGTCTAATAATCGTACACGGGAACCAAAGGCGATAAGCCTTGATGGGCGTGTGCTAAGATATTTGTATAAATTATTTATCTCGTAAAGCGGCGTGGCCAGGTCGGCATCCCAAAAGCCAATAAACTCATATTCCATACTAAAGGCCTTGCGGAAGCCTTGCCTTACAGCTTCGGATTTACCTTTATTCTCAGGCAGATTAAGGGCGAAAAATTGTTTGTTGTTGGTTTGGGCAAGAGTTGTAATGATTTCGGCTGTTTTGTCCCGGCTGCCGTCGTCAACCAATATGAAAGATATGTGAGAGTTATCTGCGGCAAAGTTTTTAATTTTTACCACGTCAAGTCTTTGCGCCTCATCATAACATGGAATAATTATGGCTGCTTTTTGCATAGTAACCATACCGATAAACCTGGCAAATTAATGCCTTTTTTATGGGCTTGTCGCAGAATTTTGTTATCGAGATTCAGGCAGGTTAGTACGGCCTTGGTAAGAGTTGTTCCGTAACGCCATTTAGTTAAGCCCCTGTTGGACTGCGGCAGGTGGCACGTTTGGACTAAATAACGCCATATGAGTAAACTGGAAAACAGATATCCGCTTTGTTGTATTTCGAGTTCAGCGTCTTGGGCTACAGCGGTCAATTCTGCCAGATTATATCTTCTATAATGTTTAAGCATTTTGTCGTGTTGACTGAACAGGCTTTGGAAGGCCGGTGCTGTGATCAGAATATTGGCCCTGGATTTTCCCAACCTGGTGATTGACTGCAAAAAATCAAGGCCGTCGGCATTATGTTCAATAACATCAAAGGCTGTAATTAGATCATATTGAGCTGATAGGGCGGCTGAAGAGTTGTGGAATTTTATGTTCTGGTATTGTTCGGAAAATCGGGAAGTAAGCTCAACGGTTAAGCTGCTGTCAACGGCATCAATATTAACAGGCTTGTGCTTGCAAACCTCGTTTATGGTATAACCGTCACCACAACCGATGTCAAGCACTCGGCTCTGATTGTTTAAGAGCTCTGCATCGAGTAAAATTCTTCTGAGTGCCAATGCCCTGGATATCTCCCACGGGTGTCTGACTCCAGACATTATTTTGTATTCACATATATCCATCGCATACGATCGTGGTCGTACCGCTACTTTATAATTAGTATCTGCCTTACAGATTGTTTTCGTGTTTTCTGAAAAGAATTTATAAGGTACTGATACCCCTTTGGGGTGTTATTGCCCCGGTGGTTAAATATCTAATAGACACAGCCTGTATGGCAGCAAAAAAACAGCCTTCCTAGATTCCGGCTAACAACATTCGGGAATGACGATATCATTGACAATCGTCATTCCCGAATGTTGTTAGCCGGAATCCAGTGTTGCTTCTTTAATGATAATGAAATAACGGTATTTTAAATTAACTATTTAAACACCGAAGCAATAGGTTGAAATAACCTGACTCTTCATTGCCATAGTACCCACAACGGGGATGTCTCTATAAGTAGATAATGCTGGAGCCAAAAAAAAAGGGGGAGCCAAATGGCTCCCCCTTTTTAAACAGATATGGTGATTACTTCAAGTGACAAGAAAGACAGAAGTGAGAGCTGTTGTTTGATGTCCACAGGAACCTCTCTGCGTTATTACGTCCTGCTACGTTAGTATTATGAACGTCATGACAAGATGAACATTCCATAGTATCGCCGCCGGTCAACACGGAACCAATGGTGATTGTGGTGTCTTTGAATGTGTCAGTCTTGGCAGCTATTTCATCATCATCGGCCGTAACTTCGGACCAGCTCATGCCGATTGGATGATGGTTACTGAGGTCAGTACCGAGAGCCGCAACACCACTAAGTACGTTTGTGGGGGTTGTAGTACTAAAAGGTAATACACTACCAGTTGGGCCAGCAGGATTCTCGCTTGAGTAGGCGCTAATTGCAGTAACACCATCATGACAACTCAAGCAGAGAAGGGAAACACCGCCAACAGCGGGCTTACCGTTCATTAAGTGCTTTGATGTGCTGGAAAGTTTTGTTGTGGTGTTAGACATATTAACACCATTATTATAAGCAATAAAATCAGTGGTACCATCATTGTTGCGATCTGCTCTGTACTCACGGTTCCAGAGGGGGCTGTAGCTCAAGTCATTAAGGGCTGTGCCTGTCGCATTGGCCTTAACAGAGTTATGTGGATGGTGACAGTAAACACAAACTCTTTGCTGAGCATCAGTGCCAAAGCTGGCATTTGAGTTCATGTCGTGTTTTGAACCAACGATTGTAGCCATCGCTGAAGTAGCAGTGAGTGCCAAGCCAATTGCCAATCCTATTACCAATGTTTTTTTCATTTTCTTTCTCCTTGAAGTCTGGGTTATTAATAAAAACTCGTTAGTAAGTTTTGATCGCCTTGTTGCTTTTTTAATGGTGCACTGCCCGTGCCAAAATTTATGTTTTAATTAGTTGTAATTGGCTTGTGGTTATAAAAACACGTCAAAACAGGCACATGCTGTGTGATTAAAAAAATATTTTCTATTTTTTCTCTCGTTTAGGGGGGGCGTCAATGGTATTTAAATTTATTATTGGGTGTTTTGCCTCTGGTTTGGGTGTTTTTACACAATTTAAAATGAAGGTTTACAATAAGTTGTTTTGTACGGTAGAATAAGCGGGTTTACTATGTTAGTACCTTAACAGATTGTTTTCTAGAAAAGAATTTATAAGATACTTATACCCCTTGTGGGGTGTTAGATATTATGTAACATACTTTGCTGGAGAATGACATGGTTTAGTGTGGGCGTATATTTCTGGTTCTCGTCTGTATATCTGTGCCTGAAAAGTAACATTTTTTGCCCGACGGGCCGTCATGTTAAAAATTATATGGAGTTAATGGAATGAATCGTATTGCAAAAAAGATGAAGTCTTTAGTCTGGCTTTTAACGCTTTTGATGATGGTGTCGCTTCTTGCTGGTTGTGTAACCACAGAAACTACAAATAAACCGGCGAAGCCCGTTTTCTTTCCTCCCGCCCCGCAATTGCCCCGTTTTCAATTTTTGCGGGGATTCAGCGGCCCAAATGATTTCAAGAAAAAGAAAACCGGGCTGGATGCCTTTCTTTCTGGTGCCTCCCAGAACCCTATGGCCAAGTTCAAGAAGCCCTATGGGGTGAATATGTATCATGGTGTTATATATGTTGCCGACACCGTTACCACCGTCTGGAAGATGGATCTTGTTCATAATACGTTTTCTTCCATGCAGGGGGATAGAGGGATGGGCAAGATTGTCCAACCTATAAATATAGCTATTGATGATCAGGGTAATAAATATGTATCGGATGTTTTGCGCGGGGCGGTAATCAAATATGATAAAAACGACATGTACGTTAAGGCATATTCTATTCCCGGCAGTTGGCGGCCGGTAGATGCGGAAGTCTATGGCGATAAATTGTACGTTGCGGACTCGACTCACGACAAGGGGGGGGTGAGGGTCTTTGATATTAAGAGCGGTGAATTGCTGGATACGATTGGGAGGTCCGGGCCGGTGGAACAGCGTTTACGTATAGTCGCCAATATTGCTTTTGATAAGGATGGCTATTTGTATGCTACTGACGTGGGCAGGTTTCAGATAGTCAAGTACGACCGGGATGGACATTATCGTGGCGCTCTCGGAGATGTTGGCTCAAGTCCCGGACATTTTGGCAGGCCTCGGGGACTTGCCATTGATCGGGATGGTAGAATATATGCTGTGGATGCTGCCTTCGATGTGGTGCAAATTTTTGCCACTAACGGTCAAATGCTTGGTATTCTGGGAGGACCTGGAACATCACCAGGAACCTTGACTTTGCCAGCCGGTATCTGCATAAATTACGACGATGTAGATCTTTTTAAAGATTATATTGCACCAGGGTTTAATGTTGAATATCTGGTGCTGGTTACCAGTCAGTTTCATGATACCAACTGCGTTAGTGTATACGGCTTTGGCAAAATGGAAGGGAGAAAATATCCCAGTGACCTTAAATTAGTTGATGAGGTGAAAGAAGAACTTCGCAAGGAAGAGAGCCGCTAGCCGGGGATATTTTGAACTCTTACAGTGCGGGAAAGCACCAACTGCCGCACCCGTAGTTAACGATTACGATGAATAGATCTATTTGGCTTTTGCCAGCTCTTTTATTCCTGGCACCCACTACTGCTCGCGGAGCGGCAAAGGATTTCGTGCCTAATTTAATTGGCTATAGCGGCAATCTTATTCTTGAATCCCATTATGTTTCAGAGGCAAAGAAAACGGACGGGGGGGCATCCTCCGCGATTGTAAGAAACTCTACATCCGCTTTTCGTCAGACCATGGAAGTTGGTATATATGGCTACTCTTACCATCCTGACTTTTTCCTCTTTTCAATTATCGGCAGCGGCGAACTTGGCCAGTCTGTTGAGAGGCCGTCAGATAGAGAGAACTCAACTAGCCAGGATGGTTCGGAAGAATATGACTTTCGTGGTTATTTGCTGAGGAGGAAGCCTTTACATGCCGAGATGTATTTTAATCGGGACAGGCCTTTTTTGACTGGTGATTACAATGATGATCCCTTAAATGAAAATACAAGAACAGGCCTGGAAATTTTTTACGATAAACGGCCTTATCATTCTTCTCTTGAGTATTATAACGAGCAGAATACATTTAATAAAAAGAATAAAAACGGCGACGACTATATTACCAGATTTCATTTTAATCAAGGTTCTTTTGCTGGCTCATTATCAGGGCATAAAAGTCTTGAAAACACCGATAGTTATGATGGCGCCGGGCAAAAAAAAGCAGTATTTCAGACCGATTCAACCACTTTAGAGTCTTATGTTAATTGGTTTAAAGATATTTATAATTTATCTACCAATTCCTCGTGGAGTGAATTTAAATCCACGAACGAGATCTTGGTAAATCAACCAGGTATTACTAAAGCTGTGAGCCGTGTTTATAACGTACAGCTTAACGGGGAGGTGGAGTTGCCCTGGAATTTTGTCTTGTATAATGATATGTCGCAGTTTAGCAGTAATACGCATAATGGCAAGATTGCAACTAGTGTGGAAAGCTATTCGCTGCAAAAGGTTAATAGAATAGATTTTAAACTCACCCAGGAGTTATTTAGCAGTTTGAAAACAAAGATGTCGGTCGACTTTACCGATAATACTTCCGATTCAGGTAAAATTGACAGCACTGATCCTAATAATATCAAACCTGAAAATGCCCGTAACGATGCTGGTAGTTATAAGACAAGTGATTACGAGCTAAGCACAAATTATATAAAAAAGGTTAGGGGAGGCGCAATAAGAGGCAGCCTTGCCTCCTACATCAAAAGGACCACGCAACAAGGGGTGGTGACAATTGGCGGAGAAAAAAATCCGGAGGAGTTTATTCGTCTGGATTCAGGATTGAACGACCCCTATATGTTATTGAGGCCGGATGCGGACATTGCTAATGTCAGGGTCGATATAAAAGTTGTTGGGGTAGATTTATGGCAAAGATTACCTGAAACGGACTATGCTGTGGCTGGAAATCCTCCGCAGGTCATTATCGCTAATTTGCCTGGTGTGACCAATAAAGAGAATGTCGGTACAACAGCGCAACCTGCCTATAAATTTCGCTTAACGTATTCGACCTTAGCGGCTGATTATACTCTGCAGGACAATACAGGGGTTGCGTCCATCGGCATAAATTTATTCAGTGGCGTGGTACAGGCCGATTATTCTCATAGTTATAGTTCGCAGAACCTAATCGATGGTGATCCTCTGAACTATCAAGTTTTTTCATCAGTTAAAAATGATTACTTTTCTCTTGATTATTTGAAAAATTCTCTGCATGTGAATGTTAATTACCGGGTAACAAATACGGATTATAAAGAGCAGGAACTAGCGTATTCAGTTGGCTATAATCACCCTGTTAAAATTCTAAAATCTGTACATACTTCTTTTAATGTTCGCTATTTTGGGTCTGGGGTTGATTATACCTCGGCTGATGAAAAAAATTACAGCAGTGACTCAAGATTCACCAGTAGAGTTCATAACTCTTTGACTATTCCATGGCAAAAAATTGGCCTTTCTCACTATATGAGCTACCAACGGAAGCGTGGCAATGTTACAAAAACCACCCAAAATGCTATAGGTTTTTACAGTCGTAATAAAGGCATATCTGTTAATGAAAGTGATCACTGGGTAACTGGTGGTTCTTTGAGTATGCATCTGCCATTTACTAAAATTCCATTGTCTTTAAACGGCAGTTATGGCGATGAAAAATTTGTAAATGGAACGGACGTTGTGACTATTAGTTATGTCGTTAACTCCCGGTATAGCTGGCGTTTTGGTGGCACAACCATAAGTATGGATGGTAAATTCACAAGTGATATTGCCAATAGCAAAAACGGTACGGTTGTGAATAAAACAATTGATGACAACTTTGAGTTTAATGTAACGCTTACCAGAAGAATATTTTAAGGGAGATTACGTATGTCTATTTTCACATTGCGGGTTAGAGTCCCGCAGGCTGGCTTGTCGGTTTATATATTATTGTTTCTATTCGTTTCGCAACTTTTATGCGGCGCTTGTGGTTATTCTGCTGAAGGTGATTCTGATAATATGGGGCATCCTGATGCCGCAAAGGTTGTTGTTGCCCGTGTAAACGGGGTTGAACTAAATATGGCTATGCTTATGAGCAAGATGTATGAGGTGGCGAAGAGCAAATACGGTAAGCGTGAGATATCTCCGCTAGTTGCGACCAAGGTTAAAGAAGACGCTCTTAACGGGCTGATAACTGAAGAGTTGGCATATCAAAAGGCACACGCAGTGGTTGGTGATGTTAGCAAGATGCAAATTGACAAAGCCGTTGAGCAGTTGAAGGGCAATTATGGGGGGAAAGAAAAGTTTGAGGCATATTTACAAAAAAGTCATACAACCTTAGAGGATTACCGACACCAGGTGGCGAGAACTTTGACGGTTAAGCTTTTTATCAAGCGGGAGATTGATGCTAAAATTAAAATAAGCGATGATGATATAACGGCAGCCTATAAGGGGGCTAAAGATAAATATTTTATTCAGCATGAACAGGTTCAGGTTACTGATATTACACTTTTTTTTGACGCAAATTCCAAGGCAGGGGTTGCGAAGGCAAACGACTTTCGGAAAAAAATTATTAATGAATTTGGTAATGATCCCTTCAAGATGACGAAGGACGCAACCTTTGCCCTCATGAAGGACGAGACTTTGAATCCAGTGACAAGTAAGGAGTTATATGATGCTGCCAAAAAATTGGGTGACCATGGTATTTCCCCTCCTATAAACGTTGCTGGCACTTTGCATCTGGTGCAGTTAACGGGGTACAAGCCTGATATAACTAAAACTCTGGCTGAAGCCAGAAGTTATTTGAAGCGTGAGCTTACCAAACGAAAACGCCAGGTGATGATAAAAAACTGGGTATTGGGGCTGAAGAAAGGCGCTAAAATTGAAATTATAGATATGGATGCTTAGACTTAATTGCTGGATAGTTGGTTATTGCTTCGGTGTTTAAATAGTTTATTTAAAATACCGTTATTTCATATCATCAAAGAAGAAACACTGGATTCCGGCTAACAACATGCCGAAATGACGATATCATTGACAACCGTCATCCCCGAATGTTGTTAGCGGGGATCCTTGAAGGCTGTTTTTTTGCTGCCATACAGACTGTATCTTTTAGATATTTAACCACCGGGGCAATAGCGTCGTATTATTGCATCACTGAGATTTCCGTGTTTCCACTTCCCATGGAATAGGATGTGCTGAGGAACTAAGCGCATCTTTCATCATCACCTGGCATTGGAGAGTTTTATGAACCTAAGAGTTGCATTTACATACATGATATTAGCCCTTTGTCTTATGTCATGCGCTCCGGTGCAATGGGATATGCGGGTTAGCAAGAATGTTGATTTGGTTTGGCCTCCACCACCAAATCCTGCGAAGGCCCAGTACCTGGGCGAGATAACTTCCTTTGTGCCTACGGGAAAATCTCTTGCCACGATAATATTTGGTAAATCAACTGAAGATGGCAGGCTAATGAAACCGGTTTCTTTGGCCGTTGCCAGTGATGGTCGTATCGCCATAGCCGATTTACAGGCAGTCGGTGTTCATTTGTATATCCCCAGTTTGCAGTCATATCGCCTGATTAACAGAACCTCAAAACGTAAATTTATATCGCCGGTCAGTGTTGCTTTTGATGACAATTTAACTCTTTTTGTCTCAGATTCAAATTTACGCAAGGTTTTCATGTATGACCCTAATGGCGATTATATTGGAGAAATTACCGGCCCGGGCGGTGCAAAGAAATTTACCCGGCCGACTGGCCTGATGTATGTGGCTCAAAATGATAGTCTCTATGTCGTCGATACATTGGCTAACGAGATAGATGTATTTGACCATGCCGGCAAGTTTAAATTCAATTTTGGTCGGCGTGGTATAGGAGATGGCGAGTTTAATATGCCGACTCATATTGCCGCAAACACCAGTCATTTGTTGGTTAACGATGCCATGAATTTTCGAGTCCAAACATTTGCGAAAACTGGCAGGTTCCTGGATAAGTTCGGCCATCATGGTGATGGCTCAGGAGATTTTGCCATGGCAAAGGGGGTCGCCATTGATCGATGGGGGGTGGTCTATGTGGCAGAGACTCTATTTGACGTTGTTCAGCTTTTTGATATGAGTGGCGAGTATCTGATGAGTATTGGCGGTAAGGGGACTGCTCCCGGACAATTTTGGATGCCGTCAGGCCTGTTTATTGATCGTTATAATAAATTGTACGTTTGTGATACCTATAATAAGAGAGTGCAACTGTTCCAATTACTGAATATTGGTACTGGAGGTGGGCAATGAAAAAGAGCATATTGCTTGGGGTAGTAATTTTTTTATGTTCGGTAAATATTGTCTCAGCCGATATCAGTGTAGTGGCAAGTAAGCATAATTTGTCATCTTCCGGTTCCGGCACCATTAAAGCCCTTTCTGAAAGCAGAGTATGTATCTTTTGTCATACTCCGCACAACGGCGAGCCTCTAACACCCCTTTGGAATAGATCATTGACCCAAGGTGTCAACTATACACCGTATGACAGTACGACTTTTGATAATTCTCTGGTAAGCATTCCGAGCGGTTCGTCGCGCCTTTGCTTAAGCTGTCATGATGGAACTATTGCTCTGGGGGCGGTTAAGAGTGTGCCTGGTGGAATTGCGATGAATCACGAATTGGCCGGATCTTCGGCCCTGTTGGGAGTGGATTTAAGTGATGATCATCCTTTTTCATTTTCCTATGCTGCCGCTGTGCCATTTGATACGCAGCTAGAACCTACCCAGCCATCTAATTTGATTTTTGAGAATGGCGCAGTGCAATGTGTTACCTGTCATGATCCTCACGATGATACCTTTGGTATGTTTTTGGTCATGGATAACAACAAATCAGCACTTTGCAGAACATGTCATAATTTAGCGGGATGGATCTCGTCATCGCACGCTACCTCAACTAAAATGGTTGGAAGTGGTAAAACGGTGGCGGATAATGGTTGTGAAAATTGTCATACACCCCATAACGCTGGTGGTCCGCAACGTTTAATGAAATATCGGGAAGAGGAAAAAAATTGTACATATACCTGCCATAATGGCCAGGTTTCTGATCCAAGCAAAAATATTGCTGCCCAAATGGTAAAGGTCTCCACTCATCTGGTAGCGAATACAACAATTGGTATAACCACGGCACATCATGATCCAACGGAAAATGTCTCTTTTATACAGGGGCATGTTGAATGTCAGGATTGTCATAACCCGCACAGGGTAAGTAATAATCTTGCTTCAGCCCCCCTGGTAACGGGGGCTCTGGCATTTGTGAGCGGCATAAGCGAGGCTGGTTCTGTCGTGAATCCCGCTACCTATGAATATGAAATATGCTTCAAATGTCATGGTGATTCCAATACTGATTCGGCTACTATCAATCGTTATCTTAATAATACAAATGTTCGGCAGGAATTTGCGACATCTAATCCTTCTTTTCATCCAGTAGTAAGTGTCGGGAAAAATGTAAATGTGCCTAGTCTGCCCAGCACCACCTCTCTTGATCAGACCATGAACTTTGCAACCAGAATTTATTGCTCTGATTGTCATTCCAGTGACCAGACAATTAAGGTTGGCGGTAGTGGCCCCAATGGCCCGCATGGTTCTATTTATTCACCAATTCTTAGGGAAGAATATAAGATGTCGGTGGGCACACCTGAGTCATACGCCAGTTACGCTCTTTGTTATCGTTGCCACGATCGCAATAGTATTTTGAGTAATGCGAGCTTCCAGAAAAGCTCTGCTGGAAGTGGTGGGCACAGCAACCATTTGGCTTCCGGCACAGGGACTCCGTGTTCAGTTTGCCATGATCCGCATGGCGTGGTGGATGATGGGATTTCCGGTGATCATACAAATCTTATTAATTTTGACCTAAATGTTGTGAGTCCTACTGTCGGGAATTCGGCGCCGTTGTTTAAGGATAATGGTCTTTTCAGCGGCACTTGCACCCTGGTCTGCCACGGTGTGACCCATGACGGTAGTGCTACTTTCTCGTATCCTTAATTTGTTGATCTTCTTGATTCTACCCTCGTATATGATCAAAGTCATACTGCCAAGTTTTATTTCATGTGGGCTTGTTTTGTGAGGTGCCATTCCCGTCTTCTCATGTCCATATGGTATTGCCTGCCCCGGTGGTTAAATATCTAAAAGATACAGCCTGTATGGCGTAAGCGCTCAATAAACCACACTCT
>CAYTNB010000011.1:0-29265 GCA_964439085.1 uncultured Desulfobulbia bacterium | reverse complement strand
AATGACGCAGATATAGTCCTGGTCAACACCTGTAGTATCAGGCAAAAGGCAGAGCAAAAGGCCATGAGCCTGTTAGGTACTCTTAAGATAATCAAAAAGAATAAGCCTGGCATGGTAATCGGTATAGTTGGTTGTGTCGCCCAACAGGAAGGGAAAAAATTACTTTCCCGTTTACCCTATGTTGATTTGGTATTAGGCACCCAGAATATTTATAATCTACCAATTTTCCTTAATGATATAACAGCCAGCCATAAAAGGATATCAGCAGTCGAACAAACAGCAGCCTTTGCAATTCCGTCCTATCTACCGGATGTAGATAAAGGCCCGGCCCATAAACGTTTTGTTACTATCATGCAGGGCTGCAATAATTTTTGTACCTATTGTGTGGTGCCATATACCAGAGGGCGTGAGATTAGCCGCAATTTTATTGATATCATCGCTGAGGTTGAGCATCTGGTAGGGCACGGCGTTGAAGAGATTACTTTGCTTGGCCAAAATGTTAATTCGTTTGGCCGTGATATCGAAAACAATGATGCTAATTTTTCTAAATTATTGCGGGCAACTGCTGCAATAAAAGGCTTGAAACGACTGCGATTCACCACCTCAAATCCCAAAGATTTAAATGATGAACTAATACAATGTTTTGCTGATATTGATATACTTTGCCCCCATTTTCATTTACCTGTGCAATCAGGTTCAAACATTGTCCTTAAAAGAATGAACCGCAAATACACAATTGAGAGATATCTCGATCTGGTAAGTCGTCTGCGAATTGTCCGACCTGACATTGCCATTACCACGGATATTATTGTTGGTTTTCCGGGTGAGAGTGCAGAAGATTTTCAAGCTACTATGGATCTAGTTGACAATGTCCGCTACCACGGTGCCTATTCCTTCAAATATTCTGATCGTCCCCAGGCCAAATCTGTTGCCTTTGATGGTAAGTTGTCAGAGGATGTCAAAGGTGAACGATTAGCCAGATTGCAAGCTAGAATCAACCAGATTGTTATGGAAAGAAATCAGGAATTTATTGGTAAAACAGAAGAAGTAATGGTGGAAGGTCAGAGCAGAACACATACTGGGCAATGGAGCGGTCGCACTGGTTCAAATCATATTGTTAATTTTACTGCTGAGAAGTCCCTGAAACCCGGCCAGATTATTAATGTCGAGATCAATGAAGCATGCCAACATTCACTAAGAGGACTAGCCAAATGATTGATTTACACTCTCATACATTTTTTAGTGATGGCGAATTAGTACCAGCCGAACATTTACGCCGCGTCGAAGTTTTAGGTTACCAGGCCATGGCAATTACTGATCATGCAGATTCTTCGAATCTTGACTTTATTATCCCGCGAATTGCTCAAGTTGCTTTGGATCTCAACAAACACTCCAATACCATGCTTATTCCCGGTATCGAATTGACTCATGTTCCGCCCGGCTTAATCAATGAATTAACCATTAGAGCCCGAAAACTTGGTGCCAAACTAGTTGTTGTTCATGGCGAAACCATTGTAGAACCTGTGGCTCCAGGCACCAATTTAGCGGCCATAGAGGCTGGCGTGGATGTCCTCGCCCATCCCGGTTTTATCACAGAAGCAGAAGCACTTAAAGCTGCCGCCAAAGGAATTTCTCTGGAGTTATCTGGTCGCAAGGGGCATTCTCTCACCAACGGTCATGTCGTTAAAATTGCTACCAAAACCGGTGTCAAGCTGGTTGTTGATTCAGACGCCCACGGTCCCGGTGATTTTCTAACTGCCAAGATGGCCGAGATGGTAGCCCTTGGCGCCGGTCTTGACCAAGAAGGGGTAAAACAGATTCGTCAGAACATGATCGATTTAGTTCAGGTAATTTGCAACAAAAATTAGAGCAAGATTGACCACAAGTTGAGAGGCCGTATAAAGAATGCCCTATAATAATTATGAAAAAAAATAGAACCAAATCATCCTCGCCATTTCATGGCAAATCGGTTATAAAAAGATTTTAATGGTCAAAACCGTAATAAATGTCAAATAAATTGTAGAGGTTTTATAAAATGTGGAAACTATCCGTTCTTTTGTTGTGTAGTTCTGCGTTTATTTTGTTTTTTTATCCTGTAGTACTCGACTTGAGGCAGAACCTCAAAGTTCCTTATTGGTTTACAACAGCAGTATACAAAATACAAAATTTTTATTTACAGGATTCAACTAGATACGCCAATCAACCCCTCGAAAAGAAGATGGTAGACTTACAAATCATCCTCTCCAACCAGACACATTCTTCTCTTTCTTAAAAACCTGTCCGCATGAAACTTACCGCAGTTGGTGTTGAAAATATCCATTGTCCCATCCAAATAAGGGAGAAGGGCTCTGGCAAACAGTCAACTGTTGCAGATCTTAGCTTAAGAGCCAAAATGCCAAGCGAGACAAGAGATACTTGTCTTATCACTGTCCGTACGATTATAAATAAGTATCAAGACGACATAAATCCGGATATTTTTCCACGCATTGTCGAAGAATTGAAAAATGAATTGCAGGCCGATGCCGCTCGCATTGAGATGACCTTCCCGTATTTTATAGAAAAACAGGCCCCAATTACCCGCACAAAATCTCTAATGGAATATACCTGCAAATTTACCTGTCAGGTGAGCGACAAGCAGGACTTCACTGTATCTGTCTGGGTGCCAGGCACTACTCTTTGTCCATGTTCCAAAGAAATAAGCCGTTTTGGAGCCCACAATCAAAGGGCTGAAATCAATCTAAACGTTAAATTTAGCAATTTTATATGGCTTGAGGATTTAATCTCTCTTGTTGAGTCTGGCTCATCCTGTGAGGTTTACAGCCTTCTCAAAAGGCCCGATGAAAAGCACGTGACAGAAAAGGCCTATGAGAATCCCATGTTTGTTGAAGATGTGGTACGCAAGGTTGCGGGGTTGGCGATGCAGCATGCTGATATTTCCTGGTTTTCAGTGGGAGTGGAAAGCTTTGAATCAATCCATAAGCATAGTGCCTATGCCTTTACAGACTCCGAGGCTATCACAGCGGCATAATCACGAAAATTTGTTTGGAAAGCAGTCAGTATGCCTCGAGGAGTTAAGTCTCTCAAAGGTTCCAACTCAGCCAATACAGAGACATTACCATAATATTCAATGGCTCGGCAATTATGTTTTTGTCTTTCGCCATTAAGAACAACTCCAAACACCTCTATCCCCCTATCCCGTAAAGCATCAATACTTAGCAATGTATGGTTAATTGTTCCCAAACCACTGCGAGCCACCAATAATACAGGCATACCCAGCATCCTTATCAAATCGATCATAAAAAACTTAGCATTTAACGGTACCATCAATCCCCCCGCCCCTTCTGCCAACAAATTACCCGTACAAATCGGCATCCTTAGACTAGACATATCTATTTCAAGACCATCTTGGGCTGCTGAAACATGGGGTGAGGCGGGAGTATTCAGACGATAACCCTCCGCAAGGAATCTTTCATCAGGCAGTCCCGTAAGATTCTTGACTATATCGGTATCAGTAGTTGCCAGTAAACCGCTTTGTACAGGCTTCCAATATGTATAGCCCAACCCGGCAAGCAGTATAGACGAAACAATAGTTTTACCAACTCCGGTATCGGTACCAGTTATAAAAATATTTTTTGGAAATAGCATTGATGTTTTCTATTTCTCCGCCAAAATATATTGAATATTATAGGTCATTTCCAACTCTTCACCAAGCAGTTCATTATCCCATCTTTTAATTAATTCTCTCATTTGCTTAACCGGCAGTGATAGCTTATTTAATTGCGTAGCGGAACCTGTTCTTTTCAAGGAATGGAAAAAATCCTGAACCTGTGGATATTTTAAGCGAATAGTCTCCCCCCAAGTCTCAATTGTCGAAAAAAAATTACGAATTTCACAATTAACCCTATGGGTATCTGGCATAGGGTTGGCGGTACATGGTATTTTAAAGCGATCACATATTGTTCGCCACTCGGGAAAAGACTCCTCTCCGACATAGGAATAAAACAATTTCCCCCCCTTTTGCAGAACCCGACACGCTCCCTGCAAGGCCTGAGTGGGGTTGTTAAACCATTGTAATGTCAGGCTTGAAGCAATCAAGGCAAATTCATCTTGGGCAGTAATATTTTCACCATCCATAATTTGCCATGCCTGTTGTTGAGGGTTGGGTACGTCACATAGGTTCTGTCGGCACATGGCAAGCATGCCGACAGAAAAATCAGTAAACAACAATTGACGATCCGGCATTTCAGTTGCCAAAACACGGCTCAAAGCCCCGGTTCCGCACCCCACTTCCAGCACGGGCCCTGGAGGCAGATGTTCTTTTAAACTAACAATCCTCTTATGCAAAGAATCAATACTACGCCTTTGGACTAAGGCGAATTGTTCATATTCAGCAGCAGCTTTCGAAAAACTAACCGCAATTCTGTCTTTAATATTTGTCATAAAATTATTCGTTATATTAGGTGTATATTTTGACCTTGATTCCTATTTTATCCATGCTATTTTGTTCATTTTACCCACAGATCCTTCGGAAGAGCCAACAAGTAAGATGCGACTCTTTAAGGTTTATGCGGCACTAGGAGACTGGCCGATGTAACTGACCAGTTACAAAAAATCTTTAATTATTCGCCAACACACATCGGCGTGCGTACAAGGTAGGCCATGTCCAGCCTGTGGGATAAGCTTTAATACGCTGCCTGGTAAGGCACGGTTAAGCTCACGGGCCCGATCAGGTGCAACAATCCGGTCTACAGATCCGTGTAATAGCAAGATTTGCGGTATCGGTCGAATCTTTTGAATAGCGACATGGCTAATATCAAGGATATGGAGATCATCTTCCAAAAGAGACAAGTCGGGATGGCAGCCAGGAGATTCAAAGGAGCAGCCGCAATCACGGTAAAAATCAGCTAAAAGGCCATCAGCATCTTCATGCATTCTCGCCAGCATCCTCTTTATATGCTTGCGGGTAAAACGGCCAGATCCAATAAAATTGCCATGAAGATGTTCAAAACCGCTCAAAATTACCAGGCAATCTACTTTGGCAAACCAAGGCTCAGCAAAATGCAATCCCAGCGAATGAGTGACTAATACATTACGGTGATTAGCCAACATTGGCTCAACCGACTGCCCCCAATAACCCCGGTCTAAAAAATGACAATTACCGCCATATTCATATTTGCGCCAGGCGTTCCAAACCGCCGGGCTAAAGCCCCAACCATGTTGAAATATGAAATTATTTTGTTTATCTAGGCCAAGTTTCATAAGCCATTATTAATTTATCGACCTGCTCATGAGTGTGCAGAGAGGAAAGTGCCAGTCTCACTCTAGCCTGACCAGCTTCAACGGTAGGAGGACGAATGGCGATTGCTAATATGCCTTGTTTTTTGAACCAATCGGACAAGCCCAAAGCCTGGTTTTCGCTGCCGACATAGATAGGAACAATCTGGGTTGATGATTGACCAGTGTTCCCTCCTAAATCATTAAGTTTTGAGCGCAAAGCCCCCCCCATATTTTGAAGATATTTACGCTCATTTTCCATTTTCGGTAACAAATCCAAGGCTGCATCGATAGCACCGATTACAGCGGGTGGTAAAGCTGTAGAGTAAATAAAGCCAGAACCGAAGTTTATCAAATAGTCTTTAATCTCTGCCGGGCAGGCGATATAGGCCCCAAAGGAACCGCATCCCTTCCCAAAAGTACCCATGACCACATCCGCCTCACCTTTACAGGCCAACCCCATGCCATTATTCCCCAAAACTCCGGTAGCATGAGCTT
Organism: uncultured Desulfobulbia bacterium; assembly: GCA_964439085.1. Taxonomy (GTDB): domain Bacteria; phylum Desulfobacterota; class Desulfobulbia; order Desulfobulbales; family VMSU01; genus JAADIV01. Next base: position 23,493 of record CAYTNB010000011.1, on the reverse strand, counting down.
CATCAACATACAACATAGCATCATATTGCCGGGCAATTGCCGCTAATTCAGATATTTCACCACGATCTCCGTCCATACTAAAAACAGACTCAGTGATAATCACAGTACTACCTTGGGGAGGAGGGGTTTCGGCAAGGATACAACGCAAATGTTCTGGACTATTATGATTAAATCGAACAAACTTAGCTCGGCTCAGTATTGCTCCCTGGACAATACTATTATGACAAAGACGATCTGCCAGGATCAACGAATTACGATTGGCCAGGGCAGATATTACCGAGACATTGGCTTGAAACCCGGAGTTAAACAACAAGGATGTTTCCTGTCCCTTTAATTTGGCCAGCTTTTTTTCCACAGGGGTCAAAAAATCGTAATTACCGCACACCAGCCTTGAAGCTGTGGAACCAACTCCGTATTTTTGGATATACGTGATGGCTCTATCCTTAAGCTCACTGCAACCAGCCAGGCCAAGATAATCATTAGAGCTAAAATTAATTAAAGATTGGCCAGCAAGCTTAATCATCTGTCCGGGTAACGGCTCAACATCACACAGGTAACGAAGCTGTCCTGCGCAGCGGCGGGCAGCAAGATTCTTTTGAATAAAACAATACTTGTTCTTCACATCTGTGTTCATGCCCTTAGGGCATATTTAATTTAAAGGGCAACATAGACGCCATCACCATTTTGCCTTAAAGCAGGTACAAGTGCCAGAGACCATATCTTCCAGAAAAGATGTCATCAGTGCGGCCCATAATTTCTTCAGGAAATACTCAGGTATTCTAGAAAATTACAAATAAATAGGACAATAAAAACATACTTATAAGAAGATTGAGGGCGACAAAGTTATGTAGTTTTATTGCCCCATCAACATCCTTAAGACAGAAACGCCATAGGATATAACAAGCGGCAATGGAGCTGTTCAACATAAAAAATGCGGCTAGTATTTGAACGGGAAAATCTGGAATAGTAAACCCTAGTCCTTGCAAAAAAGAACTCCCTGTCTGTCGTCCCAAAGTTGGGATAAAATTTCCTATACCTGCTGCCATATAGCTCAGACGGTAAACCAGTTCTCCACCAAAGGCCATGGGGATAAGAATTGGTACCATGGGTGAGAATTTACCAAATAATGGCGCATCGGTATGTCCAAGCAACCTATTACCAAGTCGGATGGCAACAAGCACCATAATATAGGCAAGAATCAGTAATATACTGAATTCTGCGGCCTCTGATCCCAAAAAAACAGTTATTTGGTGGTATATTTCTTTCTGTCTGAAGAAACGGGCAAATTGCGAAGCAATCAGAAAAGGCACAATATAATTACTGGTAATATAACGTCCCTTGTTGTGAATTAGTTCTGAATAAGGATTACGCAATAAAAATTGCGGAGAATCACGATCGCAATTGGGGATGCAATGACCGCAAACCAGACAATGCAAATTATGTTTAACCGAATAGGCTCCCAAATATACAGGGCAACCGCGTTTACCATCTCCACCGCGCTGACAAGCAAAGGACGTGCACCCCTGACAACGCTCATGATTGGCCCTAAACTCAGTAATGGACAAGGTTGCGGCAGCTCCGCTCATTCGTCCAAGGGGGCAGAGATGTCGGCACCAAGCCTGACCTGGATACAAAAGTCCAAGCAGGGTGGATCCTAAGACGATTGACAGAATAAGATAAGATGTCCCTAAAGGAGATCTATCAAGACCTCCAACAATCTCAGCCCAGATGATCAAGGCAAGCAAAAAAACAGACGAGTAAACCCCGTATTTTTTTAAAAATTCAGGAACAGGCCGGGAGAGCGTAATTCCTTTACTTTGTAAAAACAAACCAAGTCCAGGAAATGGACAAATTCCGCACCACATTCGTCCAACAAAGAACCATGATAAAACAATAAGCGGCCAAAAAATGCCCCATGTCAAAAATACTGCTATATTTCGGTCAGCTTCACGAGGCCCCAAGAATCCTGAAAGCAATACCACAATGAATAACAAATCACCAGCTGTGCGCAATTGGGCGTAATGTTGCCTTGTCGCTAAGAATCTACGAAATCCGGGGAAGACCCTAAACAAGTCGAGCTGTTCATTGTCTTCTGATGAAATAACCGACCGTAAGGCCTTGGTCCACCAAGTCAAATGGCTTCCGCCCTTATAATCTTATGGTACATACCGATCACACCTAATTTAATTCGTGGAGGTGCCCTTACAAGCCTAGCAAATAAGTTGCGATTGTAAAAAATATTGTAACTCCAACTATATCCATGGTAGTGGTAACAAAGGGGCCAGTTGCCACTGCCGCATCAATATCTAATCGTTTAAGCGTTAAAGGCACAATGGCACCCACTGTGGCAGCAATAGTCATATCGATAACAACTGATATAGCGGCCACCATAAATAATTTTGCGGGATGAGGAAAAGCAACAAAAACCACAATCCCCAAAAACAATCCATAAAAACTACCTAGCAGAATACCAACGCGCATTTCTTTAAAAATAATCTTGGGAATTGCCTGGAAATTAACTCGGCCAGTGGCGATACCACGCACAATAATCGTACTTGATTGAGTGGCGATATTACCTCCCATGCCATTGACAATTGGTAAAAATGAGGCCAGGATAACAAATTTTTGCAGTTCATTAGAGAAGTATGCAATTATACTGGCTGAGACAACCCCACCTATCCAACTGGCCATAAGCCATGGCGCTCTGGTAACGGCATTATCTTTGGTTGATTTCGCCAAAATTTCGTCATCCTTACCAGCGCCAGCCATCTGAAAAAAATCTTCAGTAGCCTCCTTTCTAATTACATCAATAACATCATCAACCGTTACAATACCTAATAATTTATTGGCATGATTAACCACCGGCACGGCTAGAATATTATATCGGGAGACCATGTGGGCCACCTCTTCCTGGTCGGTTTCGGTAGAGACTGAAATCACCTTGGGATTCATGATATTTTTTAGCAGTCGATAAGGGGGGTGCATTAATAATTCTCGAAGTGATAAAACCCCGCTAAGCAAATCATCATCCCGAACAATATAGAGATAAAAAACCATCTCCAAATCATCACTGCGTTCCTGGATTAACTTTATGGCATCACCAACGCTAATTTCCTCATGCAGAGACATAAAGTCCGGTGACATAAGACCGCCAGCACTTTCGGGATGATATTGCAGAAGTTCATCAACTTCCTCCCGATCATCTGTGGCCATAAGTTCCCGAATCTTGTCAGCGGCCTCATCTGTTAAAGCCTCCAAAATATCAGCCGCATCATCTGAGGCCATTTTTTGTAGGACTGTCACCATGAATTGTGGTGTTAGATCATCAACTAATTCGAGCATAATTGACTGATCCAACTCGCTGATAATTTCGCCAATTAAATCAGTCTGAGCGACCACATTAAAAAGATTGTGGCGCTCTTCGGGAGTTAAATGCCGGAACACCCAAGCAGTATCAGCGGGATGGGTCTTATTAACCAGCTTAAGAAGACGTCCAACCGCCTTACGACGATTCAAACGCCGAATGGTCTCAAGCAGCACCATCCCCTCTTTTCCTACTAATTCCGGTTTAATTGTCTTTTTCATATTTCAAATACGTCAGTTATCGTGCAACATCTTTTTTACCGCATTTTCAGCATGTTTCGGGGAATTGGCTGCCATTTCCTGCAATTCTTCTCGATCACTACGAGCATCAGGTTCATCATCCGGTAGTTCATCCACATCGTTAAGTCCCCTAGCCTCTTGAAGTTCCTTTACCAATCTTTTTTTATGTTCTATTTCTCTGTTAACAGAAAAATAGTTCAATATTGGTTTAACGAAGAAGGCCATAAATATAACTATTAGCGCCAGATTAATAAATTGGCGAAAAATAGGCTCAAGCTGGTTAATAAAACTATCCATAGTTTGGCAATTCCTGCTGAATCAAAACTCAATACTTAAGAGTATATCCTTAATAGCGCATCTATCTGCTTCTGACTTATCATCTGCTTACTGGCAGCAACATCTTGTTTTATTGACATGGAAAAAGAAGCAGCCATTATTTTTTTTCTCTTAATACGCGCCCTTATACGTTTGGCCATGGATAATCTGTCGGCATCGTTAGTCTTAATAGCCCTGTCAGCTCTGGAACTAAATTCTTCAGGATCAAAATTGTCTATATATTCCTGAATTTCTATAAGTTCGGAAAGGTATGACTTGCTCATATACGACTGTCGGCCACAATCTATCAGACTCTACCAACCTTTCGTGATTTCTTTCTTAGCCTACTTATTTTTCGACGAAGAATATCGGCATTTTTTTTATCACCAGTTTTTGTGATAGCGAGTCTTTTGCCTCTTAATTTAACTATTTCTTCTTTAATATCTTTAACAGTTAATAACTTCTTCGACTTTTTGACACCAACGTGTTTTTTCTTTGGTTTTGCTGTATCGACACCTCGGGAAGTCTTAATTTGTGCCAACAAGTCATCTTTTTTCATAGTGGAAAATCCGGTAAGCCCTGAAATTTCTTTTGCTACATCTCTTAACTCTTTAACCGTCATTTTATCTAAGGATTTTTCTGAAGTACCAGCCGCATTTTGTTCGTCTGCCATTGTCATTCTCCTCTTAGTATAAAAATTAGTAGCATGAATATGCTCCATCTCTCAGGATAAACTAGCCCTAAATAATGCCAATACTTCCAGCACCGCGGGATCTTTCTCAAGATGCTCAACTAGCGCCTTTTTTTCCTCGGCCTTAGTCATTTCATGAGCAGGTTTTTTATCAAAATTAGCGCCATGAGGATTATTGGCATAAGGCTTATCGCCAGCATCTTCACGAATTTTGGCTAATCTATCACGCTCAACACGTAAAGATTTCAAATCAATATTTATCAAGGTATGCTGTTGCCGGATTTTGGCTTCCTCCGCTTCTTTGATTATTTCAGCAAACTTTTTATTGGTTTTTATTTTTTTGGTATTTAATGACCTGAGGACCGAAATATTAAAAGGAAATTTTTGCCATTTCTTGTAATAAGCTGAGGCTATTTTATCCCAGGGCATGGCGTTATCATTATATTTCTCACCGACTTTGGTGTATTTAAAGGTATCCGGTAAAACAATATCAGCAGAAACTCCACGATCCTGTGTCGAACCGCCATTAATGCGATAAAACTTTTGGGTAGTTAATTTCAAGGCACCCAAGGGTTTATATTGACTCATATTTACACCAAAAAACGGCAGGTTATCATCCAGATTAATTAAAGTCTGTACGGTTCCCTTACCGTAGGAATGTTCACTGCCAATAATCAGGGCGCGGCCATAATCCTGCATAGCACCAGCAAATATTTCAGATGCTGATGCACTGAAACGGTTAATCATGACAATCATAGGACCATCATAAGATATGCCTGGATCCGTATCAGAAAGAACATTAATCTTATTGTTGGCCTTTATCTGAACTACTGGCCCCTGGTCAATAAATAAGCCGGCAATTTTTACAGCATCCACCAGAGCGCCACCGCCGTTGTTACGTAAATCTATGATTAGGCCATCTATTTTTTCTTTAGTTAGACCCTGTAGAGCCTTACGCATATCATCTGTAACATTACGTCCATCATGGCCCTGAAAATCACGATAGAAAGAAGGGATTTTAATATAACCGAATTTGGGTTCGCCATCCTTTCTCGGCAGAACCACCGATTTAACAAAGGTCTCCTTAAGCTGAACAACGTCACGAATAATGGGAATAATCGTGACTGTTCCAGTCGGTTTTTTTACAGTCAATCTAACCATAGAACCTTTTTTACCACGAATTAGACTAACAGCATCCCGCAACTTCATTCCCGAAATATCCACAGGTTCTGCATCGGCTTGCGCAACCATCAGTATCACATCTTCGGCATCTAGCTGTTTTTGACGATATGCTGCGCCACCTGGTATAATTCTTACTACTTTAACATAACCGTCTTCTTCTTGAAGAACTGCGCCAATCCCCTCTAAAGAGCCACGCATATGGATATCAAAATCTTCTTTTTGGCTTGGAGGCATAAAGCTGCTATGAGGGTCAACCGCTTTGGCAAGCACGGAGAAGAAACGATCATACTCATCCTTTTCATCCCTATTAAGCATTCGTTTCAAAAGCTCCTGATTACTCTTAAGAACTTTTTTCATGGCCTCTTTTTTAAAATTTTCTGGTTTCTTTTTCTCAGAGGACTTTGACTCATTTGTTAATAATTTTTTACTCTCCTTAGAGCTAATATCCTTTTTAGAGGCTTTAGCCGCTGCAATTTCCTGCAAATCAAGATATTGAACGGCAATCTGATATTTGATATTCCGCCGCCATCTGTCTTTAAGCTCTGCGACTGATTGACAATACTGCAATTTTTTCCGTTCAAGTTCAAGGGTTTCCCGCTTATCCAAATCAATTTTTGCGGCGAAAATTTCTTCTACAAATTGTTTAATCTGTTGAACCCGTTCATGTAACAATTCTTCAGCGACTATAGGGAATTGTACATTACCACTGTGAATTTCATCATCTAGGTCAAGTTTATAACGGTCAAGAATATCCACATCCTTTTGTAGAAAGAAAAGTTTGCGTGGATCGACCTGTTTAAGGTACAAATCGTAGGCCTGGTGCGACAATTTATCGCCAATTGGCTTATTGTAATAGTGATTGGTGGCGATCTGTTTGCCGATGATATAGCTTAAAAGTTTGGCGCGATTTTTCTCAAATTCATGGTTGTGCTTGACAAGACTCCCCTGTGACACACCTGCAGGAATTACAGCCAAAATTGTGATAATAACAATACGCCTAGCCCAGATAAGTCGAAAAGATTTGCAAGCATTATTATTCATTAAAATTCCTTTTTTCTATGCATCGGCTTATAAGCCGTTAGTTTGTTTAATCGGTACCGTGGTGAAAATATTATCTACACTGCGTTTATAGTCTTCTATTTTATTAGTCTTGTTTATTTTCTTACGAATTTTAGAAGAATTATCAAACAAATCAGCAAGGTACGCCCAGATCCCTTTCATACGTCCCATGACATGCGATGCACCACAAAGGCGCAGACAATATTGTTCCAAAAGGTCATCATGAAAGTTTCTTATAATATCCGGGATATTACCTATTTTCAAGGACATTCCCTCATTTTTGATCCTATAAGCCAGAAAAGGATTTGCCAACAATCCCCGCCCAATCATCCAATTATCAATGCCACAAAAACGACTTTGCAAATAATCAAAAGATGACAGATCAATTATGTCACCGTTATACACCATTTTATGTTTCGTCAATGACAAACAGCGAGAGAAGGCATCGAGGTCAGGAATCCCTTTATACATCTGAATTCCCAAGCGGGGATGAATTATAATTTCCCGCAACGGATATTGGTTCAAAAGGGGTAATAATTCCTCAAGTTCGTTCGGTGAGTTACGTCCCAGGCGAACCTTAATTGAAATTTTCCCCGGATACAGCCGCAAGACTTTATCCAGAATCCTACAAATTTTAGCAGGTTTCAATAATAACCCTGAGCCCCGATTTTTATTTGCTACCATTGGTGCAGGGCATCCAAGATTCCAATTAATTTCAGGCCATCCTAACTCAAATATCCTCTCTGCCATAAATAAAAAATCATCGTAGTCATTACTCAAAATTTGAGGAATAACCATCATATTCATATTATTTTCAGGGAGAATATCACGTAAATAAGTGTCTTTTATCTTCCGTCCCTGCACAGAGCTAATAAATGGCGCTACAGCGACATCTACTCCCTGAAAATGGCGTCCAAAGGTATTTCGATAAATGTAATCAGTGATGCCTCTGATAGGCGCCAGATATATCTGCATATTTTTCCACACTTAATGGTTGACAAAAAACCCCTTGCAAATATGATAAGGGATCATGACGACAACAAAAGATCTTCAACGAAAGGTTACCATAATAACCTCACTGGGCAAACGATATTCAGGTTTTATTGATATTCTTAATCCCTCTTTGCGCACCATAGATATCTTCAACAGTTCCAGCACCTTCTGGAGAAATCCTCAGGGTAAATGCTTTGATGATAGTTTATTATTGCATGAAGCCAAAATTCTTTTTTCTGAAAACAGTGTTTACAAAGAATTCACCAGTTTACAGCTCAGGATTTCAAAAATAATTGCTTTTTTTGACGAATTTACCAGCATAGGCAGTGAGGGTGAAAGAACCCGTTTTGAGTCTATCAAGGAAAAAACCGGAGCTAAGGTGCACAACATTCACATAATTACAACGGTTGCCGGTAACTCCTTTTATGAAATTGACGGTTTGTTTAACGGTATACTGAAGAAACAATCCAACCATAGCTTTATACCCATAACTCAGGCTAAAGTTACCGAAATTGTCCGAAAAGGGTCAAAATGGTTTAGAAATCCAATGCCCATTCGCTCTCAGTTTCTTGGCATTAACAATAATTCAATCGAGGCAATAGACAGTAGTATCGCCGCCTAATTTTCAAAATGATGACCAACCTCCAAAAAGAGCTTGAAAAGAGGGAAAGTCAATTCCTGAATACGGGTGCCTGCCAAAGTATTGATGGCATTCGGCGTCATGAAGAAAATCTGCAGGGTTACCGGCTCGATTTTGCGGTGGATGCCGATCGGATACTTCATTCCAAGTCCTACGCCAGGTATATTGATAAGACGCAAGTCTTTTATATGGTCACTAATGATCATATCACGCACCGAGTATTGCATGTCCAATTAGTCTCTAAAATTGCTCGTACCATAGGAAAATTCTTGGGTCTAAATGAAGACCTACTTGAATCAATTGCGTTGGGACACGACATTGGTCATCCTCCCTTTGGACATGATGGTGAGTCATTTTTATCTGAGATTTGTCAGCAGCACGGCCTTCCTGCCTTTCAGCATAATTTACAAAGCGTCCGCTTTCTTGACTGTATCGAGAAAAAGGGACGGGGATTAAACCTTACCCTGCAAACATTAGATGGAATTCTCTGTCACGACGGTGAAATTCATAAGCAACAGCTCGCCCCCGACAGAAACAAGAGCTTTGAATATTTGGACAAACAATGCCAGGAAAAAGCGGAATCGCCAAGCCTTGAAATAAGACCTGCCACCCTTGAGGGTTGCGTAGTTCGTATGGCCGACACCATCGCCTATATCGGTCGCGATATCGAAGATGCCATAGAGTTGAATTTGATTAGCAGAAACGACTTGCCCAAATCTTCTGTCGAAACCCTGGGAAACTCCAACGGTACAATCGTCTATAAGCTTGTCACAGACCTAATACTTCATAGTTACCATCAGGATTACATTGGCTTTAGTAAAGAAATTTCTGATGCTCTTAAGGAATTAAAACAGTTTAATTATCAAAGAATTTATCTTAATCCAAAAATAAAAGATGGTGTTAATAATATAAAATATTGCTACCAGAAACTATTCGACAATTACCTGGGGCATTTTACTGGCCAAGGTAACGCCACGGAAATTTTTGAAGAATTTGTTTCACACCTGGGTCCAGACATGATGGCCAAAACCACATCTGCCGAAATCGTCCGTGATTTCATTGCTGGTATGACAGATGATTATTTTATGGCCCAGGCAAAAATTATAGGCTGCCCAGCAAGTAGCACGACTCTAACCCCGCAGTCTTCCTCAAATAATAATCATGCAAAATAAGAAAAAAAGAAAAAACTTTATGCCTGGCGAGAATACGCTGATGGTACTAATCGCCTCATTTATTGGTATTGGCGCTGGGGTAGCCAGCATTTTCTTCCGTATTTCTCTTGAGTTCGTGCATCGCATATTTTTTGAGCATGGGTATGCGTTTGTCGAACAAGGTGGTTGGCACCTTTTATTACTGCCGCTTATCCCAATTACCGGCATGGTTCTGTTAATCCCTCTGTCCCTACTCTTTCCAGGAGAGATAAATGGCTATGGTTTTCCCAAATTTATCCGTAAAGTAAACATGGAAGGCGGTCATATAAAATTCAGGACTATAATTTTAAAAATAGCATCGTGTTCTCTTACCATCGGCACAGGAAATTCTGCTGGAGTTGAAGGGCCTATTGCCTTGGTTGGTGGTGCCCTAGGTTCACAATTTGGTCAATTTTTCAGAGTTTCCGGCGAACGTATGAAAATCTATATAGCCGCCGGTAGTGCTGGTGCGATTGCAGCGGTATTCAATGCCCCCATCGCCGGGGTATTTTTCGCTGCAGAAATTATATTACTGGGTACTTACGAGATCTCTTCATTCTCAGCCTTAGTTGTCTCATCCGCTATTGCCACGGTCATATCAAGAGCATATTACGGTGCCACACCGGCATTCCCTATTCCTGCCTTCGCTTTAGTATCCCCTATTGCCGAGTTGCCGCTTTATATCATTATGGGACTTATCGTAGGTATTATTGCGGTATTCCACATACGCATATTTTACTTCATCCGTGATCGTTTTGATACCCTGAAAATAAACCCACAACTAAAACCTATAATTGGCGCTCTGCTTATTGGTATCTGCGCCATGGCCTTTCCACAAATTATGGGTGATGGTTATGGTTATATCAAAGAGGTGCTGACGGGTAAAAGTGCAATGTGGCTCATGACCATTTTGATTTTTTTGAAAATTTTCACTACTGCCGTTACTTTGGGTTCGGGAGGGTCTGGCGGTGTATTCGCTCCCGCCCTTTTCGTGGGTGCAGTTATTGGCGGTTCCTTTGGTTGGGGCGTTCACACTTTATTCCCTGCTTATACGGCCCCTGCAGCTGCTTATGCGGCAGTTGGAATTGGTGCCTTTCTGGCCGCAACTACCCACTCGCCACTTACTGCAATTTTTCTCCTTTTTGAAATGACTGGTGACTACAAAATAATTGTACCTGTCATGCTGAGCAGTATAATAGGTACAATTGTAGCAAATTGGCTATGCCATGATTCAATCGATACGGTGGATTTTTCCAGAGAAGGTATTGATATTCACGAAGGCCGTGAGAGTGCTGTGATGAAATCAATTAAGGTCGGACGAATTATCAGGGAAGATATAAATTTTATCAGTGAAGACGCCAACGTTGATCAATTGCTGCAAATATTCAGCATGGCGCAGGGTGGATTTTATTTTCCGGTAATAAATGGAAAAGGCCTAATGACTGGAATAATATCACTACAGGATGTAAAGACGATTCTGCACGATGAGAAACTGCGCTGTAATTCTACTGTCGGCAAAATATGCACACGCAATGTCATATTTCTAACCCCAGATGATAATCTTTATACCGCCATGTCATACTTTGACAGCAAAGGATTTGAAGAAATTCCGATTGTTGAATCGGCTGACTCCAAATGGGTACTTGGGATGATTAAACGCCGCGATGTGCTCGATGCATATCATCAGGAAGTTATCAAGAGGGGAATTAGCGCTAGAAGCTGCCCTATTAAATTTAATTGATGGCGGTTCGTAAAAAGTACCCAAAAGGGGCATGGCAATCCGCTCTACTGCCTTGTCGCAATTTTTTAGGTGCGAGGCCGGCCATACATATGGTAGCCTCGTGCCTAAAAAACCAATACGCTTCGTAGCCTCACGCCGTTCGCTTTCCTGGCACCTTATAAATTCTTTTTTAAAAAACAGGTAAGCGGAGCGAAGCGTAGACTCCGAGAAAACAATCTGAAAGATATACTAAGGTAATAGTTCGCCGGGGGCGCCATGATTGGTACGTCCTCCGCACCGTAAGAGTTCACATACTTCGAGCAGGTGAAGACTAAGGCGAGTGGCAATACTAAAAAAGGGGCGACAAGTAAAAACCTGCGCCCCTTCAAAAAATCAATTAACTGCTGCCAGTTTGTTATTCAGTCAAACAAATATCTACAGATGGCCGCAGAGTCGCACAGGTGGCTATGGCCTGATGAACCTTATTGTTTTTGAATGAATTAATCAAATTTTCATCTACCGACACATTATTATCATAATTAACCAGAGCCTGCTGGCTCAGGTTATAGTCAAATCTTGGGGCCCATTTCCTGGCTCCCAACCTGGCGGTAACAGAACAATTGTCAACCATATAGGCAACGCCCTTGTAATGCATATAGGGATTTAATGAATCAACCGCTTCAATAACAGACTCATTACAAACCTCACTCAGGCAATGCCCCTTTTCCATGAGCAGGTCAAGTTGAGCCATCATCGTTGCACAGTACATACCTGCCGTAAAAGGATTAATCGCCGCTGGTGCTTCAGGTCTGGCGGCTCTTACCTTTTCTCCAACTTCCCACATCCTGGTTCCATCAATCTTGCCCATCGGGAAACGGCTGAAACGTTGGCCAGCCATTACAACTGAACGTATTTCGTTACAGGAAGAGACCTCATCATAAATTTCCAGCAGAATATCCATGGCTGGTCCGTAGGACTGTGAATAGATATTCTCAAATATTTTTTGGTCATCGGCATTCAGCTTTTCATAAACAGCCAAAATGCCTTCATGTGATATAATCTTACTGATAACGCCTGTAATATTTTCAACAGATTCGGTAAAAGCCTCCTCTTCACTCATGCCCTCTTTCATAACATAGCGACGATATAAAGATTCTGCTATTCCGTGAACAGCCCCCAAAAGAATGCTACGCTCGCCAAAAATATCACTACAGAACTCATTCCGCAGGGTTGTCATAAAAATATAGGGTGCACCAACAGCAACTGCCCATCCTAGGGCAAGATCAGTAGCACGACCGTCAATGTCCTGTTCAACGGCAAAGCTGCAATTAATCCCAGCTCCATTTACGTCCTTACCTTGAACATACAAACGCCGAACAGACGGCCCCATCCCTTTTGGACAAACACCAATAACATTAATACCGGCAGGAAATGATTTGCCAATACTTTGTAAATAACCCAAAAGGAAACCGTGTGACAGACCCAGGGTAGCACCTTCTTGCATTGCATCAAAAATTTTCTGGTAATTTTCAGCCTGGGCAGCATCAGAAATAAGCAAAACAACCATATCAGACTTGCTAATTACATCATACATTTCACCTAAGGTACCCGCTTCCTCAGAAAAACCAGCTTCTTTGGCTTTAGCCATAGATGAGCTACCAGCACGCAAACCTACTACTACCTTGGTGGATAAATCAGCTAATGAATCATTAAGATTTTGAGCCTGTGCCGGTCCCTGAGACCCCCAACCAATAATACCTATTTGCTTAACACCTTTAAATGCCTTATCTAGCAGGTGAAATTGATCACGTCCACCGCGGATAATAAGCTCCTCTGTATCAGCTAACTTAAGAGCTTCAGTTGAAAAAACATCTGTTTTAAATGTTGCCATAACTACGTCTCCTTGAAATACTTAAACAAAAATCCGAATGTCCCGGAAATAATAAAAAAAGATTGATAGGTTAAATACATCCATTGATAAAAATTATCAATTAAAATAAAAAATCTCCCCACTTAAAAGTGGAGAGATTTTTTGACCATCTATACATCTATAGTGCGTAGCAAATGAATTAATACAACTTATTTAAGGAATACGGTTAAAACGTGAACATTTAACATCGAATGTTAGATGTTCACGTTTACTACAAAGTATCAATTCAACTGCGAAGATCTATAACCCCTTTCGGGGGACACTATTAAATTGTAACGTTTTTTTAGTTTACAGCCTCAGAAAGACCCTTGCCAGCTTTAAACTTGGCAACAGTTTTAGCAGCAATTTTCAGTTCTTTACCCGTTCTGGGATTACGACCAATTCTAGCTGCCCTTTTAGATATAGTAAAATTACCGAAACCAGTCAGAGAGACAGATTCTCCATTTGACAAGGTTGTCGTTACTGTATCCAATAATGCCTGAAGAGCTCTACTGGCGTCGGCTTTGGTAATCTCAGCTGATTCGGCGATTGCTGCTACTAATTCTGACTTGTTCATATGTACCCCTCTTTAAATATTATGTTTTATCCATTAGCCACAAAAGAATTAACATTAATAATCCCCCGACAATCTCCCAAAAAGAACTGCCCTTCATTCGTAAAGTCACTAAACTACGAGTCTACGAAAAACGCAATTGTTATTATTAACTATAGAGTTCGAATAGTTGCAAGAAAAATTGTCAAGTTATGTGAAAAACTTCTTCAATTCCTCTATATTCCTAGCCCGACACAGGAAGGTAAAGAGATCACCATCATGAATTGTGGTATTACCATGTGGGATAAGCACCATACCATTTCTTTCCACCGAAACTACATTGGCCAATTTAGGCAGATTTAAAGCTGCTAATGTTTTTCCGGCTACCCGGCTGCCCTTTTCAACCTGTAAATCAATAAATTTCACATCACCAACATTACGCAATGCCATCCGCTCTGTGGAATATGCCTCTCTTTGCTTACGCATAATTCCTACATCATAGGCTCGAATAATATCACTGCGACTTATCAGCCCCATTAAGGTTTGACCATCCTCTTGCGAAACAACAGGCAGACTGGCTAGACCACGAGGTGCCATCTTTTTGATTGCTGCCCAAACAGGTTCATCTGGAAATACCGTAATCACATCGGTATTAGCGACATCTTTAATGGCCAATTCGCTAATTTTATTGTTTCCTGAAAGTAGCCTGGTCATGTCTTCCAAGGTCACTATGCCGTATAATCTATTTTGGTTATGAACTACGGGAAATCCATGAAAATGTGTTTCCTGGAAGGCTGCATACAAAGTTGTAAAAGGTAGGTTAACATCAAATTTAATAGGTTCTTTATTCATTACTTCACTAACATTAACGCCCTGCATAATATCCAGATCACGACCTTGAGAAAATTGAATACCCCGTTTAGCCAGCTTTATGGTATAGATAGATTCCGGGCAAATGATCGCTGCCACAGCCGTTGCCACTACTCCGCTCACCATAAGAGGTAAAATCAGGGAATAGTCGTTACTCATTTCAAAAACGATCAACATGGCCGTCAAGGGCGCTCTGGCCGCTGCGGCAAAAACAGCCGCCATACCCACCAAGGCGTAAGCGCCAATATCACTGGCAATTCCCGGAAATAGATGATTGGCAAGATAACCGAATGCCCCGCCACACACTGCCCCGGTAAATAGTGATGGCGCAAAAACGCCGCCTGAGTTTCCCGAACCAAGCGTGAATGAAGTAGCCAAAGGTTTTAGAAAGATAAGTAAGAAAACCAGCAAAAATGAAACATTCCCCTGCAAAACCTTTTCAATAAAGGTAAAGCCAGAGCCAAAGACATGAGGCATATTTTCCATAAGCGGCATGCCAAGTCTATATGATTCTGGGGAATAGTAAGATACGTTGGGCAAATATAAATAAATCCAGCCCAAGAGCCCAAGTAATAGTGCTCCAACAGCAGGTTTTAATGCCAATGGAAAGGACCAGTTATCAAATAGAGTTTCTAAATAGTCAAGCATTCTAATTAACATTACCCCAACCAAGGCAGCCAGCAGCCCCAGAACCAGATATAGAGCCAAGTCCCAGGGAGAATGCATTATATAGCTCGGGACCTCAAAGGCCGGTCTATCACCCAAAAATATTCGACTGACAATACTGGCAAATACCGCAGAGATCACCACATTGGCAAAGAGACGGCCATGCAGTGCAGTCATAAGTACTTCTGTGGCAAAAGCCACCCCGGCCAAAGGGGCATTAAAGGTGGCAGCTATTCCAGCCGCAGCCCCGCAGGAAACTAGATTTTTGATTCGTTCTTCTGATAAACCCAATAATTGACCCACGCCTGAGCCCATAGCTGAGCCTACCTGCACAATTGGGCCTTCCCGACCAGCCGAACCACCTGTGCCAATACAAAGGGCCGATGCTACAATTTTAATTAAAGGCACCCTGGCTCTGATTCTGCCGCCTTGCATGATCAATGACTGCATAACTTCAGGCACGCCATGGCCCTTGGCCTCGGCGGCAAAATAGGCAATTAATGGCCCGGCCATGAGTGCTCCCACTACGGGAACAAGCACATAGGAAAAATTACCAATGAATGGTAAAAAGTGAGCGGCCTCAGCGTAGAATCCAGTTTGAATAAGGGCAATTAGTTTGATAAAGAATACAGCGGACAAACCGGTAGCAGCTCCCAACAAGGCAGCAATAGCCATTAGGAAAGAACCAGATGCAAAGGACGGTGAAGATAAATATTTTTGTATTGTTCTAAGCAAGTTATTGATGCACTCGTAAAAAGTCTCGGGATGGCTAAGTAGCTAAGCGTAGACTGCGAAAAGTTTGATATACAGGTAAGCGAACGGAGTGAGACTCCGAGGTGTAGTGATTTTTTATGGGTACTTTTTACGCCGCCATCAGTTATTAAGCAAGAATACTGTTATTCATTAGGATTACGAAACACCATAGAGCTTATGGCGAAACGATTCATTATTTTTTGTAGTGCCGCCCGGCTAAGCCCGGACAGGTTAGCAGCTTTAGTTACATTACCATTTGTTTGCCGTAATATGTGATTAATATATTGCTGGCTAAACTCCTTTACAACCTTTTCCTTGCCGGTTTTATAGGATGAATTTTTAAAATTCTCCGAATGAGCTGTTGAATCCGATTCTTTTTTCAATCCAGCAGCATGATCCATGTTTTCCAGGCACACTTCATTACCAGGACAGAAAACCACTGCCCGCCTAATTGCATTTTGTAATTGCCGCACGTTACCAGGCCAGGATCTGGCAGTCATTGCCTTAATAAAATCCGCCTTAAACCTTTTTACCTGCACACCTTGCTCTACACAAGCCATATTACCAAAATGACTAATCAACAGGGGAATATCTTCCTTGATATCATCAAGTTTTGGCGTCCAGACATTAACAACATTCAAACGGTAAAACAGATCCTCTCTGAACAGCCCCTTACGAATTTTTTCCTCTAGATTCTGATTAGTCATGGCAATAACCCTGACATTTATTTTTTTGGTACTTGACGAGCCTAGGGGGCGTATCTCGCCCTCCTGAAGAGTACGCAACAACTTAACCTGAACAGACATGGCAACATCACCAATTTCGTCTAAACATATCGTACCGCCATCGGCTTCAGTAAAAAGGCCTGCATGATGATTGTCCGCCCCTGTAAAAGCTCCTTTATTATGGCCAAACAATTCACTTTCCAACAATTGTTCTGGAATAGCAGGGCAATTTACCATAACCAGATTTGCATCCCGCCGGACACTTTGCCGATGGATTGCTTTGGCGGTAATTTCCTTACCAGTACCGCTCTCCCCTCTGACCAGAACCGTATAATTAGTATGAGCAACAGCCCTAATATTTTCATAAAAATTAAGCATAGCTGCCGACCGTCCCACAAAGTCCTCAAAGGAAACTCGATCTGACATACGTCGTTTCAGGGTTATATTCTCCTTAATCAAACAATTATGTTCAAGGGCCCTTTTAATGGCTTGAAAAAGATTTTTATAATCAAAGGGCTTACAGATAAAATCATAGGCTCCTTTTTTTACTGCTTCCACTGCCATTTCAACGCTGCCAAATGCCGTCATAATCACCACGGTAATAATCAAATCTACTTTTTTGATTTGAGATAAAAGGTCAAAGCCATCCATGCCAGGCATTCGTATATCAGTAAGAACCACATTGACATCATTTTTTTTAATTATTGCCAATGCTTCGCTTGAATCTTTTGTGCAGATGATCTCAACTTTCGGGAACTTGCTGGCCAATATGTCATAAAGCCCTGCCAACAATTCCTCTTCATCATCAACAATTAATATTTTACATGCCATAAGTGCCCACTTTAGTATGCGCTTCAGTAAACTTTTGTTGTCAGTTATTGTCCAGTCATGTTGACATTCTTAAATGAAAACACGTGTAATATATAGGCTTTTGTGTCGAAGCTTTTCTTATTTTTTTACTTTGTGCCTAAATAATCATCATGAGTGACAATATCAGAAAACACCAAAAAATGCACCCACCCTCCCCCCTCATCCTTGGGCTATATTAAGCGTCTACTTTAATTAGGGATAAGCATTTTAATGAAATTTTTTCTAAAAAAATAAACGAAGATTGTGGGAAACCAACTCAATAAAGCACTAATAATTTTAAAAACTAACATTTACTATTTTTATTAATTTGGCATAAGTATTGCAAAAGATGGAACAAGGTGGGGGGAAAATATTTGAAAGACAAAATCCTAAGGAGATAGATAAATGTCAGACAATAGAATTTATGATAGCCCGGATTGTATAGAAACTCTTATCAAAAAAAAGGAAAATTATCCCTACTATTATTGGTTCATATGGGTTTTTTCCCTTATTATATTTGCGGGTGTCTTAAGCGTGCGTGCCTGTCAGGAACTGACATTAGAAAAAGGTTACGTTAATTCAAAAACAAATATAATAAACACTGGAACAAACATCCACAAAAACGCCTATAACAACCTGATCCATAAAGCCAAATCAGAGCAACATTTTTTACTTAAAATTCAAAAGAATATCTGAATAGATAATTGTTAGTAACGATCAGACTAAGAGATAAGCCCTTTTACTGTTATTTAGTGAAATTTCTTCTCCCCAGCATATACAGCGAGGTCAAGATGATTATCTCTGGGAGGAATAGGGCAGGAAAAATTACGGTTGTATGCGCAGTAAGGATTAAAAGCCAGATTAAAATCTAACACCACCTCTCCTAACTGTGGGCCAGGAGTAGTAACTTCTAGATATCGGCCAGCCCCATACGACTGCTGACCGGACGTCAGATCAGTGAAAGGCACGAACAAGTCATTAGGGTGACTGGCGACTTGATCCTTTTCCTGGTAGGCTTTAAGCGTAAGCTTACGTCCCGCATAATTAAAATCCAAGCGTCCCTTAACGATATACAATCGTTCTTGTCCTGATGAAGTTGGGATTTTAAATAATTGCGGCGAAGTTTGCGGCGTAAAATTGGCATTTAACCTATATTTTATGTCGGGCTTAAAATACTTAAGCCCCTTAAAATTCAGGCGCTGCACTGGCAACAAAGGAGAATTTGGTGATTCTCCAAAGAATCGGTCCTTATCAATTCGTCTCTTAGTTATCTCTTTCTTGTATTTCAGCACCGCCAACCTGTTTGTTTTTGAACAAGCACATACAAACGAAATAATTATTAATAATATTAAAAGGTTAGCAAAGTGTTGGCCACGTTTCATAACTTATCATACCGTTCAATAAAATCCTTCACCACGGTAGATTCGGCAGCGACAACCTCACATCTGGTCTTCTTTCCCTCTAAGACCGCTAAGGCATCAGGTAAAGGTTGCGGACCAATAGCCTGGCCAACTACATCTCCAAACTTTCCTGGATGGGCCGTAGCCAGGCAAATCATAGGCAGTTTATCTTTATGGGAAATTCCAGCAGTAACTCCAACTGCAGTATGCGGATCCAGGACATAATTATTTTTTTCATAAAAGGCTTTAATAGTAGCAACAATCTCAGACTCCGTAACTCGTTGAGATACAAAATCATCATTAACTCGATTACAAACAGTCGAGTCAAACTTTAAAACAGCACTAGTAGCAAAAGACTCCATATCGTTTCGAGTACGATCGGTATCAAAATCATTGAGATAGTAGAGATAACGTTCAAAATTAGAGGCCAATTGAATGTCCATGGATGGACTGCAAGTTTGCAATACACTACCCGTTGAATAATTTCCCTGGCTCACAAAACGACTTAAAATATCATTTTCATTAGTAGCCAGCACAAGCCGCCTGATGCGCTTGGCAGTCAGCAGCCGTTTGGCCAAAAAACCAGCAAAAATATCCCCAAAATTACCTGTTGGTACCGCAAAATCGACCTGTTCACTTCCCTCAGAATCACCCACCCTAAAATAGCTATAAATATAATAGACAATCTGGGCTAAAATTCTGGCCCAATTTATGGAATTAACAGCTCCGAGGTGATGTTGTTTCTTAAAGTCCAAATCATTAAAAATCTCTTTAACTATGGCTTGACCGTTATCAAAAGAACCCTGAATAGCAAGGTTAAAGACGTTATCATCCAGTACCGAGGTCATCTGCAGCTCCTGAATGGGGCTCACCCTTTTATGGGGATGCAGAATAAATATCTTGATTCGTTCTTTGCCACGCACACCATAAATTGCAGCACTGCCAGTGTCACCAGAGGTAGCGCCGAGAATATTCATTCGGGCGTTATCGGCCCGCAGAAAATATTCAAACAAATTACCTAAAAATTGCAGGGCCACATCCTTAAAGGCCAAAGTTGGCCCGTGAAAAAGCTCCAAGATATAGACCTCGCCGTGTTTAGCCACCGGGGTAATATCCGGGTGACTAAAGCTAGCATAGGACTTGGATATCAGTTGTCGTAAATCTGCCTCCGGCATGTCGTCGGTAAACAGTGAAATCACCTCATAAGCCAAATCCTGATATTTAAGATTATGCCATGATTTAATTGTCTTATCAGACAGTTTCGGTAGGCTCTGCGGCAAAAGAAGACCGCCGTCCGTGGCTAGCCCCATCATAACTGCGTCTTTAAAACTTATGGGGGCAATGCCGCCCCTTGTGCTTATATATTTCATATTACGACCATTTTCACAAAAGTGGCTTCTAACGTTAGCAGTGTGGCTACCATTTTTCGTTAATTCTCAATCAGAAGTGACTCTCCAGTCATTTCCACCGGTGGGTCAATACCCAGCAAGGTTAAAACTGTCGGAGCAATATCTCGTAAAGAACCACCATTTCGTAACTTCATCCCACAATATTTTTCTCCAATCAATAAAAAAGGCACCGGATTGGTGGTGTGGGCTGTATACGGATCATTGGTATTTTTATCATACATGATTTCTGCATTGCCATGGTCTGCAGTAATCATGACCGTACCACCAAGCTCATTAACCCGCTTAATTAAGCGCCCTAAACAAACATCAACCACCTCACAGGCCTTAATAGCGGCCGATAAAATACCGGAATGGCCAACCATATCCCCATTAGCAAAATTCAGCGCTATAAAGCTGTATGGGTTATCACGCAAACGATTTTCCAACTCATCAGTAATCTCATAAGCACTCATCTCCGGTTTTAAATCATACGTTGCCACCTCTCTTGGTGAGTTAAGCAATGCCCTATCTTCCAGCGGGAAGGGCTGTTCACGACCACCATTAAAAAAATAGGTTACATGGGCGTATTTTTCTGTTTCCGCAATGCGTAATTGTCGGAGATTATGGAGGCTGATCTCTTCTCCCAAAATATGTTCGAGAGAATTGGGCGGAAATAAAATCGGTAAATCAAAGCTATTCTCATAACTGGTACAGGTAACAAACTCACCCAGAACAGGTCTTTTAGAAGTCTTAAACTTCGTAAATTCTTGATCGGTGAAGACATGAACCAACTGTCTGGCTCGATCAGCCCTGAAATTAAAAAATAATACACCATCACCATCATCAACCGTTGCCACGGGAAAGCCGCCTTCAGTTATAATAATAGGCTCAATGAATTCATCAGTCTGTCCCTTTTCGTAAGCCTCAATCATTGCGTTTACAGGTTTGTGGCAATATGTCCCTTCTCCATCCACAAGCGCCTTCCAGGCACGTTCAACCCTGTTCCAACGCTTGTCCCTGTCCATAGCATAATAACGTCCAGTTATAGTGGCTATCCTACCACTGCCTATTGCGGCGAGTTCGCTCTCTAAGTCCTCAACATAACCCTTTCCACTTTTGGGCGGCGTATCACGACCATCCATAAAACAATGAATGAATATCCGTGATAGTCCCTGCTGGGCGGCAATACGAACCAGTGACTTAAGGTGATTAAGGTGACTATGCACCCCTCCATCAGAGACCAAGCCAAATAAATGTAAGGCCTTGCCGGTATCCTTTAATTTATTAATCAGACTTACATATACCAAGTTTTTGGCAAGTTCACCATTTTCGACAGCCAAATTGATACGAGTGAAATCCTGGTAGACAATACGCCCGGCCCCAATATTAAGATGCCCCACCTCTGAGTTACCCATCTGTCCCTCCGGCAAGCCTACAGCGCCGTTATGTGCGACCAGTGTAGTCATCGGGTATTCAGTCGCCCACCTATCCATATTAGGTGTGTTTGCCACATAAACAGCATTGGTATCAGAAGAATCACCAACGCCCCAGCCATCTAAAATAATCAATAATACGGGCGGAATAGATGTCATTTTATTAGTTCCAGTTTAGCAGAATTTACGCCATTTGTAGACGAGGAGCCTCATGCCATAGACCCTCAATATCATAAAATGCCCGATCTTCATCGTGAAAAATATGAACAATTACATCATTAAAATCCAGCAATACCCAACGGCCATCATCAAGCCCCTCGGTATTTGATTTGCGTAGACGCTTGGTGCTCACCTGTTTATCCAATGATGATGCCAGTCCCTGGACATGACGACTAGATCGACCACTCATAATGATAAAATAATCGGCAAAACCTGATATCCCACGGACATCAAGAACCACCACGTTTTCAGCTTTGTTATCAAGGGCTGCAGCGTAAAGTTTTTTAACCAACTCCAGCCCATCCCGTTCACTATTTACAATTTCATTCGTCATTAAGATATTCTCATCAAAAAATTCTGGCCTGCTTACGGCCATCGCAGTAACAATTGCACCTGAGGGTAAGTAAAATCCAGAGTCATACGACTAATACATCAGGAGAAACTTACTTCCCCTTGTAGCCAGTATCCTCTGGTAAATCAGCACTACGAGCCGTAGCAACAGCCAACTCATCACAACGTTCATTTAAGGGATTACCAGCGTGTCCCTTAACCCAATTAAAACGAATATTAAATCTGGCGATCAACGTCAGTAGTTCATCCCAGAGGTCGGGATTAATGGCCGGACGTTTATCCGATTTAAGCCAACCATTTTGGCGCCATTTGGCCGCCCATCCCTTATTAATTCCGTTAACAACATAACTTGAATCAGAATATAGAGCCACAGGTTTGTCTGGAGATTTCAAGTTTTTTAGAGCCACGATACATCCCATGAGTTCCATACGATTATTGGTAGTCAATCTATAACCTCCAGTGAACTCTTGCTGGTTGCCGTCCATAATAATAACAGCTCCATAACCGCCAGGACCTGGATTATTGATACTGCCCCCATCTGTATAAATGGTGATCTCGTCATTTTTAGGTGTAGTATTTTTCTTGGGACGTCGGACTTTGTGTTTCGCAGAATGGGTAGCGGAAACCTGATAAACAGGGTTGGCCAGCCATGAGGCAGCCTCAGTTTCAGTACAAAAACCTTTGAATTTGGCCTTTGGGAATCCTTTAACCTGCGCCTCAGCAGCCGCCCAGTTATCATAAATACCGGGTTTACGACCAACAGAGATCGCATAATACTTCTTTTTTGCCATAATCAATCATCCTTATCGAAATAAAATGCCAAGAGCATAAGCGTAGCGATATAATTACTCATGATGGCGTCATAAAAAGTACCCAAAAGGGTATAGCAATCCAACCTACTGCCTTGTCGCACTTTTTTAGGCGCGAGGCTACACATTATGGTAGGCCTCGTGCCTAAAAAATTGCTACGCCTCGGAGTCTCAC
>CAYTNB010000010.1:0-29818 GCA_964439085.1 uncultured Desulfobulbia bacterium | reverse complement strand
AATTATTTAATTTGTTAAGGTGATAGGCAACCATGAAGGGTTCGGAAACTACCATCGCCACTGACATTACCTCTCTGGCGATTTTCAAAAGCAGTTCTTTATTCATAATCGAGGCCCTGGAAGGAACGCCGATGATCCCTGACACCGTAACGTCTTCGCCCTGTTTGGCTTCGTTTATGACATATTTTAACAGTTCAAGGGCAGCATTATAGTCTTTCTCGCTGGCCTCTCGAACAACGCCGTCTTCCAGGGGGTGATACATGGTTAATGCCGAACGATTTTTTAAGGCCTCATCACCAAAGACTTGGGCTTTCCCCAAAAATTTGATGCCTATTATATCCTTGGGATATCCGACAATTGAACGGGTAATTTTTTTGTATCCCCGATTTGACATGACCGCCGTTCTGGAGGTGCCAAAATCAATGCCAAGTAATAATTGCTCGTTCTGTGTGCCTTGGTCGTCTGACATTATTTAATCCTCGTTAAACTAAATATCGATATTTATAGAAGTAGCTAACACCCCATAAGGGAATAAGTGCCTTAACAGTAGAGTGTAACATTTATATTTCAAATTACTTTTTGATGGACTAGTAAAAAGTCAAGGTCTCAAAAATCGCACTTAATGATTTCAATAGGTTAGCTATGGCAAGATCGCCGAAATCAGACTTTTTGAAAGACCTTCACTTTTTAGTTTTTCGTGTTTTTATGACACCTCAGTGCTAAGGCACTAAAAATAGGCCGAATAACCACCTGAAAATAAACCTAACAACTTATGAATACAATGGCTTTGCAAAGATTGTCAAGTAAATTGCGGGCTTATTTACTATGAAGGGAATATGCGGTATGAAATGATAAAAAAATGAGTCTATTTTTGATATAGTTCTTTGACGAATTATGCCGGTCATGATATAGGTTACCGGAAACGTAATGTGCTGCTGTTTAAATCAAGTGCTCTCATCCGGCGGAAGAAGGTTGGAGCGAGGGGTGTGTGGCTCCTCTTCTAAGGAGAGAACATCAAATATAGTTACCGATTATTCACCAAGATTAGAGAACGCCGTCAAAGATAATATTAAAAATGGAGATTGTTACAATGAAAACTGATGCATCTCAAACCCTATTTAAAAGGGCTCAAATTTCCATTCCCGGTGGGGTAAGCAGTCCGGTGCGGGCTTGTAAATCAGTGGGCTGCGATCCTGTCTTTATTGAACGGGCTACAGGCTCGAAGATTTATGATGCTGACGGTAATGAATTTGTCGATTTTGTCTGCTCATGGGGGCCGATGATTCTCGGCCATAATTACCCCAAGGTGGTTCAGGCCATCAAAGAAGCCTTGGCCAATGGAACCAGTTTTGGCGCCCCTACTCCTTTAGAGGTTGAATTAGCCGAACTGGTCTGTGATGCCCTGCCGTCGGTGGAAAAGGTGCGCTTTGTTAATTCCGGTACAGAGGCTACCATGAGTGCTATTCGCGTGGCGCGTGGATATACGGGTAAAAATGTAATTGTAAAGTTCGACGGTTGTTATCATGGTCATGCCGATGCCTTTCTGGTCAAGGCCGGTTCCGGGGTGGTAACCCTGGGGATTCCTGGCAGCCCTGGAGTGCCGGATGATGTTGTCAAGAATACCATTTCTATTCCCTATAACGATTTTGAGACACTGGAGAAGACGCTGACTAATGAGTCTCTGGACATTGCCTGTGTGATTATCGAGCCCGTGGCTGCCAATATGGGTGTTATTGCCCCGGCTCCAGGTTTTCTGGAGAAATTGCGTGAGCTTACTACAGCGCAGGGTATTGTTCTGATTTTCGACGAAGTTATCACCGGCTTCCGTTTAAGTCTCGGTGGGGCTCAGGCCAAGTTTAATGTTATGCCTGATATGACTTGCATGGGTAAGATAATTGGCGGCGGGCTGCCCGTCGGCGCTTATGGTGGCAAGAAGGAACTGATGGATATGGTCTCTCCCGTTGGACCGGTTTATCAGGCTGGAACCCTGTCGGGTAATCCGTTGGCCATGGCTGCCGGTATTGCCACAATGCAGGCCATGGCTGCACCAGGATTTTATGACAGATTGAACGCCAAAGCGGCATCATATGCGGCACAGTTGGTAAAACTTTCCGAAAAACATGGTATGGGTACAACCTTGAACCGGGTAGGCTCCGTTATGACCACCTTCTTTACCGAGGGCCCGGTAACCGATTTTAATAGTGCCATGAAGTCTGATACAGAAAAATTTGGCACATTTTATCGGGAGATGCTGGGGCAAGGTATATATCTGGCTCCTTCTCAATT
Organism: uncultured Desulfobulbia bacterium; assembly: GCA_964439085.1. Classification (GTDB taxonomy): domain Bacteria; phylum Desulfobacterota; class Desulfobulbia; order Desulfobulbales; family VMSU01; genus JAADIV01. Next base: position 27,532 of record CAYTNB010000010.1, on the reverse strand, counting down.
TGAAGCTTCTTTTATCTCTGAGGCTGTCAGTGAGGTGGATCTGGCTCTGGCCCTGGAAAAAACTGAATCATCATTCAGAAAGATGACTGCTTAGACAAAAAGCGATTGACTTTGGCTATATACTATGATAATTCCACATGCAAGATTGCTTCTCTTTTGCTTAAGGTATAAATGATGTTGGGTGGCAGAAAAGAAATAATGAAGCTGATAACTCAGTTCAGCACAATCGGTTTTACCTTGTCGGGGTGTGTTTTTATCGGTTTGGGCTTTGGGTATTACCTTGATACCAAGGTGTTTGATGGTAAAACATCACCCTGGTTTACGTTTATATTTTTAGCCTTTGGGATAATCGCTGGTTTTAAAAATCTTTATCAAATGACACAACGAAAGGATTTGTAATGGCACAACCCAATACCGATGAATTCCCGATCTGGCGGGTGGAAAAACTGAATTGGATAATTGCGGCTCTGCTTGGCACTATTGCAGGGTTTACCTTGCCGTTTTATGCTGCTAAAAGTGTGTTTATCGGCGGGATATTAGCCAACCTTAGTTACATGCTCTTGAAAAGAGATTTAAAGAATTTTTTAGAAAGTAAATTAATCCTGACTGGCAAGGCTGAGCAGGCAAAACGTAAGTTTTACCTGAAATATTATATTAGACTCAGTGGTCTGGCCTTGGTTATTTTTTGGTTGATAAGCCAGCACATCGTTCATCCTATTGGCTTTTTGGTCGGCTCGTCAGCCATCGTGCTTAGTATCGGTATTACTATGCTGACGGTAGTCCGGCGGTTTTATTTTCCAAGCAAGAAAGGGTTGGTACACGAATTATAAAAAGGGGGCTTCTCTAATTGAGGCCGTCACAGGGGGACTTTTTAATGGAACATCCTTTATTATTCATTTCGTTAATCTTAGAATTTTTTCATTTGCCGGTTCCGCATGGGCCAGTAGGTAGCACTATGCTGGCTAAAATATGCTCACCGCATATGACTTATACCTGGCTGGTAATGGCTATATTAATTATTACTCCGAAGATGACACTGGGTAGACTGGAAATGGTGCCGGGAAGTATGCAGAACTTCTGGGAGGCTTGTGTTGGGGGCCTGGAAGAGTTTATGACTGACAATATGGGGGCTGAGCGGGCTGCTATGATGTTTCCCATGATAGCAACCTTTACCTTTTATATTTTGACTTCGAATCTTATGGGGTTAATTCCCGGTTTCATGCCTCCCACCTCAAATCTGAATATAACTGTGGCGATGACTCTAATAGTCTGGTTTACCCACCACTTTCTAGGTCTACGCTATCATGGCTTTAAATATATCAAACATTTTATGGGGCCTATGTGGTGGATTACCCCCCTTATACTACCCATTGAAATAATTAGTAATATTGCCCGGATCCTGTCTCTCTCTATCAGGCTGTTTGGTAATATGTTTGCCCATGAGATCCTTGTGGCCATACTGATGATGTTGGTAGGAGCCTATTTCGCACCACTACCAATTCTCTGTCTTGGTGTGCTGGTTGCAGTTGTACAAACTATGGTTTTTGTCTTATTATCTGTAATCTACTGTGCAGGTGCCATGGAAAGTGCTCACTAATAAAAAGGGTCTAACACCCGATGAGGGGGTATAAATACCTTACAGATTTTTTTCTGGAAAACAGGTAAGCGCAGACTCCGAGAAAACAATCTGTAAGGGACTAAAATTTATTAATTATATTTTGTTAAGAAGGCCAAAATCAAACAAAGTTTAAGGAGGAAGTAAAGGGATGAAAAAAGTATTAGGAATTTTAGTGGCAGTGGCAGCGGTTGTAGTTATGGCAGATGTGGCGATGGCTGCGGAAGCTGGTTCCGTATTCAGTAAATACATACAGTTAGGGGGCAATAACTTTGCTCTGGTATGTCTGGCTGCTGGTTTAGCAGTTGGTGTTGCAGCTTCTGGTTGTGGTGCTGGTATGGGTCACTGTGCTGGTGGCGCCTGTACTGGTGTTGCCCGTAACCCCGAGGTTTCTGGTAAAATTACTGTTACCATGATTCTTGGTCTGGCCCTCATCGAGTCATTAACCATTTATGGTTTGGTTGTTGCCTTGATCTTGTTGTATGCCAATCCGTTGCTTGGCTAGTATCAAGTCGTACAATTTGTTTTTTAAAGGCCGCTGGATATTTCCTGCGGCCTTTTTTTGTTTTTCTGCCACAACATTGCATTGCGGGCAGGTATTGTAATTTCGCTTGCCAGGAGGCTGTCCGAGAATAGAAGACGTAGCGAAAAGTTGGAGAATTGAGGTCAGTTTCTCGACCGTTTTCGGGCAATAGCAGTGCTATTAGACAAAAATTAGCGGGAAAATGGGGCAATTTCTCCGGCACCCATCGTTGAAGCACATATGCGGCACTAGGTCGTATCGAGGAGATACCAGTTTATGTCATGTCTAATGAATCCTCGTCGGGAGAAGGGAGAGCCGCTGCTGCGAGGGGTGGTCTTATTTTATATAAATCCGGCTGAGGCCGGGCGTGCCTGTAAATTAGCTGCCGAGTTGGATGGAAGGCGTCATTTCCTGTTTAACAGTAATTTGTGGGAGATTAACTCTTCCAGGGGGCCTTTTTATATTTGTGGCCCTGCTGTGGGGGCGCCTATGTCGATTTTGGTACTGGAAAAACTCATCGCTTTGGGAGCAGAAAAGATAATTGTTTGCGGTACATGCGGCTCATTGCAATCTGGTCTAGTTATTGGGGATATCTTACTACCTGTGAAGGCGCTAAGTGAGGAGGGCGTTTCTGCTCATTATCCCTTAGCTGAACCAGCCTTTTCCCCTGAAACTCTACTGATTTTGCTCGAATCATTTCTTAAAGATTTATCGCTTCCTTGTCGGCGTGGAGTGGTTTGTAGTACCGATGCGCCTTATCGGGAGACATTGGTTGAAATTGGCAAGTATCAGCGAGATGGAATTGAAGGTATAGATATGGAGTTTTCAGCCCTGCTCACCGTAGCGGCTTTTAGGCGGGTGGAATTGGCAGCCGTTATGGTTGTCTCTGACCATCTTTGCGGAAATGAGTGGCAGTCTGGCTTTAGACATTCATTGTTTAAACAGCGGATGCAGTTGGTGTCAAAGGGACTTATTGATTGCCTGGCGGGCGCATAGGGAGTGGTTGAAATGCCAAAAAAAATATTTATGGTTAGCCTGGGATGCCCTAAAAATCTGGTGGATTCTGAGCTTATGCTTGGCTCTTTGACCAAAAGTGGCTACGAGGTATGCGAAAGTCCAGAGGATGCCGAGCTAATTGTCGTCAACACCTGTGGATTTATCAAGTCGGCCGTTGAGGAGGCAATAGATGAAATATTGGCTCTCTCCGGCTTGAAGGAAACCCATTCCTCTTTAACATTGGTGGTAACCGGGTGTTTGGTGCAGCGTTATGGTGATGAACTAAAGGAGGCCCTGCCCGAAGTAGATTTGTTTATTGGTACGGATGGTTTTGTTGATTTACCGATTAGGCTGCTGGAACTAGAGAAAGGTCCACAGGGTAAAATAGATCTTGCCAAGACACCGTCCTTTCTGATGGATAGCAGTCGGAATCGTCAGGTTTCTACGCCTTCTCATCGTGCCTATTTGAAGATTAGCGAGGGCTGTTCAAATAATTGTTCATATTGCCTGATTCCCACACTCCGTGGGCGACAACGGAGCCGTAGCCTTGATGACCTAATTGTTGAGGCAGGTGAGCTTGAAGAATTGGGGGTTAAGGAGTTGACCCTGGTCGGACAGGATGTTACTGCCTATGGGGTTGATTTTGGCAAAAAGGGGTCTTGTCTTACTGACCTTCTGGAAGGGCTATTGCGCAATACTTCTATTCCGTGGCTACGGATGCTCTATTTATACCCAAATCGTATTAGTGAGGCATTGCTGGAATTAATGGCGACGAATCCCCGCCTTCTGCCATATTTTGATATTCCCCTTCAACATGCCAGTGATCGTATATTGAGTTCAATGAATCGTCCATATAGGCAAAAAGACATTGTTGATTTGTTGAACCGGATAAGGGCGGTTATTCCGAAGGCTGCTATTCGCTCTACCTTTATTGTTGGTTTTCCAGGTGAAAAAGAAGAAGATGTGGTTCAGCTAGAAAACTTTTTGGCTGAATACCGCCTTGATCATGTCGGGGTGTTTGCGTATTCCAACGAGGATGGCTGTGCGGCCGTAGCGCTCCCTAATCACTGCTCCGAGGAAATTAAAGAAGAAAGACGCCAGAGAATTATGGCCTTACAGAAGGACATTTCTTGGCAACAAAACAAAAATCGCATAGGGCGGCTGGAAAAGGTTATAGTGGAGGGGGTTAGTCGGGAAACTGATTTGCTACTCGAGGGGCGTACCTGCTACCAGGCTCCAGAAATTGACGGTTGCGTATATATAAACTCTGGTACCTTTAACCCAGGGGATATTGTCGAATTACAGATCACAGAGGCCCATCCCTATGATTTGGTGGGAGAGGTGGTCGAGTGAGATCTCACTCCTGACGGACTATTATCCGTTGACTCGTTCCTTTAATTCCTTGCCAACTTTGAAGAATGGCAGTTTCTTGGGTGGTACATCTATCTTCTGCCCAGTTTTAGGATTGCGGCCGCAGTAGGATGGGTATTTTTTCACCATAAAACTTCCAAAACCACGAATCTCTATACTGTCACCATTGGCCAGACTTTCGGTCATGGTATTGACAATGGTGTTCATTATTGAACTGGTCTCGCGTAAAGGCAAGGTGAGTTTTTGTGATATACTTTCAACTAATTCTGATTTGTTCATTCAGTCATTCCTCCGCATATGATCAAGTCATACCGTTTTTTTATTTTTGATCGGCTAAATATCACCAGAAGATAAACCAATAACTAATTGATGTTATAAAGCATTTTTATTTTTGTAAAGAATATTCTTACAAAAGAATAACATTGCCGCTCGTTCCGGGTGGAAAATACCTTGCGAGGGGTTAATTTGCTATTTCCGTCGCATATGATCAAGTCACGCCGTTACCTTAAAGATTTTTTTCTGGCTTTAATGCTTCGTTTGGCCTGGCCGGGGGTTTTAGATTTTGTTAAAAGTAGTTTTAGGTCGTTTTGTTTTAAAAACCTATACTTACCTGATGTTAAACCGCCTAGCTGAAGATTGCCGTAGGCTAACCTTTTCAGGTGGACAACATGGTGGCCAATAGTTGTAAACATGCGGCGTATCTGCCGCTTGCGGCCTTCATGTATAGTGATTTTGATGGTTGTTGAGATGGCATCGCTTTTGCTTACTGTAAGTTCGGCAGGCCAGGTAAGTTGGCCATCCATTTCGATGCCTTTCTCAAGGGACTGTAGTTCTTGACGTGAGACTTTTCCTTTGACTACTGCTAGGTAGGTTTTCTTGACCTCGAAACGAGGGTGGATTACCCGCTGGGCCAAATCCCCGTCATTTGTCATTAATAGTGCCCCCTCGGTTTCTAAATCAAGACGGCCAACAGGGAAAAGTCGTTGCTTAATATCCTTTAAAAGAGAAGTTACAATTGGGCGGCCCTGAGGGTCGTTCATGGTCGTGACATATCCTTTGGGCTTATTGAGCAGGATATAAACTTTTTTGGGAACACGAATAATGGGTTTGTTATCAAAGGTGATTATCTGACGTTTAGGGTCAGCTTTAATGCCCATTTCAGTGACTTTAACGCCATCTACTGTTATCCTTCCTTCTCTAATGAAAATTTCGGCCTGACGTCTGGAACATACGCCAGACTGGGCCAATACCTTTTGCAGTCGTTCTTCCATTAGTTGTAGTCACCCCGTCTGAATTTTTCTGTTTCAATGTAGCTGATTGTGGTTACCCGGTCGATTAAAAGAGCCAACGGGTCGTCATGAGGAAGTTGTTCCTTGATGTCAAGTAGGGCTGTTGTGTCTCCCTCAAGGGCCTCCAATAGCGGGGTTATATCTTCGGCTTTGAGCCGAAGATTACCCAGGGCCTTGCCAAAATGTTCTAATAGATCGATGGATGACTCACTTAATTTGACTCCGTTTAGTCTTGTCTCTGGTGCTAACAGGGAGGCCTCATTGGTGCCAATGACTTCTGGCGCAGTAGAAACTTCTGCTGGCTGTGCCAATTGATCGGTCAGTAAATCGAAAAAACCACTGTCCGGAACGGGCGATTTTTTCGTCTTGTTTTTACTGGAAATACGCTGGTTCTTCAGATCAGTTATTTTCATCATTTTTTAGCACCATTTTGCCGGAATAATTCGGCTAATCTTGTCATCAACCAGCTGCTTTGTTTGGTAATCAACCTCGAGGACATGAGGATACCAAGGCTTTAGGCGACAGTCAAAAATTACGGGGGCTTGCAATCCGACATGGAATCTGTGTACTTTTTTGACGGCATGAATATCGGCCGCGGGCTCAAAACGGGTGAAAAAATGCCAAAGAAATTTGGGCAAGCTGGCACAAGCATCCTTAACACTGTCTACCAAAATTATTACCGGCCAGTCGCCAAAGGAATCACAGGTAGATAATTCTTCAGCCAGCTCAGGAGCCTCATTGTAAGTTTGCCCTTCTACTACCAGGGTGCCTGGTAAAAAGACCTCTGCCTTTTGCAACCAGTGTGGTAATTCCTTTTTGAATTCCCTCGGGAGCTCCCGGCAGGGTGTTTTTCCCAAACCCATCATCATGGCCTTGGAACCCTTGTTTACCTTGGGGCCGGTATAATCCAGGGTATCCTGGGAAACATTGGAGAAGACAAAGAGGTCGGTCTGCCAGTTAATTCTTTCCAAAATATGTGTCCATAATTTGGGAAAGTCAGTAATATCAACCTCCCCATCGGTAAGAATTAGAAATTTGGTTAATGATAATTGCCCTTCTCCTAAAATCCGCAGGCCAGCAGCAAAGGCCTCTCTGGGGTAGCGGTTTTCTATTTTGGCTGCGGCTAAGCAGTGAAATCCTGTGTCACCGAAAGTCTTTAGCTGCTTCACGCCGTTCATGACCAGAGGGAATAACGGTGATAGCAAATCCTGTAAAAAATCTCCGATATAATAGTCTTCCTGGCGGGGTTGTCCGACAACGGTGGCTGGATAGATGGCATTTCCCCTGCAATATAGATGCTGGGCTTGAAACACTGGATAGTCGTGCCGCAGGGAGTCGTAACCGTAATGATCACCGAAGGGGCCTTCTGGTCTCCTGATTTTCGGTGCGACAAATCCCTGCACTGCGAACTCGGCGGTGGCGATCAGCTTATGGTGGCCGGTGGGGCTTGCCACCAGCGGTAATTTCTTGCCCAAAAGCAGGGACGCCAGCAGTAATTCTGGGATATTTTCCGGCAGGGGGGCAATTGCCGCCATCATCAAGGCCGGGGGGCCGCCAATGAACAGGGAAAGGGGCAAAGGCTGATTTTTCTGTTCGGCGGCGTGATAATGATAGCCTCCGCCCTTATGGATCTGCCAGTGAATGCCGGTTGTCTGGTCATCGTAACGCTGGATCCGGTACATGCCCAAGTTGTGGCCTTTGCTAACTGGATGCTCGGTATAGACCAACGGTAGCGTTACAAATGGGCCGCCATCGGTGTTCCAGGACGTGAGCAGTGGTAAATCGCTAAGATGTGGCGGGCTGTGAGATTCTTCTAAAATGGGGGCATGTCGTACATCCTTCAAGCCGGTTTTAATTGCCTGGCCCAGCAGCCCACGCATATTCCAAAGACCTCCCAAGGACGGCGGCTCGAATGATTCTACCGTTTTTACCAATGTTTTTACAAAATTTTGCGGTCGTTTACCAAAGGCCAGTTCCAAACGCCGCTTGCTGCCAAAGAGATTGGTGACCACAGGAAACCGGCTACCCATGACCTTGGAAAACAAAAGAGCCGGGCCGTCATGCGCAATAACCCGGCGGTGGATTTCGGCGATTTCCAGATATGGGTCAACTTCTTCTGTAATGACGTGGAGTTCTGATTCGCAGCTTAAAATATCGAGATAACTGCGTAAATCGTTAATGATATCAGCCAAAAAAATCTCCAAATTTTTATGTATATGCGGTTTCTTTGTAGTACAATTAATGCCGGGGCCTGTCAGATGACTCTCGCATATGATAGAGTCGCTCCCCTGTTTAACTGCTTATTGCTTGCTAGGCCACATCTCCTTATATGAGGTAGTTATAATTACCCTTGATTCTCAGAGTGTATCAGGCCAGCTCCTTTCATCCCAAAAAAAGGCGGTGGTATTCACTCTCCGATAAGTGAGGCTTCATTGTTTTGGTCAGTTGGTCAATAATAGTAGTTATATCTTTATCGCTCAGGCGTGGGATTAGCACATCTAACAGGTCATTGCTGCAAAACCTTTTGAGAAAATCTCGTAATGAGCGTTCGTCCGTGGGGCGATCCCAGCCGAAACATATTTCTTTTATTTTTGAATCGTTTAGCATGTTTATTAAGCAAAACTGTAACTTCAGGTTAATGGTCGATGAAAAAAGAACAAATGGTGCCGGGGCACTGGCAAGAAAATGCGAATGGTTACGAAAGTACTAAATCTCCTCAATTTATAATGAATATGCTTAGTAGCCTTAAAAAAAATCGTAAATTCATTATGTTACTTCATAAGGGCTATCAGTCTGGTAATGCTGCTATTATCGCTTTGGACGCTAAAAACATTGATGTTGACTGTCCACCTGATTGGCCGGGTAATTCCCATAAAATAAAGGTGCTTTTTCGGGATGGCAGTAATGTTTGGAATTATTTTAACGCCCAAGTTATATCACAGAATCAGGATACCTTAAAACTGTCTTTTCCGACAGAACTTTTTCGGATGCAAAGGCGGGCTCACTTTAGGGTACTGATACCTGGTGAGTGTAAGGCAGAATTTATTTGTCAGGGGGAAAAAAATGCTAATCTGCGAGTTGAGGACTTGAGTGTTGGTGGGATGAAGGTATGTATGACGGGTGCGGTTAGCAGTGGAAATATTAAAGATGCTGAGCCTGTGGTTGATATATTAATTAGGTTTTCAGGCGGGGAGAATACCGAAGGGGAACAGGAGACTATTGCGGTATCGGAAGGCTTTGTTGCCCGGTCTCTGATAATGTCTGGTAACCAAAAGTGTCTCGGTATTAAGTTTAATTTGCAGGGCACGGAAGAAAAGGAACTGTTGCAATTTGTGCGGAAAAGTGAATTGGCAGAACTTCGTAAGGGGATGTCGAAATTGGCATAAAACCTCCGATTAATTTTATGCCCCGTTAATTCTCCAATGTATATTTCTTTTTTTGGGGCCGTCAAATTCACAGAAGAATATTCTCTGCCAGATCCCTAATTCTAAGGCACTATTCTCAATGAAAACCATTTCTGATATGCCGATTATGGAGGCCATGAGATGGGCAGGAGAATTCCCTTCCAAATGCTTATAAGGGAAATGGCTGGGGACGATGCGTTGCATAACTGCGCCGATGTCCTGTTGCACCGCAGGGTCAGTTCCTTCATTAATTGTCAGGCCGGCAGTGGTGTGAGGACTGTATAGGTGACAAATTCCGGCTTCACATCCCGTTTGCTTCAGTGCCCTCGTAACTTGGGTTGTTATATCAATAAGCTCAATTTTGTTGGAGGTGTTGATTGAAATTATTCCCTTATGCATATGCTCTAGTCTCCATGGCTATGCGGCATTGAATAACATAAAAAAAATACTATACTAGAAAAGTATAAAATTGTGGGGAGTGTGTCAAATAATTATGGGCGGGATATTATGATGGCATCGCTCCTAAAAAATCACCACGCCTCGGAGTCCCACTCCGTTTCGTTTACCTGTATATCAAACTTTTCGCAGCCTACGCTTAGCTACTTGGCCATCCCGAGACTTTTTACGAGTGCATCATATGATGATTGAACAAATTTTAAAAAATCTTGTTTGGCTGGGGCATGATGGCTTTTGCCTGTCCGCAGCAGGTAAAATTATTTATTTTGACCCTTTTAGGTTGTCGGGGGTGGCTAAACCGGCAGATATTATTTTTGTAACTCATGCGCATTATGATCATTGTTCACCTGATGATATTGCTAAACTGGTGAAAGCGGGTACCGTCATCATTACTGAACCTATGTCAGCCTCCGAATTGAAAAATGATTGGGATGTGCAAAGTATGAGGCCTGGCGATCATCGGCAAATTGGTGATATCGGGGTTACGGCGGTTCCTGCCTATAACACCAATAAAAAATTTCATCCGAAAGAGAATAATTGGTTGGGCTTTGTGATTGATATTGCCGGGGTAAAGATTTATCATGCCGGCGATACTGATTATATCCCTGAAATGAAAGAGATTGAAGCCGATATCGCTTTGCTACCGGTGTCTGGAATCTATGTGATGACCGCCCAAGAGGCGGTGAGTGCCGTAACCGATATCAATCCGCAGGTGGCGGTCCCCATGCATTATGGTTCTCTAGTGGGTACACCCGCTGACGGGCCGGAATTTATGCATGCTGTGGCGGGCCAGGTAAGAGTCGAGTTGTTGACGGCGCATTCAGAGCTAAATGCTTAACCATAAATGAGATTAACGTTTGAAATATTATCCAGTTTGTCTACAAATTAAAGGGTGTTTATGCTTGGTCGTGGGCGGTGGCCGGGTGGCTGAGCGTAAGGCTCGTGGTCTTTTGGAGTGCGGTGCCAAGGTTGTGGTCATTAGTCCTGAGTTGACTGATGGCTTACAAACGCTATTGAATGAAAAGCGAATAGCATGGCAGGCCCGTGGCTATTGTCCGGATGATATTGCTGGAGCCATGCTGGCCATTGCTGCCACTGATGATTCTGAGGTGCAGGATATGGTGGTGGCAGATGCGGAACGGTATAATATTCTCGTTAATGTGGCAGATGTCCCGGAAAAATGTAATTTTATTTTGCCAGCCCTTGTCAAGCGGGGAGATTTATCAATTGCGATTTCAACATCTGGTAATAGTCCGGCCCTGGCCAAACAGCTAAGACGCCGTTTTCAGGTGCAGGTTGGCGAGGAATACAATATATTAAACAATATGATGGGTGTTTTACGACCTGAAGTTATGGGGCGTGGGCAGTCCCAAAATGAAAACGAACAGATATTTAATAGACTATTGGCGGAAGATATGCCGGCTTGGATTAAAGAGGCCAATTGGCAACGTATTAAAGCCCATTTGGATGGTATTCTTGGCACTTTACCAGATAAATTAAACAGCTGTTTGCAGGATATGGTTGTTTGATATACGGCCTATGATTTATAGGCGCATGCTTTTTTTTAAAAGTAGCTTGAAAAATGCCCAGTTGTTCATGTATCGTATATAGTTATGGATTTCCCCCTGCTCCGCAAGGCAGGACGTGAACTGAAAATATAGCGGTGCAACTTGATCATATGCGTTTGGTCAAGTTGCACCGCTATGAACGTTCAATGAGTTTGTCTAATTGCTCATCCCAAAAGAAATATATAAGTTTACAGGTAACACTTATTAGTGTCTTGGCAATAATTTTAGTGTTTATTATCCCCTCAAGGGGGGACTGAACTGAGTGGCAAGACTTTGAATAATTTGTTTATGTTTGAGGCACTTGTGTTAAGATACCTATTCAGGGCCTTAATTTTATTTCCAGTTTATCTGGGTTAGGAGTTCCCAATGGCATTATTGTTTCATTTAACGCTTTTTGTCTATATTTTAGCCACCGTCTTCTATGTGGTATATTTTGCCAATCAGAAAAAATATATCAGGAAGCTGGCTCGTGCAGTTCTGGTTGGTGCCGGGCTTCTGCATACTGCAAATCTCGTAACCCGTTATCTGGCGGCAGGTCATACTCCTATTACTAATATGCATGAGGCGGTATCGTTTTTTGCCTGGTCGATTACCTGGGGATTTTTGGCCTTCCGCTGGCGCTATCAGGTAAAAAACTTTGGCACTTTTGTCAGTGTGTTGATTACTATTCTGATGAGCATTGCGGCTATTTCACCTCAGGGTGTCATTCCTCTGCCCCCGGCTCTACGCAGTCATTGGTTACCTATTCACGCCTCGATAGCACTTATCGCCGATGCCTTCCTGGCCATGGGCTTTTGCGGTGGAGTTATGTATTTGTTACAGGAAAATGAGATCAAGGCAAAACGCTTTGGGATTTTTTATGAACGACTGCCGTCATTGGAGGCGCTTGATAATCTAAATCAACATTGTCTTACCGTGGGCTTCCCCCTTTTGACTTTGGGAATTATTACCGGTTCTATCTGGGCCAAGCAGGCTTGGGGCACATATTGGCAGTGGGATCCTAAAGAAACTTGGTCGCTGATTACCTGGTTTATTTATGCCGCTTTGTTGCATTTCAGGTTTACCTTGGGATGGCGGCGGCGCAGGGCGGCAATTATCTCTATAATTGGCTTTGGTGCGGCTCTTTTTACACTCTGGGGTGTCTCATATTTACTCGGTGGGGTTCACTCATATGCCGGCTGACAGCTTAATGATAGTTGGGGTGAATCACAAGGTGGCCCCGGTTGAAATTCGAGAGAAACTTGCCCATAAGGGCGATTGTGAAGAGCCGGTGGTAACACTTCAGCAGCTGCCGGGTTGTCGGGAATGTTGCTTTTTAGGTACCTGTAATCGAGTAGAGGTAATTTGCACTACAGATGGTTCTGATGAATTTGCCAAATTAGTGCGCCAATATCTATTTTCCCGGAGCAATCTCACTGACGAGGAAGCCCAAAAATATAGTTATACTTATATTGGTAAAGAGGCGATTCATCATCTGTTTTCGGTAGCATCCAGCTTGGATTCTATGATTGTTGGTGAGCCGCAAATCCTTGGACAGCTAAAAAAAGCCTATCGTGATGCCGTTGAAAATAAGACAGTCGGGGCTATTCTTAATAGATTTGTCAATAAGTCTTTTTCCGTTGCCAAGCGGGTGCGAACGGAAACCAATATTGGCGGCAATGCTGTCTCTATAAGTTTCGCAGCGGTGCAGCTTGCCAAGAAAATTTTTGGAAATCTGGAGCATAAAAGGGTTATGCTCCTCGGCGCTGGTGAAATGGCCGAGTTGGCGGCAGAGCATCTCTTGACGCAGGGGATTGAAGAGGTGATTGTCGCTAATCGAACCTTAGCTAATGCCGTTGAGTTGGCGCATCGTTTTAACGGGCGGGCCGTGTCTCTTGAGGAGTTTGTCCCGCAGCTGGAAAATGTTGATATTCTCATTAGCTCCACAGGGGCTACTGATCTGGTTCTCCTAAAAGAGCAGGTTAAACCAATCATGCGGCAGCGCATGAATAGCCCGTTGTTTTTAATTGATATTGCCGTGCCTCGTGATCTTGATCCGGAACTTAATAATCTCGATAATGTTTATCTGTATGATATAGATAATTTGGCGGATGTTGTTGAGGTTAATAAGTCGGAGCGCCAGAAGGAAGCAGACTGTGCTGGCCGGATTGTTCAGGAAGAGGCGATTAATTTTGAGCACTGGATGGAAGGGTTGGCGGTTAAACCGACTATTGTCGCTTTGCGAGATAAGCTTGAAAGAATTAAGCAAATTGAGCTTGATAAAACTCTGGCTCATTTATCAGACTTGACCCCCAAACAGCTCAAGGCCATAGAGGTCATGGCTGCGGCTATAGGTAACAAAATCCTTCATCATCCAACCCTTTATTTGAAATCTGAAGCTAGTAAAAGTGTTCAGCAGAACAAAATTAATCTGGTTCGTGAAATGTTTGATTTATGATAGTCTGGTAAAAAAATAATTAATCGCCATTCATGCTGTAGTCGGAGGTGTGCGCAGGTATATCCCTTTAGGATGACCTTTATTTTACTACGGTCATAGTTAGATGAATTTATGCGACATATAAATAATAAACAGTGAGGTTGTTATGGCAGATAGAGATACGAGTACCCCGTTACAAGGTAAAAAAATTATCTACCAGAAGGTCAGAACAACTCCCACTCTGGTGAAGGTAATTTTGGTGGATGGCACTAAAATTGAGGGCTATTTTCATCAGCCTCACAGCCTGCGGCTTACCGACATGTTGAATCGTAACACTCAAGACAGCCCCTTTCTTGCGGTGACTGATGCTCATGTTATATTTACTAATGGTGAACATGCTGAATATAAATTTTTTACCGTGAACAGGGCCATGATTATCTGCTGCTTTCCTGACGAAGAAGAGGTTGTGCGAGATTAATTATTTATTGCTATTGTCACGCACTCTCCATGCGTCTCTTCTCTTTTAGAGCCTGCTCTTGCTGCCTTGATTTAGGCAGAAGGCACAGAGGTAGAAAATTAAAATCAAGAAAGTAGTGCCCGCAAGGGATTGTTGGGCTTAATGTCTTCTGCCTCAATCCGTTGATTTGCTCCGCCTTACTAAGGTAGACCTCCTCCTGTTTTTTCTCTCCTTTGCCCTTGACAATCAGCTAAGCTGGAATACTTTTATTGCCGTCACTTATGGTATAAGCACTGGCCACTCTTTCGAATGAAATATGCGGAGAAGGAATGTGCTCCATATTTTGCGTACTAATTGTCGAATTCATACCAAGCAGCTTGAGATTTTTGCCCAACGGGCATCATGTACTAATTTAAATGGAGTTTTGTTATGGCAATAGATGTTCAGGAAATCAACGATCAAGTGGCAAGAGAGGGCGCTTTGCTCGATCTGGTGCGCCGGGAAATCGGCAAGGTTATCGTGGGTCAGCATACCATGGTTGAGCGTTTGCTCACTGCGATGTTATGCAATAACCATGTTCTGCTGGAAGGGGTTCCGGGTCTGGCCAAGACCAAGGCCGTCACAGTTATGGCCCAAGCCATGCAGACGAGTTTTAAACGCATTCAATTTACTCCGGATTTACTGCCCGGTGACCTCATCGGAACCTTGATCTATAATCCCAAGAGCGGCGAGTTTACCACTCGCAAGGGGCCAGTATTTGCCAACATAATTTTGGCCGATGAAATAAATCGGGCTCCGGCCAAGGTGCAAAGCGCCCTGCTTGAGGCCATGCAGGAACGCCAGGTTACGATCGGTGATACCTCTTATCCTCTACCTGAGCCCTTTATGGTTCTGGCTACCCAAAATCCAATTGAACAGGAAGGAACCTATCCCTTGCCCGAGGCCCAGGTGGATCGCTTTATGCTTAAACTAAAGATAGATTATCCTGACAAAGCCCAGGAAAAACAGATTTTGCGTTTGGTCGCAGGCGGAGAAGATGAACCGGTGGTGAACCCGTTATTGGGGCCAGATGATATTATTCGTCTCAGACAATTATCCACCCGGGTGTATATGGATGAAAAGATTGAAGATTATATAGTCGAGTTAGTGTCGGCTACCCGCCAGCCAGCGGAATATGGTTTGCAGCTGGAGAATTTGGTGCAATACGGCGCCTCTCCTCGTGCTACCATCTTTTTGGCTATGGCCGCTAAAGCCACGGCTTTGCTCGCAGGGCGTGGATATGTGACCCCGCAGGATGTGAAGACTATTGGTATGGATGTTTTGCGTCACCGTGTGGTAATTACCTATGAGGCTGAGGCCGAAGAGATGACCTCTGAGGATATAATCAGTCAGGTGTTTGATACCATCGCAGTGCCATGATCCCCAAAGAGCTTGCTAAAAAGATCCGCTATATTCAAATAGTTACAAGCCGGGCGGTTAATGCCTCTCTAGCTGGAGAGTATAGTTCTGTTTTTAAGGGTCGGGGTATGGAGTTTGATGAGGTACGGGAATATCAGCCGGGTGATGAGATTCGCACTATCGACTGGAATGTTACGGCCCGTACCGGGCATCCATTTGTTAAACGTTATGTTGAGGAACGGGAGTTGACGGTACTGTTCGCCGTGGATATTTCTGCCTCTGGCAGCTTCGGCACGACGGCGCAGAAGAAAAGTGAGGTGGCCGCCGAGCTTTGTGCCTTATTGGCTTTTTCGGCGATCAAAAACAATGATAAGGTCGGGATGCTCTTGTTTTCAGAGGAAGTTGAGCTTTTTATACCTCCGAAAAAAGGGGTGGCGCATGTCCTCAGAATTATCCGTGAGGTATTGTATTATAAACCTCGGAGGCGGGGGACGGATATTGCTCAGGCTCTGGATTTTATGGCCAGGGTTATGCGGCGGCAGGGGGTAATTTTCCTGATTTCTGATTTCTTGGCCCCGGATTTTGCCAAGCCCTTGGGGCTGATGGCCAGTAAGCACGATATGGTTGCCATTTCCATTAATGATCGACGGGAATTTGATTTACCAGCTTTGGGCCTGATGCAATTTGTCGATGCTGAGACGGGTAAAATGGTTGTAGTTGATACGTCTGATCGTAACTTTCAGACTCAGTATAAAAAGGGGGCTAAGCAGCGTCAGGAAGAGTTAACCCGTTTGCTGGCGGCAAGAACTGTGGATCATATTCCCGTTATTCTGCGTGATGAACCTCAAAAAGGTGCCGCCTATTTAGATGATTTGGTACGTTTTTTCAAGCGCCGGGAGCGGAGACTGAGACGATGATGTGGTTGGCCAAAAAATGCTTGGGCGTTGAAACTATGTGCCGTGTGCGAAATTGTTTAATTCTCATGGCTTTGGTGGCGATGGCCATTGGTGGCTGTCAGACCGGTAAATCTAAAACAGCGGGTACTGCTCAGCAAAATAATCCTGCTATTATTAAAAAATACGTAAAAGAACCGATAAAACTCGAGCTGCATCTGGATAGTGACCGAATTAACACCGCCCAGTTCTTCCACCTTTTACTGCGGGTGGAAGGGCCGGAAAATTATAACTTTGAGATGCCTGCTGCCGATGACGGGGTTTTTGGAGATTTAACTGTTGACGGTGGTAAGAAGACGAAACCGGCTTTGAACGCTAAAGGAATTTACCAGCAGCAAAGTTATATTCTCGAACCGGTAGGGCCGGGGAAAATAAAGCTGCCCCCTCTGCATGTTTTGGCCTGGGAAAAGGGTAAGGATAAGGCTCAGGTAATTGAATTGGTCACTGAGGCAATTCCCTTAACGGTTGAATCATTACTTGCCGCCGGTGATGAGGCAAAGCTAGCAGATATTGTGCCGCCTGTGGCGGAGCCCGTCAATTGGCTGCTATGGTCAGGAGTTGCTGCGGGTGTGATGGTACTTTTGGCCATAATCTGGTTTTTCTGGCGGCGGCGCAAGCCAAAAGAGGCTCCATTGCCGCCGGTCATCCCACCTTATTTGGCGGCATTACGGGCTATTGAAGATCTGCGGAACAAGAAATTACCGACCATGGGTATGACGAAACAATTTTATGCTGAACTATCCAATATTCTACGCCAATATATTGAACGACATTTGGGGCTGCGGGCTACGGAACAGACCACGGAGGAATTCCTGGCTGGTCTGGGAAGTTTGATCCCGCTTTCGGCAATATCCGTTACAAATAAGTCTAGATCAGGTTTGCGGGCTGAGCACAAGAGGTTGCTGCGCGATTTTCTCACACATTGCGATTTGGTGAAATTTGCGGAGTACCAGCCTCATCTTGATGATATTGACAGCGCCCTTGCTTTGTGTCGGAAATTTATTGATGATACGGGTGGTGATGGCCAGGCGCATGAGGATTGTGCATCAAACCCCGCTCCTGCCCCAAAGTCCCTGGAGCTTAAACGATGAGATTTGCAAATC
This sequence comes from uncultured Desulfobulbia bacterium, assembly GCA_964439085.1. GTDB lineage: Bacteria > Desulfobacterota > Desulfobulbia > Desulfobulbales > VMSU01 > JAADIV01. Next base: position 9,983 of record CAYTNB010000010.1, on the reverse strand, counting down.
CTTATGCTCTGACGGCCCTGTTAATTCTGCCCCTTTTGCTTTATTGGGGGTTGGGGGTGAAGCGGCGGGCTGCTCTGGGCTTCTCTTCTCTGGCGCTGTTGCCTAAAAGCCATGGTCTGCGTGGACGCCTGGTGCATTTACCTCTTTTTTTACGCTTGGCCGCTTTGGCCCTGATTATTGTTGCCATTGCCAGACCGCAGGCCGGAATGGAAAGAATTCAGGAGGTCAATAAGGGCATTGCAATTGAAATGGTGGTAGATCGTTCCGGCAGTATGGGACAGAGCATGAAATTTGATGGTAGGGATATAAGTCGGTTAGCGGTGGTAAAAAAAGTATTTGGCGAGTTTGTCAATGGCAATGGCACGCTGCCGGGCAGGCCCAATGATTTAATTGGCCTGATTACCTTTGCTCGTTATGCCGACACGATTTGCCCCCTGACCTTGGCGCATGCTCCATTAAATAGTTTTTTGGATAGCATTAAATTGGTGCCGCCAAAAAGCCCGGAAAACCGTACCTCCATAGGTGATGCTATTGCCCTGGCGGCCGCTCGGCTAAAGACTGCTGAGCAGGCCTTGGCCAGGGAGCCAGGAAAAAGAGCCGATAAATACACTATTAAAAGTAAAATAGTTATTCTGCTCACCGATGGTGGCAATAATGCCGGCAAACATATGCCAGATGAGGCGGCGGCCCTGGCTGCCAAATGGGGAATTAAGATATATACCGTTGGGGTGGGTGGTGATGATGTGGTTAAGGTAAAGACCCTTTTTGGTACCCAGATGGTTCGTACCGGTAATGGGGTTGATCGAAAATCTTTGGCCCGCCTGGCGGAACGGACGGGTGGAATATTTCGTATGGCCGAAGATGCTAAAGCTCTGCGGGCAGTTTATCAAGAGATAGACAAACTTGAAAAGAGTGAGGTCACCAGCGTTCGTTTTCTTGATTATAAGGAGTATTTTTTTAATTTTGCCCTGGCCGCTTTTGTCTTGTTGCTTCTGGAAACTGTTCTGCGTTGTACTGTATTAAGAAAAATTCCATGAAATAATTATGAACAATATTCATTTATACAATATAAATATGCTGTACCTGCTTTGGCTTTTGCCGCTTACTGTGGGACTATTTGTTTATGCGGCCAGGCGACGGCGGGCTGCCATGCGTGTGTTTATGGCGGTCGGGATGCTGGCTCGTATTCCTCGTCCTCGTAAGGCCTGGGTTACCTTCTGGCAGGCAGGCCTGATTATCCTGGCCTTGGCTGCTATGATTATTGCCTTGGCGAGACCGGCCTGGAACAAGCATGATGTGGTGATTAAACGCTCAGGCCGGGATGTGGTTTTTTTGCTGGACGTCTCACACAGTATGCTGGCTGAAGATTTAGTCCCTAATCGTTTGGCGCAGGCGAAGATGGCTATTTTAGATACTATTGCTGAGTTGCAGGGCGATAGAGTTGGCCTGGTGGCCTTTGCCGGTAACGCCGTAATTAAATGTCCGCTGACCCTGGATTATGGCTTTTTCCGGATGGCTCTTAATGATATTAACCCCAATTCAGTGACCAGAGGCGGCACCATGATTGGTGATGCCTTACGGACGGTACTTAGTCAGGTCTTTGACGACCAGGCCAAACAATATAAAGATGTTATTTTAATAACGGATGGTGAAGATCATGACAGTTTCCCGGTGGAGGCCGCCAAGGCTGCGGGTGAGAAAGGGGTGCGGCTTATCGTTATCGGCCTAGGAGATGAAAAGGATGGTCGTCGTATTCCAGTTCGTGACGCCGAGGGCCGTAAATCATTTTTGAAGTATAATGGCCACGAGGTTTGGACAAAACTGGATGCGGCAACTCTTCGTAAAATGGCCAAGGCTACTCCCGGTGGCCGTTATCTCCCTGTTGCCACTGGTACGATCAATCTTGGTGAGGTTTATCAACAATTAATTGCCACTGCCTCAAAAAAAGAGTTGGAGAGCACGACCCATCTACAATATGAGGAAAAGTTTCAGATCTTTCTAGTTGTATCTTTCTTGCTGCTGTTTCTTGAGATGATATTGGCTTATGAAAATCGCTCACCAGCACTCCAGTTTCATATGAGCAGGCGGGCTCACATATAACGACTTCACCCGCCTGCTCGTGCAAATCTGAAGCACTGGTGAACTCTTACAATATGGGGGCAATATAAATCTCAGCCCCCCTGGTGAACTGTTACAACAACTGTATATGATGATGTTAAACAAAAAACTATTACTAACCATATTTTTCCTCCTATTCCCCGCTTTGGTTTGGGGGCAGTCGGTTCGCCAATTTGTAGCGCAGGGGAATGCCGCCTACAAGAATGGCAAATTTGCCGAGTCCCTGAAGGCATATCAACAGGCCGCAAAAGTTGATTCTGAATCACCTTATGTTCAATTCGATTTGGGAAACGCCCTGTATAAGACGGGTGATTTGCAGGGGGCTTTAGCGGCTTATGAGAAGGCAGCGGCCAATAGTCGGGACTCAAACTTTATTGGCAAAAGTAAATTTAATCAGGGGAATGCCGCCTTCAATGCGGCTAACTCGAAGCTGAAAGGGGACTCTGAGGCGGCATTGCAGGGTATGAATGATAGTCTGCGTTATTATCGTGAAGCCATGAATCTTAATCCCCAATTGACTAGTGCCGCCACTAATATTGAAATAGTTAAGCAGGAAATCCATAAGGTTAAACAACAAATGGCCAGGCAGCAGGCTAAGGAAAAGGCGGCCCGAGAAGCCAAAAAAAAGATGGCTAAGAAACTGGAGGATATGGCTCAAAAACAGCAGCAGATGGCGGCTAAGAATCAGAGCAAGGCAGCTAAAAAGAAATCTGAGGGAAACACGCAGAAAGATAGCACCAGCAAGGCCGGGGATGATATCTCCGCTCAGCAGAATTTACGAAAGAAAACGGGTGATATGTCCGATAAAATGGCTAAGGAACAGAAAAAAAAGGGCGGCGATAAAGATTTGGCCAAGGCCCAAAAAGCTGTAGATCAGGCTCTCGCACAACAGGATAAGTCTCTTGACGATTTGAAAAAACAGGCCCCAGCCAAAGCCGCCGAAGCCCAAAAACAGGCAGCTGAAAAATTAAAGGAGGCTGCGGAAAGTCTGAAGGAACACGACAAGAAAAAGGATAAGAAGAAAGGCGATAAGAGTAAGGCAAGTGCCAAGGCAGGTAAAAATAAGGATAAAAAGGGTAAGAAAAAAAGTGCCTCGGCAAAGCCGGGTAAATCAAATAAAAAGCCCCCCCAAAAGCAGGATGCTGGTAAAACTGGTATGCAGAAAGGTCTGCAGGGCAAGGAATCGGCGGCAGATTTGTTGAATGAGGAACGGCAGAATAACATACAGCGGCAGCAGGAACAAAATCAATCTAGAAGCGGGTATGAAGCAGTTGATAAAAATTGGTAAATATTGGTGGGGCAGTCCTCGATTGTTGGCCGCCTTAATCCTGCTTATTCCGGGGATGGTTTCTCTGCCTAGTTGGGCTGCAGTTACCGCCTCGGCGGTGGTGGAACATCAACAGGTTTACGTGGGAGAATCATTTATTCTGCAGATTCAAGTAGAAGGCGATGATTCACCTGAAAGTCCTGATCTTTCAGCCCTGCGGGATTTTACCGTTACGCCACAAGGTGGGCAAAAAAATAATAGTAGTTCAGTCAGCATAATTAATGGCCATATGTCGCGGGTCTCGCATCACGGTTATGTGTTTAATTATGCCCTTATTCCCAAGAAAGCGGGGCGCTTAACTATTCCTGATTTGGAAATTAAAACTAGTAGCGGTAGTTATTTTACTTTGCCTGTAACGATAGTTGCTACACCGCCGGAGGAAACCAGTGACTTTAAACTTCGCTTGGGACTGGCCAAAAAAAGCTGCTATGTTGGTGAACCTGTAAAACTTACCATAACCTGGTATATTGGTAAAGATGTTCAGGGCTTTGATTTCAATCTCCCCATACTTGATGACGACAGGTTCTCGGTTCGAGCCGATCCCGCCGCACCCCGTAAGGCCGATAACGATAATTTATTGGCGATACCCCTGGGCAAGGGGCAGATCGTGGCCCAAAAAGGCAACGGTACCCTTAATGGTCGTGATTTTCTGACGGTGTCTTTTAGCCGTGTTCTGGTTCCTCTGGTACCGGGCAAACTGGCACTGCCGGAGGCTACTGTATCCGCTAAGGCCTTCGTCGGTCGTAAGCCGCACGGAAATTCTTATGATCCTTTCAATAATTTTTTTAATGATGGTTTTTTGGGTCGCTCCCGGGATGTTTATCGCACCGTAGTTGTACCTTCTGATACGCCGACACTGACAGTTTTGCCATTGCCGGAAGTGGGAAAACCTGCCAATTTCAATGGTCTGGTGGGGGATTATTCCCTCCTGGCTAATGCGAGCCCAACCCAGGTTAAGATCGGTGATCCGATCACCTTGACGATTCAGGTAGCAGGTTCCTACGCCAATAATGTTAGTCTACCTCCTTTACAGGATCAACTGCCAAGGGCCGACTTTAAGGTGCCCACTGAAATGGCCCCTGGGGTGGGAGAGGGGATGCTTAAAACCTTTACCCAGACGGTTCGAGCCCGGCGGGTTGGAATCAAAGAAATCCCAGCCCTGTCGTTAAGCTTTTTTAATAGTAAATCCGGTAAATATGAGATCGTGAAGTCCAAACCAATACCGCTTAAAGTTAGCGGTAATAGGGTCGTTACGGCCCAGGATGCCGAAGGTGGAGGAGATGTTGGGATCACAAAAAAGGATATTCATGGTGCTAAAGGTGGGATCAACTATAATTATGAAGATCAAGATGCCTTGGTGAATCAGGATGAAAATTTCATTCCAAAACCGGATATCTTTTATGCTGTTGTCTTTGCTGGCGGCCCTGCTCTGCTCTACGCTTTATGTTTTTTAACTATACAGATTATTAGGGCCAGACGACGGGACCCCGCTCGCCGCAAATCTCGCAAGGCCTATAGCGCCATGCGGACGACTTTACATGTCTTAGAGGATGGTACCGATGGCCGTCGCAGTTGCGAATTATTGTCTGAGGCCCTAAAAAACTATATGAGTGCAAAACTGGAGTTGAATTCGGCAGTGTTAACCTATGGTGATGTTGAACCGATTTTGGCTGACAAGGGTGTGGACCGGGAGACCATGGCGAAACTTAAAGGGCTTCTGGCGCAATGCGAGGCTGGTCAGTATGCTGGTGGTATGACTGGTGGACAAACTGGAAATCTCCTGGCTATGGCAGAAGATGTCGTGAGGACGTTAGAATCTGAGTTCAAGGCGCCAAAATTTTGATAAAGATGAACATCGAACTTCGAATAAAGAAATTATTGATCGTGTGGTAAAATTGCTAATTATAATCAAAAACATGAACTTTAAAAACCAAAAACGAGGCAGGCATACACTCATATTGTTGGTGCTGTCCGTGAGTGGATTGTTGCTTATATGCTCATCTGCTATGGCCTCTTCCACCTCTCAATCGCCTGCCGCCGCCCGGACCAAGGTTTTTAATGAGGCCAATGGCTTTTTCAGACAGGCTGGCGAAACAAGCGATCCAAGCCGGGCTGAGGAACTGTACAATAAGGCTCTGTTACGTTATGAGAAGCTGACGCATGAGGGGCTGCACAATGGTAAATTGTATTATAATATAGGTAATACCTATTTTCGTCTTCATGATCTAGGTCTGGCAATTCTTAATTACCGCCTGGCTCAGCATTATCTGCCCGGTGATCAAAATTTAAGTCAAAACCTGGCTTTTGCCTTGAGCTTGCAACCGGATAAAATTGTGCCTAAACAGCAGAAGCAAATTATGAAAACCCTGCTCTTTTGGCATTACGATTTTCCTAAAAGAACTCGTTGGATAATTTTTGGCATCGCTGCCATCTTTTTCTGGCTTATTGCTTTTGTCAAATTGGCACGAGGAGGACAGGGCCCCGGTCTGGCGGGATTATTCCCGTTTATAGTTTTTTTGCTTATGGGAGGTTCGTTGTCGGTTAGTCATTTTTGGCCCCCTAAGGAAGCGGGAGTGTTATTGGCCAAAGAGGTGGTTGCCCGTAAAGGAGACGGCTTGTCTTATCAACCCAGTTTTACCGAGCCCCTGCATGCTGGACTGGATTTTGATTTGGTCGAAAAAAGAAATGGTTGGTTGCATATAGAATTAAGGGATGGCAGACGTTGCTGGATACCTGAAAACGGTGCTTCTGTAATTTCATACAAAATACCGCAAATTCGGGATAATGATTTAACCTAAGTTTATCTGTTTTGGTTTTTTATGTACCTGTAGATGAAAAAACCTATATACTTAAGGAGATTGTAATGATATTAAGAATGATGCACTCGTAAAAAGTCTCGGGATGGCTAAGTTGCTAGGCGTAGACTCTGAAACGAACGAATTTAAGGCACTTTTGAACTCTTACGGTGCGGAGAAGTATCAAGCATGGTGCCCCTGGTGAACTATTACGATCATTGATATGATTAAGACGCTCTGGTCAAAAGATTCTAATGAAATAATGGAACTCATTAATACTATTATTGATGGGAGTCTTTCTGTGATCTTACGGAGGACTGGGGCAGGCACTGTTCGTTCCAAAATTTCAGGGATTCACTTACATAAACAAACTCCTTATTTGCTTCTGGTTCGTCCACCTGACTTGGGGGACAGTCGTAATGTTCTAGAGCTGGTGTGCAAAGTAAGCGGTCTGCCTATCATGTCATTTTCGTGCCCAGTCATTATGGACGGTCCGCATGTCATGGCTGCACGGATACCGAGTAAGGTTTATTCTTTGGACTGTCGTGCGTTTCCTCGTATTAAGCCCAGCGAAGGTTCAATGGCCACCTTTTTTATTAAGGGCGGCTCTCGGGTAAGTATATGTATGATGGCTGATATTAGCATGGGCGGGACTAGATTGGTCGGAAAGCCAAACCGCAATGTCATGTGCAACGATATTATTGGGCCATGCACCCTTTCTCTGGCTGGTCGAGATGCCCTTATAACCCGTGAAATCACGGTCGACAAGGCAACCATTGTTCGTCTTGAAGAAGGGAACGGCAGGGCTGGGCAATTGGAGATGGGGGTTAAATTTGACTTGAATGAGCGGGAAAAACAGCACCTGAAGGAGCATGTAGATTTTTTAAGCGGCTCATTGAAATGAGGTTATTCTGCCTCGACTACTCGTAAAAAAATATACCCTCGCTTATGTGCCAGTTTTTAAAAAGCCGGATTTTCACTGTTTACGTGGAAAAGCCGGCTTTTTAATTCTTGCCTGTCAGGCTTAATTTTTTTTGACAAAAACGGCAAATTTAGGGAATTGTTGTTTTTGCATCGATTTTGTTGTTAAAGTTATATGCTATATAACGGGGCAGATTGTAAATCCTAACACCTCACGAGGGGGTATCGGAGTCTACGCTTACCTATGTACCTTATGATTTTTTTCTATAAAACAGGTAAGCGCAGACTCCGAGAAAACAATCTGTAAAGTACTAATAAAGAGGACTTTGTTATGGCAGATAAAATTAGTTCTATTGAGGCAATGGAAATTCTTGATTCTCGGGGTAATCCCACTGTGCGGGTATTCCTGGCTCTTGAAAATGGTATAAAGGTCAGTGCCTCGGTGCCGTCTGGCGCTAGTACGGGCGAGAATGAGGCAATTGAATTGCGGGATGGTGACTTGAAACGCTATGCCGGCAAAGGGGTGCTTAGGGCTGTGGCTAATGTTGAGGAGCAGATTGCCCCGGCTCTCGTTGGTCGTGACGTGTGTCGTCAGACCGAGCTTGATCGTCTCATGATAGAACTAGATGGTACGGAAACCAGGGCCAATTTGGGGGCTAATGCCATTTTGGGGGTGTCAATGGCCGTTGCCAGGGCTGGAGCTATGACGGCAGGATTGCCGCTCTGGCAGTACCTGGGCGGTGCTAACGCCTGTCGAATTCCCGTGCCGTGTATGAACATCTTAAATGGTGGAGCCCACGCTGATAATAGCGTTGATATTCAGGAGTTTATGGCGGTGCCCATTGGGGCACCAACCTTTCGGGAGGGCTTACGCTATGTGGCCGAGACCTTTCACGTCTTAAAAGGGATGCTTAAGGATAAACATCTGGCCACCAGTGTTGGGGATGAGGGGGGATTCGCCCCTGACCTGCCAAGTAATGAAGCCGCCCTTGATTTGATTATTGCGGCAGTGGAAAAGGCCGGTTATCGTCCTGGCATTGATATTGCCGTTGCTCTCGATTCTGCGGCCAGTTCATTTTGTCTTGGGGCTGATCAATATGATCTTAAGTGGTCCGGTGCTGGACGTAAAAATACGGCTGAGATGATTTCCATGGCGGCGGACTGGGTGCAAAATTACCCTATAATTTTATGGGAGGATCCCTTGGCGGAAGATGATTGGCAAGGGTTTCATGATTTTACTGCCAGTCTCGGCGATAAAATTGAGGTGGTTGGGGATGATCTTTTTGTCACCAATACCAAGTATATAACCAGAGGTATTGCGGAAAAAAGTGCCAATTCCGTCTTGATTAAATTGAACCAGATTGGTACTGTCACCGAGGCGACGGAGGCGGTTCGCATGTGCCGGAACGCTGGCTGGCGATCTTTTTTATCGCACCGCTCCGGGGAGACGGAGGATACATTTTTGGCTGACTTCGCAGTGGCGATGGATTGCGGTCATCTGAAGACCGGTTCTGCCAGTCGCAGTGAACGCCTGGCAAAGTATAACCGCTTGTTGGAAATTGAACGTGATCTTGGCACAGCAGCCCAATATCATTGGTGATCTGGGAACTTCCGGTAGGGCTATCAACTCAACTACTCTTAACTATACAGTGTAACGGCTCTGGGGCGCTCTGAGCCGTTACATGATTTGAAGAATTGCATTTATCTCCGGATTTATTACATACCCTGTGGCATGGCCTGGGCTGGCCTCTTGCCAGGCTTTTGATTTTTGTCTCCATTGGACTATTGGTGGCCAATTTTATTGAGGCCCTTAACTGGACGCAGGGCGTGGCGAAGTTGGCAGGCCCGCTAATCCGTATAGGGAACTTGTCAGAGACGACCGGGGCTAGTTTCTCCATGGCATTTTTCTCTGGGGTGTCAGCTAATACGATGCTTGCGGAGGCCTACGAGCAGAAAAAAATCAGTAAACGAGAGCTTGCTCTAGCCAATTTATTTAACAGCCTACCTACTTATTTCCTGCATTTGCCCACCATCTTTTTTATTACTGCGCCATTGATTAAGGGTGCAGCCTTTATTTATGTAGGACTGACCTTTGGCGCTGCTATTTTGCGTACTTGCATGATACTCATCATCAGCCGTTTTTTGCTGCCACGCCCAAACAAGATTGTTTCAAGTCAACGCCATGACATTCTAGAAAGAGTCAACGTGTCTGCCGCCTGGCGCAAGACTTGGATCCGTTTCAAAAAGAGAATAAAAACAATAGTTATATTTACTGTGCCCATTTACACTGGTATATTTTTCCTGACCAGGATGGGCATGTTTAACGTGCTGAAAGCCTTTATGAGTGAGCATCTTGCTTTTTTGTCATGGCTTGACCCCCAGAGCATCGGCATTGTTCTCTTTCACGTGGCGGCTGAGTTTACTGCTGGGGTGGTGGCTGCCGGAGCCTTACTAAATGCTGGCAGTTTGGGATATAGGGAGATTGTTCTGGCTCTATTGGTAGGCAATGTGCTCTCCTCCCCCATGCGGGCTGCGCGCCATCAATTTCCCTATTACGCTGGCATCTTCTCGCCCCGTCTGGCTCTGGAATTAATTTTCTATAGCCAGTTCTTTCGGGTCGGCAGTATCATAATTATAGGTGTTGTCTACTATTACTATTGATATGCTTGTTAGTGCCTAAGGGACGTGGATAAAAATAATTATCCCATCTTAACTTGTCTTTTCGGAGTCTCGCAGGCTCGCTTACCTAATCATCTTCTTCGTTGCGGAAGCAGTTACATAGCGCTGCTATTGCTTCGGTGTTTAAATAGTTAAAATACCGT
>CAYTNB010000009.1:0-30059 GCA_964439085.1 uncultured Desulfobulbia bacterium | reverse complement strand
GCCTTACCGCCATCACCAAGGAGTATAATAGCCAGGATGAGGCCAAAGCTCAAATGATCAAGAACCTCTTTGAGTTACAAGTCAAGCGTAACGGTCAGGCCTCTGCCAATACCAATAAGGACGACATACAGAAAGCTGGCGCATACCTGCTGAAGACCTATCTTGGTAATGTATGGCCCGACATGAACATTAAATGGGGGACCTACGGCACCCACCTTGGTCACCAACGCGCTGAAGAGGGTTGGGGCTGCTGGCGCTGTCATGATGACGAACACACCAATGCCAAAGGCGATTCAATCCCGCAGGATTGTAATCTATGCCATGATGAGCCTGACGAATAACTGATCTCATTATGACCAACCGTTTTCTCAATGTTTAAAAAAAGCTCTGTTTCCTTCTGGAAACAGAGCTTTTTTTTTTGGGGATTATCCGTCTTTCAGCAAATACGCTTTCGCATAAAAAAAAAATGTGCTAGTATCCGCGATTAAATTAATAAACAACCCAAGCATATAAAGAGGTACACAGTGAGTACAAAAATATTAATCGCCAATCGCGGCGAAATTGCCCTCCGCATCATCAGGGCAGTCCAGGAATTGGGCTATGCAGCCGTAGCCATCTACGAAACTCCTGATAATGACGCCCTCCATATTCGAGCAGCTGATGAGGCGGTTTGCATAGGGGCCGGCCCGAGATCAGACTACCTTAATATTAAGAAAGTAATTGCGGCAGCCCAAAAAACAGAGGCCGCAGCAATCCACCCAGGTTACGGTTTTTTGGCCGAAAACCCCAAATTTGCCGCAGCTTGTGAAGATGCTGGAATTATCTTCATTGGCCCCACCAGCGAAGTTATCGAGAAGTTAGGGAACAAGGTAATTGCCAGAGACATCATGGCTGCGGCCCACATCCCGATGGTACCAGGGACTCAGAATTTACCAGCCGGAGCAGAGGGGGTAAAAGAAGGTGTTCGATTCTCCCAAAAATATGGCTATCCGGTAATGCTGAAAGCCACTTCCGGGGGAGGCGGTCGGGGAATACGGCGCATTGAGACAGAGGCCGAGCTTATTGAGTCCATCCCGCTGGCTCGTTCCGAGGCCAAAGCTGCCTTCGATGATGACCGGGTGTATCTTGAGAAGGTTGTGCTAACTCCCAAACACGTTGAAGTTCAGATTATTGCCGATAATTTTGGTACGGTAACTCATTTAGGAACCAGGGATTGCTCCATCCAACGCCGCAATCAGAAGCTGGTGGAAATAGCTCCTTCATTAATCAACGATAAAAAGCTGCTGGACGATATTTGTCAGACAGCCGTTCAGGCAGCCAAAGCAGCAAATTATACCAATGCCGGCACGGTAGAGTTTCTGGTGGATAAGGATATGAAATTTTATTTCATGGAGATCAACACCAGAGTGCAAGTTGAGCATACGGTAACCGAAATGATTACCGGCATTGATATTGTCCGTACCCAGATCAAACTGGCCCTGGGCAAAAAATTATCATTCAAACAGTCAGACATCCAGCCGCGCGGCCACGCCATTGAAATGCGTATCAATGCCGAAGACCCGCAAAACAACTTCATGCCTGAAGGCGGCAAGACAGTTTCGGTCTATCGTTCCCCCGGCGGCTACGGAGTGAGACTGGATGGCTTTGTCTATCAGGGCTACAAAATTCCCGAAGTTTATGACTCTCTACTGGTAAAACTAACGGTACATGGTTACTCATGGAACGAAACTGTTGACCGTATGCGCCGTTGCTTGCATAATTTTGTCATCTCTGGCCCCAAGACCACCATTCCATTTTATCAGAATGTGGTTAATGACCCTGATTTTCAAAACGGTCAATTCGACACATCGTATCTTGACACCCACCCCCATCTCTCCGAGTATGACAACCAGAGAACTGAGGTAAACAAACTTGCCAGACTGATTGCCGAAATCCACTTCCGACAGGAAAACCCATACGCTATATAAAGGATCTTATCATGGAACGAATTGTTCAAGGTATGAACATAAAAGAAGTGCTGTCAACCCTGCGCGGGAATGATGGTTATTTCATCACCAATACCGCTAGAGATTTTTCCCAGTCCGACTTTAAAAACAGAATTTTACTCCATACAGACTTACTGGCAGCAGATACTCGCGAAAAAGCCAATTACTTTTCTTTGGAAATAACTGGCGGCGCCTCAGTGCATGTAGATATACTCCGCAAACAGGTTGACCCTTTTCTCAAATTAAAACTTCTACGAGAAAAGATGCCCAACACCATGTTTCAGACCCTGTGCCGAGGTGTAAATCTATTCGGCTATCGGCCCTACCCCCAGAATGTTATTCGTAAGACAGTTAAAGAATTTGCCAAATATGTGGACGTATGGCGAGTATTCGACTTTATGAATTATATCCCCAACATGCAAGCAGTCTTTGAGGAAGTACAAAATGCCGGGAAGATATTAGAACCATGCATTTGTTTCTCAACTGGGCCGGAACATGCTAACGAGTTTTACGTTAGTAAGATCCAGGATATAATTGATGTTACCGGCGAGGACATTTTGTTATGCATCAAGAATCACGGTGGACTTGGTACACCCAAACGGATTGGAGAACTTGTAAACGCTATCAAGCAGCAATATCCCGATTTGGTTATTCATTATCATGGCCATAATACCGATGGCAATGATGTTGGCCGTATTACTGCGGCTGTGCTTAATGGCGCAAAAATTATCGATGCCTCAGATCATGCATTTAGCGGCTATTATGGCCCGGCACCAATACTCACTGTTGTTGATACCCTGAAAGATTATGGCAGGGAGCCTGCCTGTATTGATGTTGAGGCGGTAATCGAGACCTCAGAGATTCTGCGTCCCGAGCGCAAACATTATGAGTATTTTGAATCACAGTTCAAGGGGTTTTCGCCAACCGTGCAGATACATAAATTACCAGGCGGTGCTATGGGCTCTAGCTTTGAGCAGGCCGTAAAGGGTGATTTTTTGGATATGATGCCGCAAATTCTCCACGAAGAATTACCTAAAGTACAGATTGAGTTAGGTAATTGGTGGAGTGTCACCCCTGGTTCACAGATTATCTGGACAACGGCGGTCAGCAATGTTCTTGGCGGTGACCGTTACGGCAATCCTTCCGGTGATTTAAAGAACCTGCTCTTGGGCAAATACGGCCCTTTCCCTTTTTATAAGCCAGCCAATTGGATTTATGAAAAGGTCTTTGGCAAAGAATGGCAGGAAATACTGGAGAAGGAAGGCGGAGTTGAAGATATCGAAGATATAAATATCGAACAAGAAAGAGAGACTCTAGCCAGGCGTATCGATCAGGAGCCGACTGAGCAACAATTAGTTTTATATCTTCAGCATCCAAACGATGCCATAAATTTCTTTAAATTTGAAGAAGAGTTCGGTCATGTTCATGTCCTGCCTCCCAGCATTTTTCTAAAAAGGGGCGGTTTTGGCGTTGGAGAGTCAATTCAATTTAAAGACCATTTTGGCAAGGAGCATGTTATTGAAATTGGCCCCATGCAACGCAACCATGACGCCGGCGAATGCAATATCTACTTAAATGTAGACCATAACCAGCGTATCTATAGTTTTCAGGAGGAGACCAGCGAATCAGCAGCCAGAGAGCCTGAAATCACGACCAAGGAAGTAGCAGAACTGGCCAAGGCTGGAGATATTCGGTCCCCGTTTTCTGCCAATGTCTGCGACATTAAGGTTGAGATAGGCCAACAGATCAAGGTGGGCGACACCCTGATCATTCTCGAAGCCATGAAGATGCAAACCCCAATAAGCAGTGAGATAGACGGTACGGTCTCTGAAATTTCCGCCGAGGTAGGAGATTCTCTAAAAGTTGGCAGCAAATTATTACAGATTGTTGATGAATAAATCACTGCCAATAAAACTGTCTTTCCAGCCACAGAATCACACAGACACTGCGGTATGACTTTGCTGCTCATACACAAAGAACTTTTGGCTGTGTGATTCTGTGGCTTTTTTGTCTTTACTTACTGCCCGAAAAGTCCTTTTAATAGTTGTAAGGCAGGGGCGTTTTTATCACTCCCATTTTTATTAAGTGCCTTTTCTATTTCCTGTATCACCCGTTTTTCTACTGCCTTTTGTGCTTGTTTCTTTATCGATTTTCCGTCCAAACTTACCTGCGGGTGATCATAAGAACCTCTGACCTTTATGTTCAGGTTTATGTTGCCCTGCTCATCAGCCAAGAATTTGCTTACCCCACCTCCTTTCATTCTTTTAGCCATTGCGGCAGAAATTTTGATTACCACCGGTATATTCATCTTACCAGACATATCTACGGCCCCGTCTGTGGTAGAGACAGAAAAATTATCATTATGTAAGACACTGCTCAAGACTATTTTGCCTTCCTTTACCTTGACGTTGCCAGACAAATCTTTAAAGGCAATGGTTTTCAACTCAGGGAGACCAACAATACTCGCAATTGACTCCGTTATTTGACTCTTTTCTAAGCGGCCATCAATCAAGGCATAGCTGGCTTTGGAGCTCAAGGTTTTTTTAATTTTATCGGGCTCAAAACCTACCCCGTCGAAGTCCATATTCATCTTAAGCTGACCATTGATCATATTGGCGATGTTCTGCCCCAAACCACTTCCCAGGGTTTCTATCCTAACCGCCTCCATTTGCAAATCACCCTTGTAAGCAGGATCCGGTTTGCGAAGATCGAGACGCATATTACTTTTTACTTGACCACCGGCTGTCTTCGCCTCCATTCCCTGTATCGTCAAGACCCCATCCTTCAACTCGTAGGGCAAAATAAAATTATTAATGGCCAGCTTCTTATACAACGCCTTGTCGATCTTGATTGTACCGTGGGCATGCAGCCCGGCTGGCAAGGAATCAGCAATAGCAATCTTGCTCTTGTCGGCCTTATTAATTTTAGCCTCGGTCTTGACTTTTTTACCATTCTGCGGGATTGCGGCACCTAGGGCGGCAAGATAATCAAGATTCAGTTTTTTACTGTTGATATCAAGCAGGACATCAGGTTTAGTCATATAATTGTCTACCTTACCCTGCAAAACGACATTTTCTTGCTCTATAGTCGTATCCACGGTGTACGAAATCTGGTGTGCATCAAAATCAGCCTTGATTTTGGCATGTGGCTTTATCTTGCCATACAGAGCATCAACCTGGGCCTCTAAATGGCCTTGAAAATCAAGTTTAGTTAAATCAAAATCACGCCCCAAACGCACCTTCAGCGTTAAATCAGCGGTTATGTCCGTATCAGGTATCTCTTTTTTAGCATCCCGAAAGGAAATTTTGGCGTTAGCTATCCTAATTCTATTTATAGACAAAGCAATGGGCAGAGCCGCGGCAGCAGATTTACCTGTGGCATCTCCGGCCTCAGACTTTGTTGCCCCCTTGGGCAAAGAATTAAAATTAAATTTCCCCGCCTTATTTCGAACTACTCTGATAGAAGGAGAATCAAGAAGGATTTCATTTACTTCCAGTTTTTTATGCAAGAGCGGCATCAAATCATAGCTAATTTTAAAGGCCCGACTATGAACAAAATTGGTTTTGCCATCTTTTTCTTTTATGGCGAAATCATTGATGATTATGCCACTAAACAAACTTACCCCAATCTCTCCGATAGTTACGGTGCGCCCCAGAGCCTTTTCTGCTGGTGGTATAACCAGGGCCTTCACTCGCTCATTGGTAAGATATGATTTAATAAAGATATTTAACCCCACCACCACAACCACAACAAGAACAACCAATCCGCCAACAATTTTAAGTAACTTTCCCATTTATTCTCCTTAATAAATTATTCACCACAAAAGAGCCTTGCGCCGAACAGAACATACCAGTAAGTAATATTGTAGATAAAATTCAGGCAAATTAAAACCTTTTACTTCCTCTTCAAGGAGAAAGCATGAAGCCAACCTATCTAACTCCCGAGTGCTGCGCCCTATTGGTCGTCGATATTCAAGAAGTCCTAATGCGCATAATCAACCAACGGCAAAGAGTAATCAAAAATGCAGGTCTGCTTATCAAGGCTGCCAACACCTTAAACATTCCCATTATCGCTACCAGTCAATACGCTGCCCGTATTGGTGAATTTACACCGGAGATAAGTGCCGGACTAACTAAACAGCCTTTGGATAAGATGGAGTTTAGCTGCTTTAATAACCGGGAAATCGTCGCCGCCATTAATAATTTATCCCCCAATATTGACACTCTGATCGTCTGCGGTGTTGAAACCCATATTTGTATCTACCAAACCGTTTTAGGAGGTTTAATGTCCGACTACAAAATGTTGATCCCATCTGATGCTGTTTCCTCAAGAGACGCGGAAAACCACAAAAGTGGACTCGCCCGACTTCGGGATATAGGCGGCCAAATAGTCAATACCGAAATGGTAGTTTACGAACTTCTGCAAAAGGCGGGCACCCCACAATTCAAAGAATTACTCCCCTTGCTTAAATAAATGACGATGGGCTTACCACAGACAAACTGGAGATAAGCATAGACATCGAAGCCGGAGAAATCGACCCTTCTCCCCGCTATTTTTCGTCTACTAGCGCTGCTATTGCCCGAAAATGATCGAAAAACTGGGCCGAATTCTCCAATTTTTCCCCTAAGGTACAAAGACATTTTTTTGGGCCTCGTGCCAATTTCCATATAAAGAATTTAACAATTCCTTTATAATTCCGATAAAGTTTTAAAGTTGATGAATTAATGCGAAAACATACCCCTCCATGGAGATAAAAATGGCGGATTATTCAGAGCAGGATTTAACTGACCAGCCACAAAATGGTGGTAGTTTACCTCCGGAAGACGATGCAGATAACTTCGAGAAAGGTAGATTTTTAAGCATTACCGATATGCAGGAATATACTGATTCCTCCTCTTGGTGGGAGACAGCCGATGATGCCACATTATTCCAGCGTGGTAATCGGCCAATGTATTCAGCCCACTGGTCAGTTGCATGGTCTGATTTAATGATGACTATGTTCATTTTATTCTTGGTTATGTACGCGTATAAAACCACGGGTCATGATTTTCTAAACAGTAGCAAAACTGGTAAACAGGCAATAATCAGAAGTGCTAACAGCCCTATAATAGAAAGCGGTCTGGGAGATGGTCGGGGCGGAAAATCTCACGAGGAAGTAAGACAATCATTTTCCCGCCTCTACGATTTCAGCCAATTGGTAATTAACCAAAATTCATTAAGAGATTTTGCCGCTATCGACCTGACTCCTGACAAAACAATGAGAATCATCCTTACCGGTGACCTTCTTTTTGATGCCGGTCAGGCAACACTAAGGCCTGCCGCCCAAGCATCTCTCAGAAAAATTGCCCCCATTCTGTCTGAAACTCCCTACCAAATTAACATTGTTGGTCATACCGACGACCAGCCCATTAATTCGGCCAAGTTTCCAAGCAACTGGGAGTTATCAGCAGCCAGGGCCGGAGCCGTTGCCCGTTTTCTAATCACGGCAACAAACTTGCCTCCCTCAAACTTCGAGATATCAGGGCGTGCAGATTATCATCCCATTACTAACAATAATAGTCCCGAGAATAGGGCTAGAAATAGGCGGGTGGAAATAATTATTGCCAGAAATGGAACCCGGGCCAAGCAATTTAACGGAGATCTCTTAAGCATTAAATCCAATCCTTAACCCCCCCCCTTAAACCAATATAAATCATGCATACAAAAAACATCATCGGCTTAATAATATGTTCCATTTTATTTATCATTGGCTTTACCATGCACGGTAATGTCGGGCTATATTTTAATATATCAGGGCTATTTATCGTCGTTGGCGGCTCATGCGGCGCAGCCCTAATCAGCTACCGTTTTGAGCGGCTCAAGATTGTCTACAAAGTGGTTCTAGCCACCTACACCCGTAAGCCCAAAGCCCCAAAGGACATTGTTGAAATTTTGGTTGATCTTGCCGTGAAAAGCAAATTTAAAGGTTTAATTTCGTTACAAAAGGACGAGGCAGAATCATCGATCCTATTTCTACGAAACTCACTGGGGTTATTGGTTGATGGCTACAATGGTAAAGAAATCCGGAGTCTTCTAACTGGCGAGATGAATTTTTTCCTGCACCGACGAGAAGCCTGCGAGCAAGCCTTAAGGAATATTGCCGACTTTTTCCCGGCCTTTGGCCTAGTCGGCAGTGTTGTTGGACTTATCGGCATGCTGGCAGGAGTGGGCGACACCAGAACCATCCTTTCCACCGTGCCAATTGCCCTGACCTCGACCCTCTACGGTATCATATTTGCCAATCTATTTTTCCTGCCTTTTGCCGCAAATTTAAGAGAACAAACCAATAAGGAACTTTTACTCGAGAAAATCATCATGGAGGGCATTATAGCCATCGAGAGTGAGCTTAACCCACGCATTCTTGAACGAAAATTAAAATCATTCCTCACGCCATCTGCCAGACATGGACATATGGTATCACTAAGGAAGATCCAACAGCGTTTCCACATTCACAACTCACCCCCGTCTAAACCTAAGCCCCTTGTTACCAAAAACAAGCAGAAGTAAATCTCTTTATTGAAGTGGCAAGAGACCAAGACCTATTAAATTAACCAGACTCAGCATGAGGTACGGGCCGCTCTCATTCAAAGATGTAACTACTCACAGGGCACCGAATCTTTCCGCAACCAGGATGGCGATAATTTATTAGTTACCAAGTCATGTAAATACCCCAAGAAGTGTAACTATTCAGCCGTACCCATCTTCATTCGTTTCGTCCTCCTCACGTACAGGAAATATCAGAGTCTTCGGGGCTTCGCTTACCTGACTCGAAGGCCGAAACGAACGAACCTGGAGCACATCCGGGGTCTGCGCTTTCCTGAACAGTTACGGTTACGAGTTAAGGGTAATTTTCAGCCCTCGCTGAGTAGTTACCAACGAAGTTACATATAAATTCCTTAACTACAGGATATAACTATTTTAAAGTTTTTCATATATTCAGTTTTTCTCAAAAAAATAAGAAAATAACCACCAAGATAATATTTTGTGGTAATATTAATAGTCCTTGACCACTTATCCAGAATAACAGTCATAAAACACAGGCTAAACCAATGGTAGACAGAACTCCGCAAGCTCAAGAAAGACGGCAATATGAAAGATTGTCTAAAAAAGCTACAATTGCTTATCGATTCATGGACGAAATGACCAATGAGCATGCCGGTCATAATGCCAGGTTATGCGACTTCAGTGGCGGAGGCGCTCGATTTCTGACTAACGAGTTATTGAGTAAGAATTCACAATTAATTTTAAACCTTGAATTCAATGGCTGGCAAAATAACAGCGGGGAACTGCTGTGGACTGGCTCAGACTGTGATGTTGGTAAATTAAAGGCTATCGGTATTATCATGTGGTGCTCCACATCTGCCGACAAAACCGGATTTTATGAGGTTGGGGTTCGTTTTGTGGGTAGAGTGAGCTAGCGCCCACACGGTGGCTCTACTTAGCCATCCCGAGACTTTTCGCGAGTCCATCACCTTGTAAGATGTCCTTTATATTTTTTGATTTTATTAGCATGAAACAGGATGAAAGTACTAAAATCGGTAAATCGACTTTTTACAATACGACCAAACCAAAAAGTTGGAGATAATTATGGCAGAAGAAAATAGGCCTGAAGTAAATCTAGAGGTTTGCAGCGGTTTTTTTAGAATCCCCACCAAGGATCTTATCTTCAATATAAAAGTGCTAGAGTCTAATGAATCAAGCACCACCAGGGTTATTGAAAAAATTATTGAAGTAGAGAAAAAGGCTGCGCCTACCGCCCCACCTCCCCTCCCTGAGCCTTCACCTCAAGCACCAAACCCGCAGCCAGTAGCAGCAGAACCACAAGTTGATGACTATTATCAGCAAGCTGCCATTAAGTTTTGCGCAAAACTTAATGAATGCCAAAGTTCAGATTCCGGCCAAGATGCGCATAACTCCTCGCTTAACGGTATAAACGACCTCGGCGAAATGGCCAACGAATTATCAGTGGTTTTAGGGGGCGTAAAAAGCCAGCCCCCGCCAAACGCAGATTCAAATAACAGCAATTCTGGCAATATGGACGAAGCGCTAAAGTCTATAACTGACAAAATCATCCAAGCCAAAAAGCTGGTTGGCAGCCCGGTAAGTAAAGAAGCTCCTGCCCCCCCCAAAAAAAACACACCAGCCGCCGCCCCGCAAAAAATTACCCGCTACCTGTTTAATTTTGATGCGGTATTTCAAACTATTTATGAACTATGCACCAATGAAACAGTAAAGGAACATGTCCAGAAGGCTAGAGCCAAAGCAGATGAAATTTTCAGCAAGGAAAAATTCTACGACTCATTAAGTCCTAAAGTCGCCAAATTACAAGAAGATGATGGTTTTTTTTCCATACCAATGAGTGACATTTATACCTCCCTCAGTGCGTCATGCAGCGACAAGAGTACAAGTAATCTTTTGAAAAAGATGGATCAGCAGCAGAGTGATATATTTCTAGATCAATTTCTACCGTTAGAGGTTCCACCTACCGAAGAGATTGAGATACCTGGCCAAGCCCCTGCGAATGATGATGAGCCTCATGCGGCAGGTAATGAATCCCCCGCCGCACCTTCTGCCACTGGGGGGCTGGCCGCTATTCTAGACAATATTGAGAAGGAGCTTCGCTCCCTGAGTCAAGCTGGACAAGGTAATAGCTCTGTAGATACAGGCAATTCAGAAAGTCTGGCAGATGATGTCGATAATGCGATAAATATTGCTGTAAGTATTAATTATTATGCCCAAAAATTAGCCCAAACCTCTAAAATAGATAATCAATTCAAACTGCTACCCATGCGTGAGGCGGTTGTTTTTATGGAGAGTTTACTCTCACAAAAAGAGGAGGAGCCATCGTTAATATTCAGCACAGGGGAAGAAACTGCAAAGGTGGCAGCGGAAAAATTTAATTCTCAAGAAACTGCAAAACTAGATGAACTTGCCTCCCCGGTAGAAGATGAAGAAGATAATGATGAAGATGATTCTGGGGAGGTAGGCCAGGATGATATAGATCGTCTTTTAGAAGAAATGGGATAATCCATATAATTTAAATTGTAAAAATACTAAAAAGGCTTAACATAAGCAAAGTGATGAAGCCTGCCATTCGCATATGATTAAATCATAGTGCTTAAATGGCAGGCTTTTTTCGGCCTCATAGCATAAGCAAATTAGGCCCTAACCTGACCACTCAGGTCTTTTGAGAGAATTTCATTATGGAAAACAAGCACGGAAATATTGTCTGGAATTTTTTTGCCTCGGTAAAGTTGGCTCTTTTTACCCTGTTTACTCTGGCCGCTGCCTCAATTATTGGTACGATCATTCCCCAAAATGAAGCGGCCTTCCGCTATGTGGAGCTCTACGGTCCAAATGTCGCCAAGGTATTTCAGGCCTTAGACATACCCAATATGTACGAGTCCTGGTGGTTTCTTTCCCTTCTCGTGCTGTTCTCGATCAACCTCACCATTTGTACCATTGAAAGATTTCCACATATCTGGAAAGTCGTAACTCAGGACAATTTAACAACCAAAGTCAGCCGCCTGCAAAAGATGTCCTTAAGGCGAGTTTTTAAAAGCACTATTGGCCTGGAACAAACAAACGCCGTTGTCCAAAAAATTATGGCAAAGGCCGGTTGGAAGACCAGCCAATGCGCCAAGGATGATGGCACTTTATTTTTTTCCCAGAAAGGAGCTTGGACACGGCTGGGAGTTATAATTGTACATGTAAGTATTCTGGTTATTTTTACTGGCGCCCTAATCGGCAAATTTTACGGATATAAAGCCAGTGTCATGATTCCAGAAGGGAGAAGCACAGATGTTGTTTATAAATCGTCAGATGACCATCCTCCCATCCCATTAGGCTTCACTTTAAAGTGCAACGACTTTAAGCTAACTTATTACGATACGGGTATGCCCAAGGAATTTCGTTCGGATCTGAGCGTGCTTAAAAACGGAAAAGAACTATTATCCAAATCAATTGTAGTCAACGACCCCCTGCAATTCGGAGGTTTAACCTTCTATCAATCAAGTTACCAAGCCATCGACGGTCAATTCACCGCCACTCTCGTTAATGAATCTTCTCAGGCAAAACAAAAATTTATTCTACAATATCCCACTAAACAGGCAACAAAATGGCCAGCGGAGAAAATCAGTTTTGGCATCACTGACATCGAAGGGCCGGATATGATGAGGCACTTTCGTTACAAAATTTGGTTCTCTGATGGTATGGGAACCCCATCATCGTTCTGGATGAATCAGGAAAGTACTGTAAAGGTTAAAAGACCCGGCAGTAATTACTTATTGTCATTAAGTCCTCGCTTCGCAACAGGCCTGCAAGTGGCCAAGGATCCGGGAGTTTGGGTGGTATATACCGGCTGTATTATGATGATCTTGGGACTGATTATTATTTTCTTCATGTCCCATAAGCGAGTCTGGATTTTCGTATCAAAAAATGAGGGCGGAGAGGATCAAATTTTGATCAACGGCACCAGTAATAAGGACAAGATTGGTTTTGAAAAGATTATGAGCTCTCTCTACGAGAAGTTTGAAGACAGTAAATTATTGCAAGGAGAAAATCATGGATAGCAGTCAATTATTAGGAATCACCATATTTGGCTACCTTTTGGCATCACTGTTGTATATTGCAATATTCATCTTTAGGGCAAAAAAAATTGGCGTTTTAGCCTCTGTGGTTACTGCCACAACTTTGTTGATTCATACAGCGGGGATCATTCTGCGTTGGACTGAATCATATAAAATGGGCTATGGCCATGCACCGCTATCCAATATGTATGAGTCTCTGGTCTTCTTTGCCTGGGCCATCGCAATTATTTATCTTTGGCTGGAGTGGAAGTTTAAAAACAGGTTAATAGGTGCTTTCGCCGTCCCCTTTGCCTTTGTAAGCATGGCCTATGCCTCATTCTCTCCAGAGTTTGGCACAGAGATCAGGCCTTTAGTTCCTGCCCTGCAAAGCAACTGGTTAATTGGCCACGTTGTAACCTGTTTTGTTGGCTACGCCTCATTTGCCGTGGCCTGCGGCTTGGGTATGATGTATATCTTGAAAGACCGAAGAGAACGAGCCAAAAAAAAGAACAAGGGACGAAGCAGCGAGGGTCTTATTGATACCCTGCCCCAATTAAGGCTCATTGATGATGTAATTTACAAAACAATCATATTCGGGTTTGTCTGGCTTAGTACTGGAATTATCGCCGGGGCGATTTGGGCCAATGAGGCCTGGGGTACTTACTGGAGTTGGGATCCCAAAGAAACTTGGTCACTAATCACATGGTTTATTTATGCCGCCGCTCTGCACGCCAGATTTGTACGAGGCTGGAGCGGTCGCCGCATCGCCCTTATTGCCATTTTTGGTTTTTTGAGTGTTATCTTCACCTACTACGGTGTAAACTTTTTACTGTCCGGTTTGCATAGCTACGGCAGTGCCTGATAACTAGAGCAGTGGTCTATATTAATTTACGCCCAAAATACCCGAGTTTTCTACTCGGGTATTTTTATTTGCGGCAAGACAATCAGATAAAACATACGAGGAGGCTGTCCATGAGCCCGTTTATTTAGTACCTTACAGATTGTTTTCTCGGAGTCTACGCTTCGCTCCGCTTACCTGTTTTTTAGAAAAGAATTTATAAGGTACTAGTGCCTCATAAACCTTAAAGTGTCGCATCTTACTTGTCATTTGACGCACCAACGGCGTTACGACTTCTGTTACATAGCGCTGCTATGCGCCGCCAGTCGTGCCTTATTGGCACACCAAATCACTTCGTAATCTTGCGACACTTTAAGGTTTACGAGGCACTAGGTAAGCGTAGACTCCGATACCCCCTCGTGGGTGTTAGTGTCTTTTCCCCGATATCTGCGTTATACGAAAAAATAACCCTCGTAATATCAACTATATGGCGGTGATTATTTTCTCGTATGCCTTGATCTCGAACAAAAATGCGACTAGATTAACAGCCCCACCCATACATTCTTATAGAACAAAAAAAAAGGGGATCTTCGCTAAAACGAAAATCCCCTTTCAAAAATGGAGGCGGCGATCGGAGTCGAACCGATGAATAAAGGTTTTGCAGACCTCTGCCTTAGCCACTTGGCTACGCCGCCATACCGTCTAAAAATGATTGCTGATATTAGCCGCACCAGGGCTTTTTGACAAGCTAAAAATTACAATGACGAAATTATTAAAGAAATTAATTGATAATCAAATGCCGCAGCTCACGGAATTACAAGATATTTGGGGGTATAGATTTACTCAAACGGAGTTACTACAGCGGGCTCTAACCCACCGTTCCTTCACGTATGAGCACACCGATCTTCCCAAAAAGGACAATGAAACCCTTGAGTTCCTTGGGGATGCGGTTCTTGATCTAGCCGTCGGTTTTATGCTGTTCCAGAATTACCCAAAGAAGGACGAAGGATATCTCACCAAAATACGTTCAGCCCTGGTTCAGGAAAAAGGTCTGGCTCAGGTGGCTAACGAACTAAACCTTGGTAAATACATCTTATTGGGCAAAGGGGAAGATCGTAGCGGTGGTCGCCAAAAGGACTCCATAATCTCATGCGCCTATGAGGCCGTCATCGGAGCCATTTTTATTGATGCGGGTTACGACACGGTTGTCAAAATCATCCATAACCACTTTTACCATCGACTGGAGATTGGTATAGAGACTAGCGAAATAACCGATGCGAAAAGTAAGCTGCAAGAGTTAACCCAGAGCGTTCAAGGATATACACCAACCTATGTCCTTGAAAAATCGGATGGGCCTGATCATAATAAGACCTTTACTGTAGCCGTTAAACTGAACGGCAAGAAGATTGGCAGAGCCTCTGCCAAAAGCAAGAAGGCGGCAGAACAAAAAGCAGCTTCCCTGGCTCTGGAGCATCTTACCAACCAAAAATAATATGAGCCACATTACCACCCGCTCTCCACTGATTATTCCCATTTTTATTCCCCATGAAGGCTGTCCGCACCGTTGCCTGTTCTGCAACCAAACCCCCATTACGGGGATCGAGGTCGTGGAGCCAACGGTGAAAGCAAATGATGTCAGTCAGGAGATTGACAGATGGCTGGTCAGATCACCTCGCCATGGCCGCCAGGTACAGGTAGCCTTTTACGGGGGCAGCTTTACCGCCCTGCCCTTAGAGCGCCAACAAGAACTTCTTGAGGCAGTGCAGCCATTTTTACAAAATAACAAAATTGATTTCATCCGCCTTTCCACCAGACCAGACTATATTAACCCAGGCACCGCCAATTTTTTATGGGACTACGGAGTACGGGTGGTGGAGCTTGGCATCCAATCCATGAATGACAACACCCTTGCCGCCAGCGGTCGAGGACATACACTTGCTCAGTCAGTTCAGGCCCTTAAAATTCTTAAGACCTCCAAATTACAGATAGGGGCACAACTAATGCTGGGTCTACCAGACGAGACAACCGCCAGCACCATGCGGGGCGTGAGACAGTTAGCCCATTTAAAGCCAGATTTTGCCCGTCTCTACCCAGCCCTGGTAATTAAAGGCAGTGGCTTGGCGGCATTATACGAACAAAAACAATATCACCCCTTAACACTTAACCGCACCATTATTTTGGCCGCAAAAATAAAGGATTTTTTGGCGAAAACCAGTATCCCAATTATTCGCATAGGTCTCCCGCCCTCTGTAGAGTTACAAGACAGTTTAATTGCCGGGCCATACCACCCTGCCCTAGGCGAACTTGTGGCCGCCAGGATATTTTTTAAGCGAGTTAGAAACATCCTCCGCGAGAGATCACAGAAAAAGCACAAGCTTATCATTGCCAGCCAGGATCGTTCAATTTTCTATGGCCAAAAGAAATGCAGCCTGCAACGTCTGAATAATTTAGGATTGTTAGATGGAATCGAGGTATTCTTCACGAATAAAACAAGAGGACAAATTGAGATACAGGAGATCCCGGCTTAAGGGACTCGGCAGAAAATATTTCCCCAGGATTACGCCGGATTTTTGGGCATATTCGAGGCGCATAACAGTGCGATATAACTGTTTCCACAACGAACAAAATGATCAGAAAAACAAGCAGGAGGGGATAATTATTTTCTTCCGAGCCCTAGGTCGGCTTTAAGAACATTCCGGGATGACAAGGAGTGGCAGGAGGACTTAACTTTCTACTTCGCCGCCCGTAAATACACCCTCAAAGGAGCGGGATATCCTTCCACGGTCAATTGCTGATTTTTGGGGTCAATAAAATCACGATAGGATTCGAAGATCATCCAGTCTGTTCGCCGTTGTTCAGAACCAGACATAGGGTGAGAATAAAACAGATCGACATCACTAAACCCGGTCCTTTTGAGCCAATTTTCCAGACAAGATGCGGTGGGTACAAAATAGGTGCCCGGCACCTTGGCATATCGGCTTTCAGGGAAGAGAGCCACTGGTTCATCCCCCGGAATGGCCTGAGACTCTACGATTAGGATTCCACCTGGCTTCAGGGCAGCCCTTATCTCTCTGAGCATCTCTATCGGCGATATCCGGTGATAAATAATTCCCATCAAAAAAATAACATCAAAGCTCTCCGGGAATAAACCAATATCTTCGACCCCAAAAGGTTCTACCAGCAAATTTTCCTGCCCGGCCAAGCTATTAAGAGTTTTAAAGGCGTAATAATGTTGCACATAAGGTTCAAAGCCAAGCACCAGAGCCGGATTATCTGCCGCCATCCTGAACATATAATATCCGTTGTTGCTACCTATATCGGCAATCACCCTGCCATTTAAATCCGGCAAAACAGACTGAACCCTCCGCCATTTTCTATCGCTGCGCCACTCGGCATCAATATCGACACCAAAGATGGAAAAGGGTCCTTTCCGCCAGGGCATAAACTGCCGCATTACATCATGAATTTTATTGAAATCTGCCTCACTAACTTCGTCTTTTGTGCCTATTCGCACCACATCAACGCCAAAGTCCAACGATTCAGCCCGTATTTCGGCTAAAGTCTCATAAAGCTTGCGAAAACGCAGAAAGCCCTTTTTGTCCTGGGCAAACCTCTGCCGCATAGTTTCATGCAGGGCGCAAATTGCTTCGGCGTTAGCCTTGGGCATTTGGGATAAATATGTAGGCGCCAAACTAATCTTTCACCCCCACAAATGACGAAAAATTGAACCATTGAAAAAATTTATCGGTGTGCTGAAAACCGGCTTGACGCAAAATATCCATATTTTCTTTATCAGAAAATGGAATCAGAACATTTTCCAGGGCCTCACGTTTTTGGGAAATTTCAATTTCTGAATAGCCCTGCTGCCGCTTAAAATCAAGATATAGCTGGATGAAAGTCCTGTTAAAAAGAGGATCATGATTAACGGACTTTTCACTGACAATCAAAACTCCGCCAGCGGGTAGAGTATCACATATCTTTTTTATAAAACCCTGCCTGAGCATAGGACGAATAAATTGCAGGGTATAGTTCATAATTACAGCTGCCGGTTCAAGTAATTGCACATTAAAGATATCAGCAACTTCAAAATTCACACAATCCAGCTTTGAGTACATCTCGGCTTTGAGAATAGCCTTATTAATCATGGCCTCGGAATTATCGATCCCTGTAAAATGCAGGTGGAGACTAGCCAAGTTACGGGAGAGTTCAATCAAGGTATTACCAGTGGAGCAGCCCAGGTCATAAACCCGTCCTCCGGGCTTGAGAAACCGGGCCAACAGCTGGGCAGTCATCGCAATGGTCTCATGATAAAATGGCACACTACGCCCCAGCATATCATCAAAAACCTCCGCAACCTTATCGGTGAACCGGAAATCATCCACGGTAGATTTTTTATCTAAAAATAAAGAGTCCTTACTCGTCATGAGAGACTAATTCTTTTCTCTGTCGGTAAATCGGGATTGTGGCGATATAGCAGAATCATCTTGCCAATTACTTGCGCCACGACAGCGCCAGTGGCAGCGCTCAACTCTTCTGCGGCCTCTTTTCGATCCAAAGGGCAATTATTCTGTATCTTAACCTTCAGTAATTCCCGTTTGGTCAACAAGATATCCAGCGATGCCAACACCGTATCAGTCACCCCCTCCCGTCCCAACATAACTAAAGGCGTAAGATGGTGTCCCAAGGACCTCAGATGTCGTGCCTCTTTATTGCTAATAATTGTTTTAGGCTGTTTTTTCTTTTTATTCATTTTAAATACCTTTTTAAAAATCTCAGAATAGATTGGAAACAATTTTAGCGCCACCCACCCAAGTACCGATCATAGAGCCAAAACCGGGCAGCAAGAAGGCCAGAATCACTTTAAGCAATTTATTACGCCACCAGCCTTTAAAGGTCGTCATATCATCCAAGGCTGTCTCAAACTCCCTGACCACCGGTGGCATCACCATCACTTGAATAAAGGCTGTGACATAACCTGCGCCAATTATGGGGGTTAAACTTGTTATGGGAGCTGCAACAAAGGCTCCGATTATGGTAAAAGGATGCGCCAGAGCAATGGCTGCTCCTATCGCTGACGGGATACCATTTGCCAATATCCAATAGATAACATTGTCCCCGGCCACTGCACCGCCCTTGTGCAGTGCGATAAACATAATTGAGCCAATAATAAGTGCCGGAACCGCCCAGCCCAAAACCTTCCAAATAGGTGACACTGGCGGAATGACATTTATTCTATCCATCATTGCGGCACGATCCTCACGCAGGGCCTTTATCGTCCCCTCCAGGTGTCCGGCCCCGACCACGGCAACAAGTTTTTTACCTTGGGAAGACTTAATTTTTTCAGCCAGATAAGTATCACGCTCATCAATAATTACGATTTTTAACTCTGGCAGACTCTGGCCTAATTCATTAAGCAACTCAGATAGAACGTCCTGCTTCTTCAACTCGTTAATCTTGTCCTCATCCATTGCTGTATTGTCAAAGAGGCTCGCCGCCAGATTGGCGAGCAAATAGCTCTTTTTCCAGAAAGAGGTGGCTCGCCAAGCCCGCCGCAGAGTTACCCGCACCTCACGGTCACAAAGAGCGATGGGAATACCACATTCTTTAGCAACCTTGGCGGCCTCTAAAAGCTCAGATCCAGGCAAAACCCCTAATTGAGCACCCAATTTTTTTTGGTAAGAGGCCAAAACAAGATTAACCACTAGAGTGGATAATTGCTTTGTCCGAATAATCTGTTTTAAATCCAGAGCCTCCCAGCGCTTTTTCTGAACCAGAGAATCATAGCGTTTTTGATCCAGCTCAATGCATACACAGTCCGGGTTTTCGCTTTCAATAACCTGACGAACCAGATCGGCTGACTGCTGTGACACATGGGCCGTGCCGACCAGAATGATCGTCCGCTCACCAAGTTTTACAGTCCGCACCTCTGGTGGATATTTTGCTTCTACAGGAGTATCACTTTGCATAATTTTCCTTACAAATTTTTTCGTTACATATTGATATTTCCCTAAAGTTACAGCTATCATCAAATATGATAAAAGACAAGAGAGAGAGAATAAAGTATATATAGATAGACGTCCATAAGAATTTAATGAAATGGTAACTATCTAGCCCAGAAACTTGACAATTATCATCAAAAGTAGCATTGTTATCGAGCTGAGACTTTGTGATACAAAAAACAGGAGGTAGTTAGTATGAAGAAAGCACTCATCGGATTATTGGGTATTTTTTTAATTTTTTGTTGGGTAGGACAAGCCGGGGCAAGTCCTGTAAAACGTTGTGATGCAGTAACCAAAACTTGCCGGATATTCACACACGCCTCTCTATGGGAGGGTTACAAAATATTCCGGAGTAATTGTAAAAGTTGTCATTACCGGGGCAACGACAAGAATGCTAAATTTTTGTACACCGAATCTAAAGTCCGCAAAGGCTGGGACAGAGTCTTTGCGAAGAGATATACAAGCTGCGCTAAGGACGGGAGTTGGGGCAAGATAACAGCTGAGCAAATCGCCCGAGTCAATGATTATTTATTCAAAAACGCTGCCGACACCTACGATCCTTACGATGCATCGGACTGCGGTTGATGACCTGATTTCTCCCAGGTTGGGAGAAAAAACAATCGTAAGCGCTCCATAAAACTCTTACATTCCTAGATGTTATAAAGTTGGTTTATTGAGCACTTACAAACAATCGTAGCGTTGCTGAGCTAGGGGGGAGAATTGAGGCCCGCCTTGATGTAAGCGATCTTAGTAATAAACTCAACCCCGAGTAAAGTTCCAACTTACAGGCCGGGATTTCTGGTATGGCATCACCCCATGAAACAACGTGGGGTGATGATCAAAAACCATAGGTAAAAAATACCGGTCTCCTTCCCACATGGGCAGTTTTTCAAGCTGATCTATGGGATACCAATCAAGTGCTCCTTCTTCATTCTCAGAAAAAGGTTCCCCTGTAAAACTGTCAACCCGATAGATAAAACCAAACCAGTCCTCATTGTTGGAGCCAAAACCAGGCCAGCTAATAGTGCCACGCAGGATTATTTCTTGACATTCCAGGCCTGCTTCTTCTAAGATCTCCCGTTTGATACAACTCAGCACATCTTCATCGGCCTCCAGTTTACCACCCAAGCCATTATATTTCCATAAATGCTGGTCAGAATTGCGTTTATTGCGATGCACCAGAAGTGTGCTCTTACTATCTGGGGAAACTATAAAAGCCAGAGTTCCGATTATTGGTGTATACATTGGTAATCCAAATTTAAAAGTTCAGCGAAATAACCCAGAGCCTCACAAGCTCGTTTACCTGTGCATGCGCGAATGAACATTCCGACAATGAGTGAAGAGTTATATTAACAGTTTGAGCTTTCATTATAATTATTTGCATCATGAGCTAGAAATTGGTAACCTACTCGTATCATTCTTATACGGCGATTGTGTTACAAAATAAAGAGATAGCTCGTAGCCCTGCCTTAAAGACTTACCAATTTCTCTAATTTAACCTTCCTAACCCGGATAAACTGGGTGTAAGCACAGACTTAAAATAAAACAAGGCCCGGACAAGTATGTTCGCAATAGATGTTAAGTTATTATAAGCAAACGTTCTAATCAAATTTTTGTCACTCAGTTCAGTACCCTCAAGGGGTACCCCGTTTACTCCTCCTTAGAGGGGATAAAAAACACGCAAATTGTAGATTAAGATACGAGATAAAATAATGAGCATATTAATAGTTGATGATTCTCCGCCAATATTACGACTTCTGCAAACCGCCCTTACCAGAAATGGTTACCAGGATGTGCATTGTGCGGAATCAGGCCCTGTGGCCCTTGATTTTCTAGGTATTACCTCTGAGGAAAAAAAATTACAGCAGATAGACTGTATTTTGTTGGACATCGTGATGCCATATATCGATGGTATTGAGGTCTGCCGAAGAATCAAAGAGCATGAGTTCTTCGCCGACACCCCAATAATCATGGTGACAATTAAGGATGAGCCGGAAACCATACATGCCGCCTTTGATGCTGGGGCCGTTGACTACATAACCAAGCCGGTACGCGAGCTTGAGCTTATAACCAGAGTTGCATCAGCGGTCAAACTCTCAAATGAAATTTCTCAGCGAAAGGCCAGAGAAATAGAATTACTAAGAGTAAAGACGGACTTGGAAAATGCCAACGTACGCTTCGCAGAATTAGCAATTACAGATGAGGTAACCGGTGTCGGCAATCGTCGTTTTTTCAATGAAAACCTTCAGCTTGAATGGCGACGTTCCTTTCGGGATGCAAAGCCAATGGCTCTCATCTTCATTGAATTCGACTATTTCAGAGAATTTGCGGAGGAATGCGGCCAACAGAAAGGGGATGTTTGCCTTAAACTTATCGCCCAGGTTCTTGAGTCATCCTTGCATAGAGTTGGAGATCACCTCGCAAGATTCGGTGGGAATCAATTTGCCGCCTGCCTGTCAGGAACAAGTCTACGAGGTGCCATGGCCGTGGCTGCCCAAATGAAAGCCAATGTGGATTATTTAAAAGTCAAGCACCCAAATTCAAAGGTTTGCTCATATATCTCGGTAAGCATGGGAGTAGCGTCAACGACGCCTTCCGTAGGAATCGCACTGGACAATCTTGTTTTACTGGCAGAGAAGGCCTTGGTTAGTGCCAAGAAGCATGGCAAAAACATGATAGAACACTCATGACCCAGTTACGATAAACCATTAGGACCTTAGCAGATTGTTTTCTCGGAGTCTACGCATCGCTCCGCTTACCTGCTTTTTAGAAAAGAATTTATAAGGTATCTATACCCCCTCGTGGAGTGTTAATGCATTGTGATGGCCTGCTTTGTGTCAAAAATAACCGACAAGCAAAAACTCCTAAAAAACCTTTAGAACAAGTGACTTGCGACTACCGTTAAGGCACGTATCCCCGCATGTAGGTTAGATGATTAAACATAAAAGCATACGCACATTATTCCTGTTGCTGTTCCTTCTTTCCGTCCCCCAAGTGGTTTCCGCCACCATAAATCCCTTTCCAACTTATCCAAACATCCAGGCAAATATCAAGTTTTGGGAAAAAGTTTATTCCAAATACTCCTCAAAACACGGTTTAATTCATGACAGTAATAATCTGGCGGTAATTTATGAAGTAATCGACTTGCAAGATCGCAAAATCCCCGGCAACTACAGAATAAACAAAAAAAAGATAAAACTTGCCAAGAAAAAATATCGCAAAGTTCTTAATAATCTTGCCAGCGGACATCCAGTATCTTCCACAACAGAGAAGAAGATCATTGCCATGTTTGGCGGCCATCCCAGTTCCAAGGTACTACGTGAGGCTGCCAAAAATGTGCGTTTTCAGTTATGTCTCAAAAACCGGTTTAAGCAGGGAGTCATAAATTCAGGCCGTTATCTTGCCGAAATTAAACAAATTTTTCGTGCCAATCATCTGCCCACTGACTTGGCCTATCTTCCTCACGTAGAATCATCCTACAACTACGAAGCCTACAGCAAATTTGGGGCGGCGGGAATATGGCAATTTATCCGTTCCACTGGCCGACGTTTTTTAACCATAAGTTATACGGTTGATGAACGGCGAGATCCAATCGTGGCGTCAAAGGCCGCTGCCAAATATTTAAAAGAAAATTACCAAAAGCTGGGAGACTGGCCTTTAGCCATAACCGCCTATAATCACGGGGCAACCAGTATGTTTAGAGCCCAAAAAAAGTTCGGAGCTTATGACAAGATTATAGATAATTATCAAAACCAACGATTTGGTTTTGCCTCAAAAAACTTTTACCCAGAGTTTCTGGCCGCCAGAAAAATAGCCAAACATTATCGGAAATACTTCCCTGATTTACAGCCAGAGAAACCTATAGCAACTGAGAATTTTTTATTAAAAGGTTACGCGGACATACATGAGGTAGCAAAATTTTTTAATCTCGGCACAAACCAAATAAAGTCACTTAACCCGGCCCTACGGCCCCCCATATTCAGCGGACAAAAATATATACCAACAAATTACAAACTAAGGCTCCCAAAGGGAGCGCTGGATCAACTAACCGCAATCCCCCCCCATTTATATAAAAAGTCCCAAAAACGGAGCCGTTTTTACAGAGTATCCCGAGGAGATACCGCTGGGAAAATTGCTCGAATGCAAAGGATTAAATTGGAAGACCTACTGAATATCAATCAGCTTGGCCGCAGGGCTGTAATTTATGTAGGACAAAATTTAAGAATACCCGCCCCAGGAGAACAACGACTGGCAAGCTTAAGTACCTCTGTTAGTAAACCCAAGGGGGCAAGGGCCAGATTAAACAGCCAGAAGTCCACAATAACCAAGGCCATAAGAAAAAAAGAACAGCCCGAACCGCCTAAACAAATCTCAGTTGCAAAACCAATCACTAAACTGGCCGTAGTGAAACTACCTGAGTCAACGCCACAGCCAATAAAACTAGCCAGCATACTTAATTCAATGCCCCAAAAACTGACCATGCGACAGTCGCATACGACAAATTGGCAGGTAAATGTAAGTTATTTTCTTGCCGGGCATGATACGGAATTAGAAAAAGAACAACCAGCGATTGACCCACCACCAGAGAATTTAATTTCCGTCAATCCCGAAGTTTTAATTGGCAATTTTCAGGTTGGGGAAATATATACTGATAAAATCGGCAAACAAATAGCCATGATACAGGTTCAAGAATCAGAGACACTGGGGCACTATGCCGATTGGCTTAATATCCCCACCCAAAGAATCAGGGATTTGAACCACCTCCCCTTCCGGCGCCAAATAAAAAACCACCAGAAAATAAAAATCCCTCTGAATAAGATCAGCAAAGAAACCTTTGAGGAACGCCGATATGAATTTCACAAGGGAATAGCCGAGGATTTCTTTGCCGCCTTCAAGGTAAGTGGGGTGCAAACATATACCGTTAAGCGTGGCGATAATATCTGGACAATAACCCATAACGAGTTAGATTTACCGTTCTGGCTAATGAAAAGATATAATCCCAACGTTGCCTTTGAGAACCTACATCCCAAACAGAAATTGCTCTTTCCTGTAGTTGAAAAAATTTAGAAGTAGTATAGTCGCTCTTTTAAGCAACTTACCCGGAGGTAAGCGAAAACTTCAATTTAGTACCTCGTAAACTTTGAAGTGCGAGATTACGAAATGATTTGGCGTGCCAACAAGGCACGACTGGCGGCGCGTAGCAGCGCTGTGTAACAGAACAGAAGTCGTAACGCCGTTGTACGTCAAATGACAAGTAATCCTGCGACACTTTCAAAGTTTACGAGATACCAGGAGTTTTACTGCCACTTTTGGAAAAGTTAACAATATTTACAGAAAAGAGATATTAAATGCCCCAAAAACCAATTACCCAATACCTGCGTGATTACCAACCTCTGCCATTTATCGTAGAATCGGTGGATCTGCACTTTGATCTATATGAGGAGTTTACCATAGTTAAGGCGCAGCTTGAGATACAAAGAAAATTTGGTACCGCAGATCTCGTTTTGGATGGCCGCCATCTGGAATTAATAGATATATCACTGGATGATAAAAAACTTTCCGAGGCAGACTATGACTTAAGGGCCGAGCAGCTTATCATCAAAAAGCCGCCCTCTGAATTTACATTGTCCTGCACCACGAGAATACGTCCACAAGACAACACCTCACTGGAGGGATTATATCGTTCGAATGGGATTTTTTGTACCCAATGCGAGGCAGAGGGTTTTCGTAAAATTACCTATTTCCCGGATCGCCCCGATGTGATGGCCTCTTTTACCACAACAATTGAAGCGGACAAAAAGCTATACCCGGTTTTACTCTCTAACGGCAATCTTATACAACAGGGTGATATCAATACCCAGCGCCATTTTGCTACTTGGCATGATCCTTTCCCCAAGCCCTGCTATATCTTTGCGTTGGTAGCAGGCGACCTCGCCATGCTCAAAGACCGCTTTACCACCTGTACCGGTCGGAAGGTAGAATTACGCATCTACACGGAGCACCACAACGCCGCTAAATGCCAGCACGCCATGCGCTCCCTGCAAAGGGCCATGCGCTGGGACGAGGAACGTTTCAGGCTTGAATATGACCTTGATCTATACATGATTCTGGCAGTTGATGACTTTAACGCCGGAGCTATGGAAAACAAGGGGCTTAACATCTTCAATTCCAAATATGTTTTAGCTCAACCACAAACCGCCACTGATCAAGATTATGAAGGTATCGAGTCGGTTATCGGTCACGAATATTTCCATAACTGGACCGGCAATCGGGTCACCTGTCGGGACTGGTTTCAACTAAGTCTCAAAGAGGGACTGACCGTCTTTCGTGATCAAGAGTTCACCTCTGACACCTCCTCCCGGGCCATTAAGAGGATCGGCGATGTGAACATGCTTCGCAATCATCAGTTTCTGGAAGATGCCGGGCCTATGGCTCACCCGGTGCGGCCCGAATCATATATAGAAATAAACAATTTTTATACCCTGACGGTTTATGAGAAGGGAGCGGAAGTAATCCGCATGCTGCATACCATTCTGGGAGAAGACAATTTTCAGCGTGGTATGCAAATTTATATTAAAGAGCATGACGGCCAGGCCGTAACCACCGAAGATTTTGTCCAGGCCATGGAAAACGCCTGGTGCGAGAGTGGTGCCGCCCAGCCCGGAGCCCTTGATCAATTCAAGCTCTGGTACAATGAACCAGGTACCCCGCTCCTGATGATTTCATCCCACTATGACACCCAAGCTCAAACCTGTAGGCTCACTGTAACTCAGAAAGCTCCAGAGGTAAAAGGCGCTAGCGGTAAAGCCCTCCATATTCCCTTAAAGTTTGCACTTTTAGGCGAGGATGGCAAGGAATTCCCACTTAACATGCAGACGAAAAGCGGCGTGAGGACTCTTGATTCCGGGGTATTGCATATCACAAAACCAAAAGAAGAATTCGTGTTTAAAATATCCAGTCCGCCGGTACCCTCCATTCTACGGGAATTCTCCGCCCCTGTTCATCTCCAATACGATTATAGCGACGAGGAACTGGCCTTTCTCCTTCTCCACGATCAGGATTCATTCAATCGTTGGGAGGCCGGCCAACGCCTGCTGACCAACAAGATGCTGACCATGATTAGTGATTGTCAAGCGGGGCGTAAACTGACCATGGGCCAAAGGCTGCCGGAAATTTTCAAGACCGTGCTAGCGCCAGGCTTCCATGATGATGCGGCCTTTATCAGCCAGATTATGACACTGCCCAGCGAGGATTTTCTGGCCGAAAAAATGCTGGAAATTGATGTAGCAGCCATCCACAAGGTGCGAGAATTTGTCCGACAAACATTTGGCACGCAACTAGCGGAGCCAATGCAACTGATCTACAAAGATTACGAGCACACGCCATATACCTACGACCCAATAATGGCGGGTAAACGGCGCTTAAAGAATTTATGTCTCTCCTTTTTGATGATGGCAGGTACAGATAAAGCCAAATCTATGTGCCTTGCCCAATTACAGGCGGCCGACAATATGACCGATGAACTAAGTGCTCTGGCGGCCTTGACCTATTCAGGGGCTCTGGAAGGCCAAACCGCCCTGGAATCCTTTTATGAAAAATGGCAGCATGAAACCCTGGTGGTTGATAAATGGTTTGCCCTGCAGGCAACAACTCCGCTGCCCCAAACCCTGAACAAGGTAAAAGAGCTCATGCACCATCCCCGGTTTACCATCAGAAACCCCAATAAGGTAAGGGCCTTAATCGGCAGTTTTGCAGCCGGCAATCCCATCTGTTTTCATGACCGCACAGGAGCAGGATACGCCCTGCTCACCGATACTGTTTTAGAGCTTGATGGCTTAAACTCCGCCATAGCCGCCCGTCTTCTGGGACGTTTGAGCCGCTGGCGCCGCTACGCTAAGCCCTATCAAAACTTAATGCAAGATCAGCTAAAAAGAATTATAAACAAGTCTGGTTTATCCAAAGGCGTCTATGAAGTGGCGGGAAAATCGCTGGAAGAGATTTAAAGAATATGGAGAAACAATATGTACACTGCATCTGATTTAAGAAAGGGCCTAAAAATAGAAATTGATGGTGATCCATATATTGTCATGGATTTCCAGTTCGTAAAACCTGGCAAAGGCCAGTCCCTTTACCGCACAAAAATGCGTAATATGTTAAGCGGTAATATGTTCGAACGTACCTTTCGTTCCAATGACAAATTCAAAAAAGCCCCTCTGGAAGAGCGTACCATGCAATTTCTTTATTCTCAGGGTGAAGAATATCACTTTATGGACAATGAAACTTATGAGCAATTATTTATTACCGGTAAACAATTAGGAGAAAACACTAATTTTCTGATTGATAATATGAATGTGCAGGTTCTAATGTTTGACGGCCAACCAATTGATGTTACCCTGCCCATCTCCGTCAACCTTCGGGTAATCAAGGCCGACCCTTGGGCCAAGGGTGATACCAGTGGCACCGATACCAAACCGGTAACCGTTGAAACCGGCTTTGAAATGCAGGTTCCCCCTTTTGTCAACGAAGATGATTTACTGCAGATTGATACCCGCACCGGGGAGTATATGACGAGGGTAAAGGAATAGCAGAGTTGGCACGTCAGAATAGCATTGAGAATAAATACATTAAGGAGCGGGCCGCTATTATTCAGGCGATTCGCTCCTTTTTTATTGAGCAGAGTTATTTAGAGGTTGATACACCTGTCCGTATCCCGGCTCCGGCTCCAGAGGCCTTTATTGAACCGGAAATTGCCGGGGATTGGTTTCTACAGACCTCGCCAGAACTATGCATGAAGCGTTTACTGGCTGCTGGTCTTCCCAGGATTTTTCAAATATGTAAATGCTTTCGGAAAGGAGAACGTGGTCATTTACATCTTCCTGAAATGACCATGCTTGAGTGGTATGCCGCCGAGCACAATTACCTCGATCTCATGGAGGACTGTGAGGCTCTGCTGCAGGCCATGCCTCACCCTAATCAAATAACCAGGGATGAATCAACAATTGACCTTACCCCGCCCTGGATCAGAATTTCCGTCTCGGAAGCCTTTCGGCGCTACGCCCCAGTTTCTGCCGAAAAGGCCTTACAGGATAATAATTTTGACGAAATGCTTGTGGATTTTCTAGAACCAAACTTGGGTTTTGACAAACCAGCTTTTCTATACAATTATCCAGCGCCCTTGGCCTCCCTGGCCGCCATTCTGCCAGGAAACCCCAAGCTGGCTCAACGTTTTGAACTCTATATTGCCGGAATTGAACTAGCCAACGGCTTCACTGAACTTAATAATTCCGTGGAACAACGCAGGAGATTTAATGATGAGCGAGAACTAATCAAAAAACAGGGTCGATGTCCCGGCCCAATCCCCGAACCTTTTCTGGAAGACCTGAAGATAATGCCAGCCGCAGCCGGTATCGCCTTGGGAGTTGACCGCCTGGTCATGCTCCTTACTGGAGCAAAAACAATTAATCAGACAGTGGCGTTTACCCCAGAGAGCTTGTAAATCAGGTTGATTGTTTTAACATCAGGGCCAACATCTTTCTCTTAAAATATGCCACATTCCTGGGTTGCGCCCAAATAATCCCGTTTTGACCCCCTTTGAATTAAGGTGCGAAACGTCGTCTAGTCACCACGTCCTGTCCCCCTCCATAAAACATATCTATTTCTCCCCATTATTCCTTAATTCACATAGTTCCATGGTGCAAAATTTTTGTACCACATCAGGATCAAACTGAGTGCCAGACCGGGAGATAATATGATCGCAAACCTTTTCGGTACTCCAGGGATCGTGGTATCGCCGCTGACTTACCAGTGCATCCCACACATCGACTACAGCAAATATGCGTGCAGCAAGGGGGATATCTTCCCCTTGCAGGCCTCTTGGATACCCAGAGCCATCCCAATTTTCGTGGTGGCAATAGGGTATATCAATTGCTGGAAGCAGATATTCTATGGCCGAGAGCATTTGAAAGGCATAGAGAGGATGCTTTTCCATCTCTGATCGCTCCTCTTCCGTTAATGACCCCTCTTTCATCAAGATTATGTCTCTCACCGACATTTTCCCTATATCATGCAGCAAGGAGCCTCGTCTAATATTATCAAGTTCGTCCTTACTGAAATCATATTTTTGGGCAAGTTTTATTGTCAATTCCGTTACCCGAACCGTGTGTCCCTTTGTTTCAGAGTCACGCTGTTCCAGGGCACGTCCCCAACCTTCTATGGTAGACTCATAGGCGTGGTTAAGCTTCCGGTGCATTGCAAACACCTCAAGTTCCCTTCTTTTAATGCTCTTGATAACTGTTTGGGTGACATTTATGACCAGAAGAACAAAAAACGCCCCCCCAAGAAAAATAGTGCTTGCAATCAATTCGGTTGGAAACGAGGTATTGCGGCTAATAATAAAGAGGAATACAAGGTATCCCACCAAAAAGAACAGGATGAATATCTCCATGACTTGCCATTTACGGAGAATGTTTTTTGGAATAAACTGGTTGGTTTTTCGGGCAATGCTATAGGAGAAAGCCAGAAACATTGATCCACAAAAAACCGCAAGTTTCACATAGGTTTGTGTTAGATCCATCGTTTTAGTACCTTACAGATTGTTTTCTCGGAGTCTACGCTTCGCTCCGCTTACCTG
>CAYTNB010000008.1:0-31488 GCA_964439085.1 uncultured Desulfobulbia bacterium | reverse complement strand
AATCCAGTAGTTTCAATATGTTATGGATCCCCGCCTGCGCGGGGATGACG
The DNA here is from genome assembly GCA_964439085.1 of uncultured Desulfobulbia bacterium. Classification (GTDB taxonomy): domain Bacteria; phylum Desulfobacterota; class Desulfobulbia; order Desulfobulbales; family VMSU01; genus JAADIV01. The sequence continues at coordinate 31,438 of CAYTNB010000008.1, read as the reverse complement.
GGATTGGGTACTTTTTGCGAGAGCATCAATTTTAACAAACCAAAAGCCAACCCCTAGGGGGAACCATGCCCAACAAATACAACCCGCAAGAACCAGTTAGCGCCCGGAAGATTCAGGAGATATTAAGTGATCTGCTGCGCCTGTCCATCTGCAAGTCCCCCTTTCCCCGTTTAATGCAGGAATTTCTGGCTCTGATGGTTTCTTTCCCATGGCTGGAGGTACAGCCAAAGGGGGCCTTATTTCTGCTTGACGAAAACAACCCTCAAAAGCTAATTCTCACGGCCCATCATAATGTAGCTAAACCGGAACTTAGCCAATGCGCCGAGCTGCCACTTGGCCGCTGCCTATGCGGCAGAGCCGCCTTGAGAAAAGAGATTGTTTTCGTGAACCAAGTCAACGATCAACACGAAAACTGTTGTGATAATCTCTCACCGCACGGTCATTATTGTATCCCAATAAAATCGGGAGATGACACTATATTGGGGGTCTTCACTTTATACACCAAAGCAGGAGTCAAACGTCGTCCGGAGATTGAAGCAATTTTACAGACCGCTGCGGCGGCAGTTGCTGGCATGATCCGCCTGCATCGCTGTGAAATCGACCGCCAGGAAAGTGAAAAAAGTTACCAGGCCATCACCAATGCCGCTGTCGATGCCATTATCATGCTGGACAACCGAGGCATGATCACCTTCTGGAACCCGGCGGCCGAAGCAGTATTTGGTCATTCACATACCGAAGCCACAGGAAAAGTTCTGCATGATATCATCGTACCTGGCAATTATACTTCTTCCTATAAATCTGCCCTACAGGAGTTCTTTAAAACTGGTCAGGGTAATTTATTCGGCCAAACCATCGAAGTGAACGGTAAGCACAAAGATGGCCACGAAATCCCCATAGAACTTTCATTATCCAGGCTGCAAATAAAAAACCAATGGCACGCCATTGGTATAATCCGTGATATCACAACCAGAAAGATTGCCAATCAAGAGAAAGATAAACTCAATCAACACCTGCAACAGTCTCACAGGCTTGAGGCATTGGGAACTTTGGCGGGTGGCATAGCCCACGATTTCAACAATATTACCGCCTCGATTCTGGGTTTTGCCGAAATGGCCCAGGAAAGTTTACCGAGCAACAGCCAGCCCCATGAAGATTTAGGACATATTATCTCTGCCGCCAAACGGGGCAAAGATATCACCAGACAATTACTTACCTTCAGCCGTCAAACCGACCAGCCGAAGTCCCCAATGCATATACAACCACTGATAAAAGAAACAGTAGCGCTAATACGAGCCTCTATTCCGGCAAATATTGACATCCGCACGAACATCACACCCACGACCGCCTATATCATAGCCTCTCCCGCCCAAATACATCAGATGTTGATCAATTTATGCACTAATGCCAACCGAGCGATAGGAGGACAGAGCGGAGCCATCGATATCAACCTGGAAGTTGTCGACATCACACCCACGAACACTAAAATGTCCCCCGGCCTACCCCCTGGCAATTATGCAAAACTTACCGTATCAGACACAGGATCGGGCATTACCGCAGAAGTGTTAGAGCATATCTTCGAGCCTTTCTTCACCACCAATTCTCAGGGCGAAGGCACAGGTTTGGGACTATCCATAACTCATGGCATCATTACCGATTTGAATGGCATAATTACAGTTGACAGCCAACCGGGGCATGGCTCCTCGTTTGATATATATATTCCGACATGCCAAGATCATGGCACGAAACCTGATACGTCCCTGCCTCCTCATATTATCGGCGGCAACAGTAGCATTCTCATCGTTGAAGACGAGACATCTCTGGCAGAGATAACCTCCCGGCACCTCAGAAAAGCTGGGTATAAAATGACAATAAAGTCCAATGGAAATATCGCGTTAAAGAGTTTCAAAAATAATCCCAACAGCTTTGATTTGGTCCTGACCGATCAGCTAATGCCGCAAATGTCTGGCTCAGAGATGGCTGGCGAAATTTTAAAGATTAAACCTGACATGCCAATCATCATTATGACAGGCACCTTGAACAAATCCTTACTACAAAAAGCCCAGGATATGGGCATTAAAAAGGTTATCATTAAACCTATATCAATAGGGGAGCTTTGCAGGGCCATCGATGAAAGCCTAAGGCATTAGGAGCGATGGTCATTTCAAAATTAGCAAAAGATTAACCTCAAAAAATAATTAGGCTGGTTTGCAATAATGAATGATTTTTTACCATCAATTTTAATAGTTGATGACGATCAGGATCACCTGGCTCTTGTAGCAAGATATGTAGACGATGCCGGATACAAATACGCCAAGGCCAAAGATGGTTTTAAGGCTATAGAGCTGATCGAGTCTGAGAATTTCAGCGTAATTATAACCGATATGGTAATGCCAACTCTGGATGGTATGCAGATTATTAAATTCGTCAGAGAACATGCGCCGCTCACCAACGTTATTGTGATGACAGGCTACAGCAAAAATTATTCCTACACAGATGTCATCAAGGCCGGTGCCAGCGATTTTATCGAGAAGCCCTTTCCGCAAGATGAACTAATTGCCAAATTGAGTAGAATACTAAGAGAGAAAAGCATATTCGAAAAACTGCGCCAGGAGATAGATAGTCACAAGAAAACCAGTTCAGCCCTTCTTATTGCCAAAAATGCCGCCGAAAAGGCCAATGAAATTAAAAGCAGCTTCATCAATACGATCAGCCACGAATTTCTTACCCCCATGAATGGCATCATGGGTTTCAGTGAAATTTTGGGTGGTACAGAATTGGATTCCAGGCAGAAAGATTTCCTGGAAATGATCAGAACATCATCAGATAGACTTATGCTCTTAATTAATCAGCTGTTAGATTTTTCCAGACTCGAGTCACGCCGGAAAAATAAAACAACTCATTTTTTTTCATTAAAGCAAGTATTAGAAAGTGTTCTGGCAACATTTCAGGAAAAAGCAAAAAATAAAAGAATAATGTTAGAATTCTCAATTAACGAAACAGTGCCAACCGGCTTATCAGGCGATCCGGAAATACTGAAACGATTACTCCACGACCTTACCGATAATGCCCTAAAATTTACGGAGCATGGCAGAATAAAGATTAAGGTGCAAATCCAAGAGATACAGCCAGACAATTTTATACTTTTGCATTTTTCGGTTAAAGATTCAGGCTGTGGCATCCCGGCTGACAAACAAGAGACAATTTTTGAAGCCTTTACGCAGGCGGAAAATTACCTGACCAGAAGTCATGAAGGCGCAGGTTTAGGTTTAGCCGTGTGCAGAAAATTGACCAACCAACTGGGCGGAGATATTTGGTTAAAAAGCAAAATCCACCAAGGTTCAAGCTTTCATTTCACCGCTAAATTTTTGGTGCCATAATTGCTAATGAGTACTTCGACAAGCTGAATGTATAACTTGATCATATACCAGTGAACAATCGTATTGATTTTCTGAGCCTGTTTTCAAAACGATAATCTTGTATTTTATCCTGTTTTCAGGCATAATATTCTTATGCTAAATATTCTACAATCCCTCCGCTGGCAGGATATCGCCGACATAATGATTGTTGCCTTCATTATCTACCGGATAATTCTGCTCATCAGAGGCACCAGAGCGGTGCAGATGCTGGCCGGGATCGGGGTGTTGATCATTGTCTATTTTGGGGCCAGAGAGCTTGAGCTCATGACGCTCTATTGGTTATTAGGCACCTTACTAAGTTCCATATTCCTAATTGTAATCATCGTCTTCCAGCGTGATATCCGCCGGGCCTTAACTCAGATGGGTCAGGCGGCGCCCTTTACCCTGCAACAGGAAAAAACTGATCTGGATATTGGCCAATTAGTGACAGCAGCCCAAATTTTGTCCCAAAATAAAATCGGCGCCATAATTGTCATTGAACGGGAAACTGGAATGAAGGACTATCTGGAATCCAGCCACACAATTGATGCGGTGTTGAGTCATGAACTTTTAATCAGTATATTCAGAAACGTCTCCCCCTTGCACGATGGAGGCGTAGTAATCAGCAAAGGCCGTATTCACTCGGCACGCTGCGTCCTGCCCTTAACCAAGAATCCTTATGTTGCAAAAAGCTTGGGTACCAGGCACCGAGCCGCGCTAGGTATCTCCGAAGAAACTGACGCAGTAGTACTGGTGATTTCCGAGGAAAGCGGCAGAATTTCACTGGTTCAGCACGGCGCCATTACCACCGACCTCAATAAGGACAGCCTGCAGAGCCTTTTAAAAGACCTCTTCATCCCCAGGGAGGGCCAGCCATTGACATGGATAAGCTGGTTTAAAAAAATATGAGAGGTTACCAGCCCGCCCAGCGGAGCAACAACAATCACAGACGATTACCGTGGACCAAGGATTGGCTAATCAAATTAATATCCATCTTTTTTGCGATTTTTCTCTGGTATTTTGTAGCTGGTGAAGACCGGGTTGACATGAATGTCAGAATACCAGTGGAGATTGTCAACCTGCCTCGGGATCTGGTCATTTCCAACCAATTCAAGGACATATTGGATGTCACAGTAAGTGGCCCCCGCAGTATTATCCGGGAGATATCACAGCAACAGATTTCCCGTTCCATAGACTTATCCCACGCCACTCCCGGCAATATTGTTATTGATAACAAGAACGATTCAATGTCATTTCCAAGAGGAATAACTGTTCTGCGTGTTCAGCCATCGCATATCATCCTGCTACTCGACAAACTGATCCAAAAAGACCTGCCTATTAAATATGTAACAATTGGTGCGACGGCCAAGGAATACGAATTGGCTGGTATTGATCTTTCCCCTAACAAACTTACCATATCAGGGCCTCAAACATTAATTGCCAAGGAGGCGGATATACCAACCAAGGCCATTGATCTCACCGGGATGTCTCATGCGGTCACCAGGCAGGTTTTTCTGAAAATCCCTCCAGAATTAGCTGATTTGGTGGGAGATCCAAGTGTCACCGCCCATATAAGAATCAAGGAAAAGATCGTGGAAAGAGAGATCGGTAAAATACCTATAGTCGTCAAAGGATTGGCCGGGAAACAACAAGCCCGGCTGGAAACAAAAATTATCAAGATTAAAGTCCGCCTGCCGTTACTCATGATCAATAAATATAAAAATCTTCGAAAGCTGTTCCACGCTGAGGTCGATGCCAGTGCGGGTCCAGGCCACCACGATCTGAAAATTAAGGTATCCAGCGAACCAGGAATTTTCATTGAGGAAATCGCCCCGTCCACGGTGGGCACAACGATCAAATAGAATGAGCACTTCGACAATGAGTAAAGAAATTTATTGTAAGCCATTAAAATGACCTCAAGCACTAATAATGAGATAATTATCGTGTCAGGTTTGCCGCGTTCCGGCACTTCCATGACGATGAAGATGCTGGAAGCGGGCGGAGTCAGCCCTTTTCAGGATGATACCCGGCAGGCAGACACCGACAATCCCAACGGCTATTACGAGTATGAAGGAGTAAAAAATCTGGCCCGCAATGCCGCTTGGCTGCCGCAGGCCGAAGGACACGCCGTCAAGATTATTTCGTCACTTCTACCCCATCTCCCGGACAATCTGAATTATAAAATTATATTTATGGAACGGCAGATATCGGAAGTTTTGGCCTCACAGCAAAAGATGCTGGAGCGCAGCGGCCAAGATAAAAACGCCCCCGACAAGGTTATGGCCGCCAAATTTTCCATGCATCTGCGCAAAATAAAAAAATCCCTGGCTGAGCAAAAAATGAGTGTTTTATATGTAAATTACGCTGCGGTCATCAATGACCCATCGTCCCAGGCTGCACAGGTCAGCACCTTTCTTGGCAGCAGTTTGAATATAGAAAAAATGGCTATGGTGGTGGACAGAAACTTGTACCGCCAGCGTGGATAAACCGTTGCCGCCTGTCATTTTAACCACCGCCGTTCTCCTGTGCGCTATTGTCGCTCTGCCAGCCACCGCCTTTGCCTACATCGGGCCGGGAGCAGGTTTTGCGCTGATCTCATCCTTTTTTGTCCTGATTGTCGCCTTCTTATTGGCCCTATTCACTATTTTGACCCTGCCTGTTAGAACTATACACCTCTTTTTCAAGCGCCGGAAGACCCGCAAAAGGACAAGAGCCAGACGGGTTATCGTGCTTGGCTTTGACGGCATGGATCCAGACCTATGTCGTGAATATATGGCAGCTGGCAAACTTCCTAACCTGAAAAGGCTTGGCGAGTCCGGCACCTTTAAGAACCTTGCGACCACCACCCCATCAATTTCTCCAGTGGCCTGGTCAAGTTTTTCCACTGGGGTCAACCCCGGCAAGCACGGCATATTTGATTTTTTCACCCGTAATCCGAGGAACTACCAACCGGTCTTGTCATCGGCCATAATTTCATCCAGGACAAAATTATTCAAATTGGGGCCATTTAAATATCCCCGCATCGTCAACACCGTGAAGTTTCTGCGTAAAAGCACTTCTTTCTGGAAGATTCTGGGACAGCACAAGATTTTCAGCACCGTGCTGCGAGTCCCCATTACCTTTCCACCGGAAAAATTTTATGGCACCTGTCTTTCTGCCATGTGCGCCCCAGACCTGCGAGGTACCCAAGGGAGTTTCACCTTGCTCAGCAGCGCCAAGGCCCAACAGGATTCCGCTACCAAAGGCACCATTGTCCCTCTGGATTTTCAGGGCGATAATTTCAGCAGCCATATTCCCGGCCCCACCATCCAGCGGCACAACAACGATCCGCTAAATGGCGGTGCCAGTCATGTCCTGACCATTCCCGTCACCGGGAAGGTCAACCGCACAACAAAATCGGTAAGTCTCACCCTTCCCGACGGGGAAATTAACCTGCAACCGGGGAAATACTCCGATTGGGTAAAACTCACCTTCACAATCGGCCTGGGCAAAAAGGTGCGCGGCATCGCTAAATTTCTGATAACTGAATTTGAGCCGGATTTAAAGATTTATATTACCCCCATCAATATTGACCCAGAGCGGCCATCTCTCCCCATCAGCCACCCGTTTTACTATTCAACATGCCTTGCAAAACTACACGGCCCCTTTACCACTTTGGGATTGGCAGAGGACACATGGGCTTTAAATGAGGGGGTCATCGACGAAAAGGCCTTTTTGGAGCAGGCCTATGATATCTGCGCCAGTCGGGAAGCCGCCTTTCTGGACAATATAAGACGCAGTAAGGAGGGACTGCTGGTCTCCGTTCTGGACACCACTGACCGCATCCAACATATGTTTTTCCGTTATCTAGCCGCCGACCACCCCGCTAACGCCGGTAAAGACACCGAAACGCATAAAGATGCCATCCTTGGCGTTTATGAACGTTCCGATCGCTTAACGGGCCAGGTTTTAGATGAAATAGACGACCGGGATCTACTTATTGTTATCTCCGATCACGGCTTCAAGCCCTTTAAATGGGGAATCAATCTTAATACCTGGCTCTGGCAGCAAGGCTATCTGGTGCTGAAAGATGGTATCGAACCAGGCGGACAGTGGCTGGCAGGTACCGACTGGTCAAAAACCAGGGCCTACGCCATGGGACTTACCGGTATATTTATTAACACCAAAGGACGTGAAAAAGAGGGGATAGTTAAACCCGGCGCAGAGCGCAATGCCCTGTTAATGGAACTCCAGAAAAAAATGGAAGATATTATTGATGTGGAGCGTGGAACAAATCCCATTAACAGAGCCATCATTGCCGATGAAGCCCTGCGGGGGCCATATGTTCGGGAGGCGCCAGACATCTTCCCCGGTTTTCGGGAAGGCTACCGCATAAGCTGGAACAGTGCCGTTGGCAAGATAAGCGGTGCGGTGGTCGAACCAAATACCAAACGTTGGAGTGGTGATCATTGCCTTGATCCAGATTTGGTGCCGGGTGTCATTTTCTCAAACTGGCGAATTGAGGACGATGATCCAGCCATAGTTGACCTGGCCCCGACAATACTGAATATATTTGGATTGTCGAAACCACAATTCCAGGATGGCAAGGTGCTTAAGGTTTATGGTCTCGTAAAAACCAATGGGATGGCTAAGTAGCTAAGCGTAGACTTTTTACGAGTGCATCAACTATTGTTTGTGTGCAGCATATAGGAGAGAACGTCCCAACCCAGATAAATTTCACATACGACATTCTCCCCCAACCAATTTACATAATTTATAAGTATTATTTTTTTGAGATTTTTTTATTTGTAAAAATATTTTATGGTAGGGTGTTATACATAAATTTTTATAACTGTTCGGATAGGGTTTTTAAAATACCCTAAACTCGTAAGTGTAGCTGCTCAGGAGTGTTCCATCTTTGTTCATTTTGAACTTCGAAGCATACTAGAAGGCTAAAATGGGGCGCACCTGAACAGTTACAAATTTTTCATAGAGGAGTTTTTAGATATGCAAGATAAAATCATCAAAGACGGATATACCTTTGACGATCTTTTGTTAGTCCCTCAAGCCTCGGATATTCTCCCAAATGCGGTTGATCTTTCAACCAGACTGACAAATTCCATTAAATTACAAATCCCCCTGGTAAGCGCTGCCATGGATAGCGTAACCGAACACCGTACAGCCATCAGTATGGCTCGTGAAGGTGGAATCGGTATCATCCACAAGAATATGGGAATTGATAATCAGGTTACCGAGGTTCAACGAGTAAAAAAATCAGAGTCGGGCATGATTGTTGACCCGATTACTGTTGATGAAGACAGTACTGTGGCAGATGTGCAAAAAATTATGCACAATTTTCATATTTCTGGAGTCCCGGTAAGGAGAGGAAAAAAATTGGCTGGCATCGTCACCAACCGTGATTTGCGCTTTGTTTCCGATCCGGTGCTAAAGGTTCGTGACGTCATGACCAGTAAAAATCTGGTCACGGCTCAAATGGGCATAACTCTGGAGCAATCAAAAGCATTGTTACACGAACACCGTATTGAAAAACTCCTGGTGGTCGATGATGACGGTAATCTCACCGGCCTGATTACCACCAAGGATCTCGAGAAAATAAAGCGCTATCCTAAGGCCGCCAAAGACCCCCTTGGACGTCTTCTGGTCGGAGCGGCAATTGGAGTGGACACCGAGCTTGAGTCAATAGAGCGCCTGATAAAGGCTGGAGTTGATATTGTAGTGCTTGACTCCGCCCATGGCCATTCAAGAAATATCATAAAGGCCCTGGCAAGACTAAGAGGGACTTTCTCTGATCTCCAGGTCATAGCTGGTAATATCGCCACTGCCGATGCGGCTACCGATCTCATAAAGGCCGGGGCCTCTTGTGTTAAAATAGGCGTTGGGCCTGGATCAATATGCACCACCAGAATTGTCGCAGGTGTTGGAGTACCACAGATGACAGCAATTCACGACTGCGCCACAGCGGCGGCCAAATATGATATTCCGGTTATTGCCGATGGCGGTATAAAATTTTCCGGCGATATAACCAAGGCCATTGGTATAGGCGCCCACTCCATTATGGTGGGCAGCCTGTTTGCCGGTACCGATGAAGCACCAGGCGAAACCTTTCTTTACCAGGGCCGAACCTACAAGGGTTACAGAGGCATGGGTTCTCTGGGAGCTATGAAAAAAGGTAGCAGCGACCGCTATTTTCAGGAGGATGTTGACAATCACAGTAAATTGGTTCCGGAAGGAATTGAAGGCAAGGTACCTTACCGGGGGCCGATCTCTGATACGATTTATCAACTTCTGGGAGGGCTGCGCTCCGGCATGGGCTATGTGGGAGCCAAGGATATTGAGACCCTGCGCAAGAAGGCTAGATTTGTTCGAATCACCGCTGCCGGCCTTAAAGAGAGTCATGTTCATGATGTCATTATTACTAAAGAGGCTCCTAATTACAGGTTGGGATAGTAGACTCTAACACCCCGCGAGGGGGTATCGGAGTCTACGCTTACCTAAGTACCTTATAAATTCTTTTCTAAAAAACAGGTACGCACAGACTCCGAGAAAACAATCTGTAAGGTACTAAAACGGTTCTTACTTTTAAACACCTTACATAACTTTTTGGGTAGAGCTATATACTACCTTTAACTCCGTAATGTAACTTTTTGGGAGCACCTCCCAGAACAGTTACTACTTTACCTAAATTGCAAATTATGGATATTCAAACAGAAAAAATACTAATTCTCGACTTTGGTTCCCAAACCACGCAATTAATTGCCCGCCGTATCCGGGAGCAAAAAGTATATTGCGAGGTCCACCCTTACCACTTGTCTATTGAGAAAATCAAGAATATGGCCCCTGAGGGTATTGTCCTCTCCGGTGGGCCGAAGAGTGTTTATGACTCAGACTCACCAAAGAGCGACCCGGCTCTTTTTGATTTAGGCATTCCGGTACTGGGAATCTGCTACGGTGCCCAACTTATGACCACGCAATTAGGCGGCCGAGTCGAAAAAGCCTCCAAACGAGAATTTGGTAAAGCCAACCTGGAGGTACTAGACACGGGTGAACTCTTTGCTGGTCTGGAACCAGACCGGGCAGAGTATCAGGTCTGGATGAGTCACGGTGACCGCATAGAGAGTATTCCTCCTGATTTCTTGGTCACCGCTACCAGTGAGCACTCACCACAAGCAGCAATCAGGCATAAGGAAAAACCATTTGTTGGAGTCCAATTCCATCCTGAAGTGGCCCACACCCTTATCGGGAATGACGTAATACGTGGCTTTGTTTTTGGTATGTGTCACTGTCAGCCTAAATGGACAATGCAGTCATTCGTAGATTCCAACATTGCCGCCATTAAAGAAAAAGTTGGTAATGATCGTGTGATATGTGCGCTGAGCGGCGGAGTTGATTCTTCAGTTGTGGCCGCTCTAATTCACAAGGCTATTGGCGATCAATTATTCTGCATATATGTAGATAATGGCCTTATGCGCTCAGGAGAAACTGAGAGTGTTCTACGCTTCTTTAGCGAGAAAACAGGTCTCAATGTAATTAGCATCGATGCCCGGGATTGTTTCCTAAACCAACTACTAGGGGTTGATGATCCAGAGAAAAAACGCAAGATTATCGGCCATGGCTTTATTAAAATTTTCGAGGCAGAAGCCAAGAAAATAGACTCTGCTAAATATCTGGCCCAAGGCACATTATACCCAGATGTCATAGAAAGTGTCTCATTCGTCGGAGATACAGTAATAAAATCGCACCATAATGTCGGCGGCCTGCCGGATATTATGAAATTGGATTTAATTGAACCACTGCGCGACCTATTCAAAGATGAAGTTCGCCTCTTAGGCCTGGAGCTAGGCTTGCCAGAAGAAGCTATCTATCGCCAGCCCTTCCCCGGCCCCGGCCTGGCAATTCGTATTATCGGAGAAATAACCGAAGAACGCCTGCACATAATTCGTCAGGCAGATGTCATAGTCCTGGAAGAGATGAAACTGGCTGGCTTGTATCGGCAGACTTGGCAATCATTTGCCGTACTTCTTCCCATCAGAACTGTCGGTGTTATGGGTGATGAAAGGACCTATGAACATGTGGTGGCTCTGCGCTGTGTGGACAGTCTTGACGCCATGACCGCTGATTGGTCAAAGCTGCCTTATGAGCTATTGGGCCGCATCTCAAACCGCATAATTAACGAGGTGCTCGGCGTCAACAGAGTAGTATATGATATATCGTCCAAACCTCCCGGCACGATTGAATGGGAGTAACTCAGCATGTCTACCAGGTTCAATTTAATAACCAACCGGACATAATACATTAGCCCACACGGAGGTAGAAATGCCATCAAAACAGGCCGCATTAAATCAACGCCATGATCCAAAACGGGATCGGCGTTTATTGGATAATATCTCCAAAATTGTCAATACTCTTAACCAAAAAGGTCTAAAACTCAGCAAACGCCTACAGAAAATACTGGAAATCCTTTTGAACTACATGGAGGTAGAACAAGGCTCCATAATGGCATTAAAAAAGGATGTTCTCGTTGTTGAAGCAGCCAGCCGACAAGAAATAATTGGCGCAGAGCAGCCTTTGGACAGCGATTCCATTGCCGCTTGGGTTGCTAAATCAAAAGAACCAATATTCATCCCGAATATTGATAAAGATCCACGTTTTAAAGCAGGTAAAAATAGTCAGTGCTACAAGAAAAAGGCCCTGCTCTCTGTCCCTATCCTGCAGGAAGACAATCTTTTGGGCATCATAAACATAACTGACAGGGAGGGTGACAAGGATCTTTTACAGGAGGACATAACCTACCTGCTTGATTTCAGCGGCATGATAATCTCCACCCTGGTTCAACAACGTCTTCAAAACGAACTACGCCTAAAAAAGAATATATTAAAGAAAAGAAATCTTGAGCTAAAACACCAGGAGGACTTGCGTGATGATTTATATCGGATGCTTATCCACGACTTAAAAACCCCCCTGGCTGAAGTCGTAGCCAATCTTGATATCCTCTCATATTCAATATCAAAAGAAAATAAAGAATTCCTGGAAGCCGCCCAAATGGGCTGTGATCGCACGGTTAGAATGGTCACCAATCTGGTTACCATCAATAAAATAGAAGATGATAATCTGCAAATATATCCGGAGGAGGTCAATCCCAGGAATCTTATTGAAGAGGCAAATAGCGCCATACAAGGCCTGTCCAGAATTAAAAATATTACCCTCCTTATTGACGCAACCAACGATTTGCCAACCATCTATCTTGACCGGGTATTAATTCTCCGAGTCCTACAAAATTTGCTAACCAATGCCCTGGGATACACTACTCCAGGCACCAACATCACGACTGGCTGCCGCAGGATTCCAGATAAAAACAAACTTGAGTTTTTCGTCCAGGATCAGGGGCCTGGATTGGCATTGGACAAACAGAACACCATCTTTGAAAAATATTCCAGTTTATCAGACAAACAAGATGCCCTCGTTGGTACCGGACTCGGCCTATATTTTTGTAAATTGGCCATAGAAACCCACCACGGTAAAATGGGAATTACCAGTGCCCCGGGCCATGGATGCCGTTTTAATTTTACTCTTAATCTATAGAATAGGGGTGTCATTTTGATAGTTAATGATCCGAAAGAAATGCACTTTTTGATTGTCGATGACATGGACAACATGCGTCGGTCAATCAAAGCTATGTTGAAATTAATTAATTTTGGCAAGCGCTTTTACGAGGCCGAAAATGGCCAGAAAGCCTGGGAGATTTTGAATGCCGAACACCTCCGTATTGACTTCGTCGTATCCGATTGGCTAATGCCGAAAATGAACGGCACAGAACTCCTTAACCAGCTCAGAATGACCAAAAAAATTAGAGACATTCCTTTCCTAATGATTACCGCCGACGCCAATCAAAGTATTGTCGCAGAAGCCGCCGAGCATGAAGTTGATGCTTACCTCACAAAACCATTTGTCACCTCCACCCTGGAGCAAAAGATAAAGCAGCTTTTACAGCATGCGGAGCATCCAGACAAATCGACTTTACTCTTGAAGAAGGCGGCAATGTGGCGTGAAAAAGGGAACATTGATAATGCTATCGAGTGTGCCCTGAAAGCTGCGGAAATCAACCAACGATCATCTCGCCCCCTCCGGGATCTAGGCCGATTATACCTCAAAAAAAATGATCTTACCAAAGGGGCGGTCTATTTTGAAAAAGCCATAGCGATAAACAGAATGGATGTCCCTTCATACCACTATCTTGGCCAAATATACTTTAAACGGGGAGATACGGATAAGGCCATAAACTATTTTTCAAAAGCCCTCGATTTAAGCCCCCGTAACATTGATCGAGCCTTAAAAGTTGCCACCCTGCTCCTTAAAAATTCTCGACCAAAAGACGCCGAAAAAATATTTAAGACCATGCTCCGCAATAATCAGGACAATCTGGATTTACGTGAAGATGTGGCCGACCTGGCTCTAGAATATGGTCTATACAAACTGGCCGTTAATAACTACCAGAAAATTCTGACAGAGCGCCCGGAACGAGATTATCTACAGAAAAAATTGGGTGAGTCACTGCTCAAGGGAGACAAGCCCAAGGAGGCGATTGCTATCTTTGAAAAAATTGTCCATCTTTTCCCGGAAGATATAAGCCTGCTACTCGACTTGGCCCAAGCCTATCTCGACATTAAAATGCGTATGAGAGCTGATAAATGGGCCAGTAAAGCAGCCAGAGTCGACCCAACCAATAAACAAGCTCAAGAGATTCTGGACAAGTGTTAACCCATGCCTGAAGAAGTAAATATACTCACAGCCATAAAGCCCCTGCCTTACCAAGGCATGAACTTATTCGACGAAGACTGGGATACGTTTATCGAATCGTTGATAACGCTTCTTAAGGAAAGTGGCTTTCAATATAAGAACAGTTCCAAAGAATTGATAATATTCACCTTCCTCAATGAGAACTCCGCCCTCTCAGTTGTTTTGGCAGTCATAAACACGCTTAGAAAACAATTTAAGCAAATAAAACCAGATATCAAGCTGCCGATACAATGCGTAATCCACCTTAACGAGAACAAAGATAATCTTCCCGCCATCTTTACCTCTGATGCCGAAGATTGGGAGATGCTGCAAATGGAGACGATCTATGTAACCAGATCTCTCAAATCAAAACTGGAAATACTGCTGGCCCGCCAACAATTACCGCCTTGCGCAATGACCCATGCTGGCAATGGTCTTTTTGAATTACAACTTACTGGCGATGCTAATTTCCCAAACGAAGGAATTTTGGCCTTTCGAAAACTGCCGATACAAGGAAACGGGAAGCCCTGTTTTTACTGTGGAATGCAATCTCACACCCCAGCCGAATGTCCCAGTAAATTTCTCAGCATGAGTGACAATGGCCTGGAGTTAGTCGGATATTTACCATTTAAACAGTTAAATATTATATATAAAAAAACCTTCACTTCCACAGACAAAATAGTCAATCAATTGGCTACCGGGATAAATTCCTCCCAAATGCGTAAAGACCCATGTCTCATTGTATATGTGGCATTTATGGATATAAACAGGATCTATCAACTACGTTTTCTGTGGAATATATCTTTCAGCGTTTACAATAAGTGGGACTCAATCTTTAGTTCTGACAAGTTAGCCCTTGATAACAAAAATTTACAACTTGGCTTGGATTGTCTACGTGTAAAACAATACGGCAGGGCAGAAGAGCTATTACTAAAAGAGTGCCACCACAAATCGCCCAAACGCTTCTACGCCACCATAGGCTTGGCTTTTTTGGCCCTGGAACGAGGGAGATTGGCAGATATGAAAAATCATCTGGAAATTGCATCAAATTTCGCAGTTCAGGAAAAAGAGCGCCTATATATCGCAATGCTTCTAGCTAAGCTCTATGATCTAAACAACGAAACATGGAAAGCGAGAGACCTTATAAAAAACACATTAGCCATCAAAAATGACTGTCAGGAGCTCTTGTACAGCAAAGTGCAGCTTGAGGTAAGGGGGAGTTTTAAAGAAAGTGCCTTTCAACTTTTGCGCTCATTGATGATGGATCAGCGTCAGCTTTACATGACGGTGCTATTAGATCCGACCCTTTACTCTATCCAAACGAAGGTGGAAAACATTCTGCTGGCCCAATACCAGACTTTGGCCCACAGCTCCGAGGCAAATTTGGCCCAGGCCAGACATGAAATAAATGAGTTGAAGCTATGGTTTACAGATAATGCTCCTGAGATGAAAAACGATTGTCAAATTTTACAAAACCTGGAAAAAAGTTTTGTTAGAAAAAGTTATTTTGATGTACTTGACGTGGCCTCAAGAGCCAAGGGGCTACATTCTTCGACACGATCTATGCGAGAAAACAAGTTGAATGAGCTCTACGACCAAGCTAACCTGGTCTTAGCCAAATGGAACGGTTATTACCATTTCTGGACATCGTACCAATTTCCCAATTTTTTTAAAAATTTTCACAGCCATTTGCTACCTATAAAGAAAAAAATTTCTTTAATAAGAGCTCTGGCCAAAAAAAACTCGGGGGAGCCATACCGTCAAGCTGTGCATTTACTTAAGGAAGTAAATGCCGCTCTTCAAAACATTGAGCCAATTTACCATAGGATGAACTGGGTGAGTTTGCTTTTTTCAGGAGGGTTAATTTTTTGTAAAAAGATATTTATAGTTGAAATCTCATTGGCAATCATCTGCATTGGCGCTGCTATCATTTTAGGGAGTCTGCCAACCGATTCCCCCTTGAGCAGTTTAGCCGCCCTAACCACAACCCCATGGTTTCAGAAAAAATTCGGCCTTTTTATCGCCCTGTTAGTTGCCCCCTTTATCGCTATAATGCTTACCATGCAGAAAATGACCAAATAAACGTAACTGTTCAGCTTTCAGCTACACCTCATCTTTATCCATTTTTGCCTTCTCACATACCCAAGTATGCTTCAAAGTCAAAAATAAACAAACCTGAGGCACATCTGAGCAGTTACACTCCTGGGCTATTCACGGTATTTCCGTTTACGCTGAGTAGTTACAAATAGACAAGAACTTAGCAGAGGGGGGAAATGGCAATTTTTTTTACTAATATGGATAGTGCTGCAGATCAGTTATCTTTTTGTTTCTCTTGACAGGGGATGCAACGTTTCTTCTCATCTCCCCCCTTAAAGATCTTCGTAGCCATAGTTTTCTCGCCACAATCACCGCATATAACGGTGGGGTATATTTGGGCCTTAGCGGGTAACGATTCCTGGGCGGCACCCACTTCAAACAAATCATCAAATGAGGCTGCAAGGATTTTTTTTGTTTTGTGAGCCTTACCCTTCTTCACAATTTCCACAACCTCTGGGCTTCTATTTCCTGCCATATAGTCTTGCCAGCCCTTAGTTGTTTTTTCGTCCTCATTCGACGGCTGCCAGCTCACAGCAACACGCATCGACTCACCGGTACCACGCTTAATAAAGGTATATACCTGTTTGCCATAATCACGAAAGATCAGGTTACCTTTGCCAAAGGTGCATCCCGTTACCATTTGAATC
Organism: uncultured Desulfobulbia bacterium; assembly: GCA_964439085.1. Lineage (GTDB taxonomy): Bacteria > Desulfobacterota > Desulfobulbia > Desulfobulbales > VMSU01 > JAADIV01. Next base: position 14,526 of record CAYTNB010000008.1, on the reverse strand, counting down.
GCATCAACGGCACAAGAATTATTTTCTACAATTGCCACCAGCTCTTCATCGTCAGAGCGCTGTAGTTTCATTTCTGCTACCACCAATTCAGCAACCCTAAACCCCATAGCCAACCCAGGGCAAACGTGCCCATGAAACTTAATTACTTCGACAAAATCCATCTTCCCCCCCCTCAGTCTTTATAGACAACATTATTACGGCCCGCTTTTTTTGCGGCATATAGACGTTTGTCGGCAATAAAAATAAGCCTATCAGCACTCAAATCATCTTTATTGACAGTTGAGGCAGCAGTTAAGCCAATGGAGATGGTTATCGGAATAACCTGGCCCTTATATTCGAAGACAGTCTTCTCTACATTCTTCCGCAAACGTTCAGCAAACCTTTTGCCCAGGGCCAAATCGCCCACCGTAAAACCATAAAATTCTTCGCCGCCATAACGACCGATTTCATCATGTTTACGAGTTGTGGCCTTCATAACATCTGCCAGGTTGGTAAGTACATAGTCTCCAGCCTGATGGCCATAGGTATCGTTCACCCGTTTAAAATGATCAACGTCAATCATAATCAAGACAAAATCATTAATATTACCACGCTGCAAATTGCCAATATTGACATCTAAAATACGATCGAGGATAGAACGTTTCGGCAACCTGGTCATTTCATCAATATAACCAATCTTCTCAAAGAGATCCTTCAGTTCCATTTCTTTGGTTACATCCGATAAATAACCAACAGATATGTAAATACCATCTTGCGGATAGGACTCAATTCTGGCCTGATCTTTAAGCCATATACAGTGATCCTTTTTGGGTAGTACATGATATATGGCATCTACAGAACCGCTCTCTTTCACCTCCTCCCGAAGCCCCTTCCAAAATCCGGGTAGTTCGTCACGAGTAATAATTTTCTCTTCAACCTTCTCTTCTAAATCAAGGTAACGATACTGTCGGCGATCAATAATAGAACGCCGAAAAACCTCGGCGACGTCTTCACATGAACAATTTAACAATTCGCAAAAACTCTTGCCGATAAACTCATACCATATCACCTGCTCCGCACCCTGCCAGGCGGAAATATACGGAATAATCGGCACCCGTGCCCGCTCCAGTCCTAACAATGCAACAATATACGCCTTAACTTGGCTGGTAAGCTCCGGCGACTTGCTCCCCCGCATAATTTTGCCGACATAATTATTTTTCATAAAATCATCATATTCCATACTTACCACCATTGTTCCCATTTACATTTATTTAAGCCATTTTGGGGACTTGAAATATCTAGCTAACCAAATACAGAGCCTATATCCAGCCTCCCTAGAAGGAGATATGTACCAGAACCACCTAGATTCCTATAACTAACACCTCACAAAGGGTATTAGTACCTTATAAATTCTTTTCAAAAAACACGAAAACAATCTATAAGGTACTAATTTTCAGAAGTTTCAAGTAATACTACCGTTCCGCTACTATGCACCCCTTTCAAAAATTTACGAATATCTTCATAGAATAAACCTGTAAAGGCCGTCATTCCCTTTATAGTGTCATTAAAAAGCAAATTCAGCCGATTTCCCTGTCGCTCACTGAGTCCGACAAAATAAAATATCAACCGATCATTCGGGCCGACCATGCCCCCCACCTTCTTTAGGGACTGTAAGAATTCCGCGCGATTGGCATGCTCTCCAGTTACAACCGCCGTCTTGGTATCGGAACATCTACTGGCAAGGGCCTGCTGTAAATCGGTAATATCCTGCTCAACAAAGGGCCGGGGTGTAAAATCATCATGATATACATCAACCCCCGCCGCCAAGAGATATGTACTGCCCCGCATAGCACATAGCCCAGTATCATCTCCGGTAAAATGTATGCCAGGTTTCACCTTTCCTTGAGAAAGACTGTCTACTGCCACGCTTAAATATCCTTTTAACTCACTGGAGGTTACGATACCATCCTTGTTCAAATCAGCATCACCGTGTATAGCGTTAGTTAGGGCATACGCCAATAGACCATGGCGAAGGGTGTTTATTTCAGCGGTATTCTGACCACTCACAGTAACCTCCAAAAATGACGATGACGGGCCTGGTTTTGTAACAGCCACCAACGGAGATGCTGACGTAACTCCGGCCTGCGTCTTATTCTCATGACCAATTTTTTCTTCAACACCAGCCAATTCAGGCTTTAGCGAATTTTTGTTGTAGGTCTTACCATCGGGTAAATCAAATTTCCCCCCGGTGCTTCCGAGCCTTTCCCCAAAGGCCTCCTTCGTCGCCGAAGCCAGATTTGCCAACTCCATTTTACCTCTTTCGGCAGAAGAAGAGACGTCCTGGCCGGAAGGACTGATGTCTTTGGGGGCCGTTTTCCCCTCTGCCACTGCCACCTCCGCTATAGCTGGCTCTACAACTTTCACATGTTCACCATTGAGTTTAATGGTATCACCAGCAGTAGTTAACGTTGTTTCAGCCTCTTTGGCTATAGGCTTCTCATCTACCCCGATTGGCGATCCAGAAGGCAAAGAGGTTTCTTCCACCACAGCGCCTGGTATTGACACTTCTGTCTCTTGAGAAGCCGAAGTGACAGCGCCATCGTTATCAGACACGGTCAACGACACCTTATAACTTCCTGGTAAGGCAAAAACATGAACTGGTGATTGCACGCTGGCAGTCTCGCCATCACCAAAATCCCATTCAATAAAATACGGCGCACTTCCCCCGCTAATGTCTGAGATAAAATGCACTTCCAAAGATTTTCCCTGATCATTTTCATGGGAGAAAGATGCCTTGAGACTATTGGATAGCTCTTTGTTGGTCTCCCTTACACAAATCACATAATAGGTATTATCTTTGCTGTAGGCATAAGTATTACCGTAAAAAAAATTAACATATTTAGCCGATTGACTGTTAATATGACTCTCGGAAACCGACCAATAATACGATGGCTTTACAGAAAAAGCGGTTGGCGCAGTGGGTGAATTTGCCGGTTCAATCAAGCCCTCCAAAAGGTTAATTGAGGGTAGCCGCCAGTCGCTTTTACCTGCCAATTCCAAATTTTCACAATAGTTGCCAGCATCCTGCCAAGACCTCTCGACCCCGTCATCTCCCTGCTGCCACATCAAACCATGCACAGTGTCGGTTATAGTTCCGTCCTTATTATCGACATAACCAGCGCCAAAGGACGGCACGGACAAACTAAGGCAGGCTAACGACAAAACAAACACTTTCAGTGATAAATTAATCATGGTTCCCTCAGAGTTATTAATTTTTAATTGACTATGTCACTGTTCTTCTGATAAATCAAGGATGATAACGTCGTAATACATGAAATAACTAGTTTTTTAACATCATCAAAGCATCAATAACCAATAACATCAACCCTGCCATCATATTTGATGATCAAAGTTATAATGCAGCCGTCCTTTCTTTCCACCAGAAATGTATCGGTGCAATTTTCACAATCGGGATTGGTTTGAGCAACAATTTTACCGTAAGAACTGGCAACCCGCCGCCGGTCAAAACAGGTAGTAGGTTGCAAAAATGTGCTACAACCGGATAATAATACTGCCATTATCAATAAAATTAAAATTATTTTTTTCATTAAGACCGTATCTTCCTATGGCACAAAAGTCAGTGCCCTATTTTTTATCACTTAAAGACTGATTTACAGCCTATAAATAACGTAACTTCATAATAGTTGCAAAAAACAACTAATAACCACGACATCGTAACTATTCAGTTAAGCGCAGACTCCAGGGGAAGTGCAGCTAAACGACTGATATGATTGGCACCCGTAACACATTGAAATAATAACCAATTAATTTTGTCAACTATCGGACATTCTGGATGACTCCCAACGTCGTTACAGGGTGTAATCCATGACGTCTAAAAGAGTCATACAAGAATACCAAAGAGCCTACTATGCAGCCGGACATTGGACAAGCCATTACCTTCGAGATTAAGCAAGATATTGCAAATCGTTATTTCGGTTTTCGCAAACTTATCGAAGAAGACAAACTCGCCCTTACAGAAAAAATGCGCCAATACAGCTTTATTCTGGAAAAAAGAATAAGTTTTGACCTGATCCGTATTTATATACTACTGCAAGATGAAATATTAATCGAAAATTTCTTATCGTTAATCGGCTTGGACAAAAGGATGTTTTATGATCCCTATCTGGCCGAGTCAAAAACCATACGCCAACGAGTATTTAAGGGTGTAAAACTTCGCGGGCTGACAAAGAAGGGATGTTACAAAAACGCACTACTGGATTGTTATGAGCGCTTGGTGGATCATGTAGAACGATACCGAGAGATGTTTGCTGAATTAATCGCCGATCATGAAATGATCAGTGAAGAGATTAATGTATTTTATAAAAAAAATGATCTAAGCTCCATTTTTGGCTTTATGAGATCACTTGGCAACACGAATATGCACGGCAATATGCAGGGAGGTCTTGAGTCCGGTATTGCCACAGACCTGGAAAACAAATTACAACTTACCCCGCCCAGCCCCATAAGCGAGACTCTACCGATAATGCCGCCTCTCACTCCAATATCTGCCATCCGCAAAGAATTAAAGAAAATCAGCAGCCAAGCCTTTGATATCCACAAAGAGGATATCCGCAGTTATCTTTCGTAGAGTGTATGATGTCGGCCCAAAAAACATATCGGCATGATGTCTTGTAACAAAAGTAAGACATCACCGTTATTATTACGGAATAATTACAAATTTACGATTCTTCGAGTCCCAGCTATAACCACTGCCAAACCAAATATCCTCAATGACATCCATGTCGATTTGCAGCCCTTTGACATCAGAATAATCGTCATATATAGCAAGAATTTCCTGGTCATCAATTTTATTGTCCATATTTTTGTCGGCCCAATGAAAAGGGGCTAGAATAACCTGCTGGTCGCCAAGAACCTTTTGATGATGCCCTCCCCTGGTTCGTGAGGTGACAAAGCCCTCTATGGCCAGTTGTTTTGCCTTGGGTTCGCTGGTTAAAATATACCCCAAGGTCTTTTCTGCTTGCTTGATTTTACCAAGGCATTTTAAGCCGCCTGTTTTTAGATCAACTGACACTGCCGCAGACGAATGAGTCTCAGAAACCGTAGCCTGCTCAGGAATCTGTTCACGCAGGATAAACGATAATGGCCGATGACTGCTGTTCATAATCTTCAACAACACCGGAAAAGGTTGTCCAGGCGCACTATGATCAGGCATTATACGCACGGCAGTCAACTCGTTACCAGTATGTCTCCCCCATCTCCACCAAATTACCGAAGTCAAAATCGCCACCAATAAAATTATCCAGCACCACTTAAGTTTTGTCTTTAAAGGCTTCATCGCCACCGCAACGACAGGACTTTCAACTTCATCAATACTGGCTGTTAAATCTCCATCATCCAATATCTCGGCTAAATCAACGTCCAGAACTTCGGCAAGTTTCAAGGCATTTTCTTTCTTCACCGAGGGGTAGCGCCTATTTTCCCATCTGGAAATTGTATCAGTCGTTACCTCAACAGTAGTAGCAAGATAAAGTTGAGTAAGTCCCTGAGATTCCCGCAGCTCTCTTATTTTCTGACCATCAATCTTTACCATGGGCACACCGCCCTTACTCATGTTACTCGTCTCCATAGTTCATCCTTTACACAAATTTTTAAGGCAGATTAATATTTTTTTGAGCTATTTGTCCAAATAGATATTTCTTTCAACTCTCTTGACAAAAGAATTTTTTTAGAGGGATAATAACAGAACAGGAGGAAATAATATGGGAAATTTTGAACGGCAATACAAAATCTTAATTGTTGACGACCATCCGGCTACTCGTAAATTACTACAAAACACTCTCAAAGATTATACAATTCTATTGGCCTCCAATGGACCTGATGCCCTTTCTTTACTTGAGGATAATCCGGATACGGCCTTAGTCCTGCTGGACATCATTATGCCACAAATGAACGGTTATGAGGTTTGCCAAAAGATCAAAGAAAACCAGGCCACAAAAGATACCACCGTAATTTTTTTAACGATCATGGGTGAAGAAGCAGATGAGCACCTGGGCTTTAAGGCCGGAGTAACCGACTATATTATTAAGCCGATAAGTCGGATCAGACTGCTGGCACGCATAAAAAATCAATTAAAAATAACAAGCCAGCAAGAGTTATTGAACCAGAAGAATGAAGAGCTGCAACAGGCTCTGGATGAAATAAAAGTCTTAAGCGGCATTTTACCTATCTGCTCATTTTGTAAGCAAATACGCTGCGATAATGGAGAATGGCACAATCTGGAGACATATATTCGTCAGCACTCAGATGTCAGCTTCAGTCACAGCGTGTGCCCTGACTGCATGAAGGATCATTACCCGGAGGTGGAAGATTAGGACAAGCAACCCCAAGTCGAAGCATTTCAGACATAACCTCTGCCATTGGCAGACCAACCACATTTGAGTACGAGCCGGATATTTCCTTCACCAAGACACCACCCGCACTTTGAATCCCATAGCCACCCGCCTTATCAAGTGGGTCTCCAGTGTTGGCATAGGCAACGAAAACATCTTTCTGCCAATCGGCAAAATGAACTATCGTGCGGACAGCATGATCTACTAGAACATTTGTCTGGTGATTGGCAAGACAAAAACCAGTCCACACCTCATGAGTCTTACCAGCCAGCCCCCTCAACATAACTAGAGCCTCATTTACATTGGCAGGTTTTCCAAGTATCTGCCCATTAATAACGACAGTGGTGTCCGCTGCCAAGACCCAAGCCTCTCGGTTGTCCTCAGCCACTGCAATCGCCTTGTCTTTGGCCAAACGTTTTACCAAAACCTCCGGCCTTTCGCTTCCTCTGAGCCGCTCATCAACCTCACTAACCAATACGGTAAAAGCCAAACCAAGTTGAGCAAGCATCTCCCGCCTCCTGGGAGAACCAGAGGCTAAAATCAAAGGAGCAATATTTTTAAAAATAGTCGTTTTGGAATTATTCAAATGCATACGCAGAAATTATTCGAACCAGCATGCCTAAACTGTTTAGACAGCGCAGACTCAGAGGATAAGGGCAACTAAGAACCTGTAAATAATCAGAGTATTTTTTATCCAATTACGCCCGAATTGAATAGCCACCATCAACAACAATGGTCTGGCCATGAATCATCCTGGCAAGATCACTGCATAGAAACAAACCAACATCTGCAACATCTGCAGGTGTCGTTAAACGCCCCAGGGGTGTTCTTTCCAACGCCGTGTCCAGAATGGTTTTACGATTAGGGAATTTTTTTAGGGCCTCGGTATCGACGGCTCCAGCACTAATAGTGTTCACCCTAATCCCCAGGGGCCCTAGTTCTACTGCCAAATGCCGCACCAGGGATTCCAAGGCGGCTTTAGAAGCACCAACCGCTGTATAATTTTCCACCGCCCGTACTGAGCCAAGGCTGGAGACCGCCATAATCCGACCGCCTTCCGGCATAAGAGGCACCGCCTGCTGGGCTAGGGTCAGCAAGGCCCTGGCATTTATATCCATGGCCCAATTCCAATGTCGGCGATCCAACTCCATAACCGGCTTTAAAACCCCCGAGGCGGCATTACTCACCAAAAAATCGCATTTACCGAACTCATCTTTAATTCGCAAGAACATGGCCTTGACATGGTCTTCATCAGCAACATTTGCCTTCACCACCATACATCTACTCCCAACCCCCTCAATAAGGTGGGCCGTTTCCTCAGCATTCTGACGATGGCGTATATAATTAACTACCAGATGAACACCGTTCTCAGCAAATCTAAGCGCAATTGCCTTTCCTATCCCCCGTGAACTTCCGGTAACTAAGGCGACTTTTCCCTGCAGATTGAACATTGCTCACTCCCCTATCCGACCATGCCGGAAAATCTTATCTTGTTAAGTTATCCTAAATAATCAAACCACATACCTTATACCTTTTACCTGAGCAATTGTCTTTTTTCAATCATATATTTGCAATTACCAGCGCCAGGCAACTTACGAACCTACTTTACAACCATGCAGAGCCCGAAGGGAATTTGGATCGCACTCGAACAGTTCTGCTGTTGACTTGAAGATAGTTTGTAGCCTTACCAGAAGGCTGTCCGAGAATAGAATTTAAATAGGAGGTTATTTGAACAAAGTGGTTTTTTTGACAGAACGCCAAATATATGGTCAATACATCTCCATTAGTCTTTTGAAAAATGCCGTGATTCAAAGTATAATAATCACTGGTAAAGGCTCAATCGCCCTGTATACAGTTGTACCAGCCTGTATTTTTAGCTTTGGCATACTCTTTGCTCTAACCAACTTCAGAAAGTTATAAACCCCATGCGAGGCTAAGTGTCTAAAAGTAGCTTTAGTACCTTACAGATTGTTTTCCCGGAGTCTACGCTTCGCTCCGCTTACCTGTTTTTTAGAAAAGAATTTATTAAGGTACCAGGTAAGCTCAGACTCCGATACCCCCTCGTGGGGTGTTAGGTTTTTTATTTAAAAATGTGTTTCTAGTTCTTTTTATGAAACCAAACGGCCTGGACACTAAAAACAAGGAGATAAAGCATGGCAGACGAAGAGGAAAAAGACGAGACTCCGGAAGAGGGTCCCAAAAAGAAGAGCAAGATAATTCTCTTCGGCATAATCGGACTGGTCGTATTATTGGCAGGCGGCGGCGGTTTTTTTGCGTACACCAAATTCATGAAGCCCAAGCCAGTAGTGAATCAGGCAGAACTGAAAAAGAAGCTGGAAAAAACAATAGGGGAGATGTTGCCACTCGATCCATTTATAGTGAACCTCTCCGACCCGAGGGGCAAAAGATACCTTAAGCTCAAAATCACCCTCGAACTTGGCCCAAACACTGATAGTGAAAAAGTCACACCCTATATGCCCAAAATGCGTGACATGGTAATCATGCTGTTAACCAGCCTGACATTCGACGAGGTGATGACCCCAGAGGGTAAAATCAGGGTTCGTGATGAGCTTTTCGAAAGGTTCAACCTTATCTTGCGGCCAAACCGAATAAAAAATATCTACTTCACAAATTTCGTTGTCCAATAAATTGAAGAAACAATTACTTTTTTTAAATATGCCCATGGCTATTTCAGACAAATTACGGAGAGATTAGAGTATGGAACAAATACTCAGCCAGGACGAAGTTGATGCCCTATTAAAAGGCATCTCCGGCGGTGACATTGATGAGCCGGAAGAGGCGGAAATCTCTGATGAAGATGTTGGTTTCTCCGCCTATGATTTCACCCGCCAGCAGAACATCGTGCAACTCAAGATGCCTGCCATGGAAGTCATTAATGACGCCTTTTTGAGGGCCATGCGGAATTCCCTGGCAAACACCCTGCGCAAGGTCGTTGATGTCACCGCTGTCCCTATGGAGCTAGAAAGATTTGGCGCTTTCGTCCGCACTCTTCCAGTGCCAAGCAGTCTGCAAATTTTTAAGATGGAGCCTTTTAGGGGGCTATCATTGTTAATACTTGAGCCGAAACTTGTTTTCGCCCTGGTGGAAACATTTCTAGGAGGTAGCGGAACCCGCAACATCCGTATTGAAGGCCGTGACTTCACCGCTATTGAGCAACGATTGATCCACCGAATAATCACAATTTTGTTAAATGATTTAGAGAAGTCCTGGTATTCTCTTCATCCAGTCAAGGTTCAGTATGTCCGCAATGAAATAAACCCGCAGTTTGCCAAGATATGCGAGCCAGAAGATGTGGTAATTATTAATCGTTATGAGGTTGATATGGATAGAGCAGTGGGCAGCATAACCTCCTGCATCCCACTATCGAATCTGGAATCCGTAAAATCAAAGCTCACCACGGCATTCCAACGTGAACAGAGTGAAGAAGATCTGCTACTTGAAAAAACCCTACAGGAAAATATAAAAAATGTGCCGCTGTCACTTAAGGTTGAGCTAGGCTCTGCCCTTATCCCGGCGGGTGATATTATCGAACTGGCCAAAGGCGATATTATCCAGCTTGACCGCCGCAAGGATGATCTACTCCCCGCCTTCCTCTCTGGGGTGAGAAAATATATGGGTACACCAGGAATTCATCGCGGCAATAAGGCCTTTATGATTAAGCGCAAGGTTTTTGATCAGGAAAGAGATTAATAATACGTAATGGGAAGCATCAGTCGTGACACACCCCTTAGGAGGCTGTCCGAATGAGACTATTGACTCCAGAGTGTAATTGTTTAGGAGAAAAATCATGGCAGACGAAAATTTAGAAGAAAAATCAGATATAGAAGCACCCGCAGCAGAGGCTGATACCGCTGAGTCAGGAGATGATTGGGCGGCAGCCCTTGATGATCAGGATGGTGGAGATGCCGCATCGACTACATTTGAGGAGTTGGCAGATGGCAAGGCAGTAGGCTATGACGACAATCAGAACCTGGACTTCCTACTTGACATACCTCTCCGAGTTACCGTTGAGTTGGGCAAAAGCACGATGATCATCAATAACATGTTGCAACTTGCCCAAGGCTCCGTGGTTGAACTTGACAAAACGGCGGGTGAACCAGTGAATATATATGTCAATGAGAAATTGCTCGGTAAAGGCGAGGTAATAGTAGTCAATGAGAAATTTGGTGTCAGGATTACCGAAATCATCAGCCAGGCCGACCGCATAAAGAGTATAGGATGACTTTTTTTAAAAAAATTTCCTATACCGCTGTTATTTACTTTTCAGAGGTAGAAACAGCTGCTGCGGCTGATCTTAGCGGTAAGTTAAGTAATACTACCAGTCTAGTCAGTGCCATTGCCAAGGTCTTTGGAGCCCTCGCGGTAGTTGTAGCCCTAATGTTGCTGTTAATTTACTTCGTTAAAAAATTGGGACTGACTAACGGCCTTGCCAAAAGAGGTTCCCACATAAAAATTATTGAGACGAGAATGATAGCCCCCAAAAAGTACATAGCCATAGCCCAGATTGCGGGGAAACAACTGGCTCTGGGGATTACTGATCATCACATCACCCTACTTACTGATTTAGATGACCAGATTCTCTCAACAAACACAAACTCCCCGGACAAATCACCCCAAGTATCATCAGGTGATCAAAGTCTTACCTTTGCGGGGGTTCTCCATAAATCGCTCTCATATCTAAACAACACACCCGCATCTAAACGGGAGTCTATAAAATGACTTGGTCATTGCCCAGAAAGCGTCTCTGCTTAGTATATAGTGCTATCGTCGGCATCGTCATTACGGCAGCCCTGTTACTACCGGACAATGCAAGGGCTCTGCAATTACCAACGATGCAAATCGGTTTGGGAGAGACCAGCAACCCCAAACAAATATCCACCCTCATTGAAATCCTGCTAGTCTTCACCATCCTGTCCATCGCCCCCGCTATCCTGTTGATGATGACCTGTTTTACCCGCCTGATAGTGGCATTCTCCTTCCTAAAAAAAGCCCTTGGCACCCAGACCACCCCCCCCAATCAGGTCCTGGTGGGATTATCGCTCTTTCTTACCCTATTCATAATGACTCCGGTGTTCAATAAGATTAACACAAACGCTGTCAAACCATATCTGGCCGAAAAAATATCGGCTGAAGAGGCCATGTCAGCAGGTCTCAAGCCCTTGCGTGGTTTCATGTTTAAACAAACCAGACAAAAAGATTTGGCCCTGTTCATGTCCATTGCCAAACTTAAAAAACCACAAAATATGTCTGAGGTGCCAACCACCGTGCTTATTCCAGCCTTTATGATCAGCGAATTAAAAACCGCCTTTCAAATAGGTTTTGTTCTTTTTCTGCCATTTCTAGTAATCGACATGGTGGTCTCTAGTATCCTGCTTTCCATGGGAATGATGATGCTGCCACCAGTTATGATATCTCTCCCCTTTAAGCTCCTGCTGTTTGTCTTGGTTGATGGTTGGCAATTAATCGTTGGTTCATTAATAAAAAGTTTTGGAGCCTGAACATGACTGCCATGCAAGCAATAACACTTGGCCAAGATGCGGTATATATATCTCTGCTACTATCAGCGCCTTTACTCCTGGTAGGGCTGTTGGTTGGGCTAGCCATCGCCATTTTTCAGGCCACCACCCAAATTCAGGAAATGACCCTGACCTTCGTTCCTAAAATTGTGGCAGTAATGCTCGCTTTAGTATTTTTTTCTTCATGGATGATGATCAAATTAACCGATTACACCCATGATCTTTTCATGCGGCTGCCAAATTTAATTCACTAGAAAGATGACTGACACGGCCCTCTTAAATTGGACTCTCGGACAGATCTTCAGCCTGCTGGTTATCATGACCAGAGTGGGGCCATTAATTTTTATGATGCCCATTATTGGCTCCGCCAGTGTACCGACCCAGGTCAAGGCCCTTACAACTCTAGCCACCTCCCTGGTGCTGTTACCAGTATTAAATATTTCCGCCAGCCAACTGCCACAAAGTGCCATTGGGCTGGTAATCTTCGTAGGTTCTGAAATTACTGTTGGTGCCATATTGGCCCTCTTTGCCCGTCTGGTACTTGCCGCTCTGGATATTGCCGGTCAGGTTGTCAGCGTCTCAATGGGCATGGGGATGGCTGGAACCATGGATCCACAAAATGGCACCCAAGTATCCCTGGTCGGTTATCTGTGGAATATCATAGCCATCCTGATATTTCTGGCTATGAACGGCCACCATGTATTCATCAGAACTATGGTGGAAAGCTTTACCTGGCTAACACCCGGCACCATCCATCTTACGGGTGCCACCCTAAACGGTTTAATGAAAGGGGCTTCACACATGTTCACCCTGAGTATCCAGATTATGGCCCCCGCCGGAGTCGCCCTGTTCCTGGCCAATGTCGCCATGGGTATAGTCGCCAAGACCGTGCCGCAGGTACCAATAATGATTGTGGCCATGCCTATGAATATAGCCATTGGCTTCATTTTCATAGCCTTATCCTTAAGTTATTTACTGCCCCTCCTGCTTAATAATTTTGCCCAAATGAACTCGGCATTAACCAGACTCAGCATGGGAATGGGAGGATAAAATGGGCGAAGAATCCAGCGGACAGGAAAAAACCGAAGAACCAACCAGCAGGCGTCTCCAAGAGTCTAAAGATAAAGGCGATGTTGCCAAGAGTACAGAAATACCATCTGCCGCCGTTCTGGTCTTCGCCCTTATGACCATATATCTCATGAGCGGCTATATGATCAGCACTTTTGAGGAATTAACCAGGTATTACCTGGCTAATTCATGTCAAATTGAGGTAATCCCGACAAGTATTGCCAATTTGCTCAATGAGAGCATGATTTATAGCACAATACTCTTAGGCCCCCTGATGCTGGCCGTCTTTTTTGCTGCCCTTGTTGCCAATTATGCCCAGGTCGGCGTAATTTTTACAACTGAGAAGATCGCCCCGGATATCAAAAAAATCGACCCAATTAAGGGACTGGCCCAGAAATTTTCGATGCAAGCCGTGGCCGAGTTACTTAAATCATTATTAAAAATAGGTTTAATCGGCTATGTCGCCTATAATGAAGTGCATAAGGCCTTGCCTCAGTTTATGCCATTGGTAGACGAAACGCCTTATCAGATCATGATTTTTGCGGGCCGTACGGCCTTTTGGATTTTTTTAAAATGTACAATAACTATCGCCATTCTGGCTGCACTAGACTATGCCTTCCAGCGTTGGCAATTTATGAAAAAAATGAAGATGACCAAGCAAGAGGTCAAGGAAGAGGCGAAAATGACCGAAGGAGACCCACAGGTCAAGGGCCGTATTCGCGCCTTGCAAATGCAAATGGCCAGGGGCAGAATGATGGAAGAAGTTCCCAAGGCCGATGTAATCATCACCAACCCCACCAGGCTGGCAGTCGCCCTAAAATACAACAATGAGCAAATGGCAGCGCCATTGGTGGTTGCCATGGGTGCTGGAGCCATTGCCCACCGCATAAAAGAAATAGCTGCCGAGCATCAGGTGCCTATTATTGAAGACAAGCCACTGGCCCGGGCATTATATAAAACCGCTAAAATAGATCAGCCAATTCCAGAGAATCTATTCCAGGCCGTGGCCCAAATCCTGGCCTATGTCTATGGTATCAAAAAAAAAGCGGCGTGATAGGCCACTAGAAAAATGACAGAAAAAACTCAACAAATAAGCGGCTTCAAGAGCATTGATATCGACTCTTCCAGTCTGGTAGTAGCACTTGGAGTTGTTGCCATCCTGAGCGTTATGATCATGCCGCTGCCCACCATGATCTTAGACATACTCTTGTCGATCAGCATCACCTCGGGCATAGTCGTTCTACTGATGTCGATGTACAATACCAACCCTCTGGAGTTTTCGTCCTTCCCTTCCGTTCTGCTGCTTACCACCCTGTACCGTCTGTCTCTGAATATCGCCTCGACCAGACTCATTTTACTCCATGGCCATGAAGGCCCAGGGGCAGTGGGACAGGTAATTCAGTCATTTGGTGATTTTGTTGTAGGCGGTAATTACACCGTCGGTCTAATCATCTTTCTTATTATGGTTTTGATCAACTTCATCGTCATAACCAAGGGTTCGGGACGTATCGCCGAAGTTGCCGCCCGTTTCA
>CAYTNB010000007.1:0-31862 GCA_964439085.1 uncultured Desulfobulbia bacterium | reverse complement strand
CGGTAGGTTGCAACTTGGTGAGATTAATATAGTAATTCAAAGTCTTGCCATAAAAAACACGAAAATCACTGATAAGATACTAAATAAACCTGAGTAAATTATGCATAATGTTTCCTGCCAATAACCATTCCTTTAAAATATCCAGGACAGCTCTCGCTATTGTGATTGCCGCCTTGTTACTCGCCGTACTTCTTGCAATACTTACCATTCGCAATATCAAGCGGGAAGAGAATCTTATGACAACCTTCCTGCTCCATGAGGGTCTCACCTTGATCCGTTCCTTCGAGGCCGGGGCCAGAACCACCATGATGCATCATATGGAGGGAGATGAGCCGTTGGTTACCCTGGTTACGGAAACGGTCAAAGAGCCTTTAGTGGCATATATCCGCATTGTTAACGAGAATGGTGAAATTGTCGCAGCCTCGGGTGCATGGCTGAAGGCCGCTCGTCCCTCGATAGACAAAATTTTATCCAGCCCGGCCCCCATCACCACCAGGTTGGAGAGTGAGGAGATATTTGAGGTAGCACGTCCATTTACCCAAGTTTCCGGAGATGCCGGTCAGAAAAAGATGATGGGACGTTGGGGGAACAATTGCGGAGTGAATAAAAGTTGGCCTGATACTCAGCAAAACATGGTTATTTACCTGGGACTCCATACTGGTGAGTTTGATCAGGCCCGTCATGTCGATGTCAAACACGCCCTTCTCTTGGGGGGGATATTATTTCTGGTTGGCAGCGCCGGGCTTTACTTTATTTTTCTCTATCAGGAAATGCGGGTGGGGCGCCGTACCCTGGCCGATATGGAGTTATATACCAAGAATGTTATAGAATCTACTCCTGCAGGACTGATTACCCTTGATGGTGATGCACGGGTCGTTTCCTGTAACAGCCGAGCAGAAATGATTACTGGTAAATCTTTTGCCGAGTTAGATGGCAAAGTTCTTGCCGAAGAACTTGAAAATTGTCCAGTCCTTGGTCCTGAAGGTGAAATCATGGTAGAACAGCCATTCACCTGTAATCATAGTGATGGCAGCAGCGTACCAGTCAGGGTGAGCACCTCGGTTCTTCATGACGGGAAGGGGCGGGTTAGCGGCCTGGTTCTAATTCTCAGGGATGTCCGGGAGGTCTTTGACATAGAGCAGAAACTAGAGCAATCCCGTCGTCTGGCCGCCTTGGGCCGTATGGCGACTGGTATAGCTCATGAGATCAGAAACCCGCTGGGAACCCTGCGAGGTTTTGCCCAACTTTTTGCAAGAAAATTTACTGGTCATCCCACCGAACAGGAATACGCCCATATGATGGTTGATGAGGTCGACCGCCTGGATAGGACAGTGTCCGCCCTCCTGCAATTCGCTCGGCCAAGGGAGCCTGAATTACAGCAGATTTGTCTGAACGAAGTGATGGCTAAAACAGTAAAATTCATGGGTGATGATCTCAAGGCTCAAGCTATAGAGTTCCGCCTTGAGTTGCCAGCCAGGAAAATTATGATGCAAGTCGACCCTGATCTCTTGCAACAGGTGCTGCTCAACCTGCTGCATAATGCCTTGGCCGCAAGTGGCAGGGGCGGCATGATAGAACTGGGCGCTTCATGCTGCACAGATGACACAAGCCTTTGGGTGGCCGACAACGGCAAAGGCATGAGTCTGGAAGATAAGAGCCAAATGTTTGACCCATTTTTCACTACTAAAAAAACAGGTACCGGCCTGGGGCTTACGGTCGTGCATCAGATCGTCAGTCAGCATGGCGGCAGTCTTGAGGTGGATTCGGAACTGGGGCAGGGAACCCGAGTGAAGATCGTATTCCCGCAACCAGCGAGGACTAACACATGATAAAAAAGACCATATTGCTTGTCGATGACGATACTGGTCATCGAGCCATGCTCAAAGCCAATCTGACCACCGATTTCGAGATAGTTGAAGCGGAAGATGGCGATCAGGTGCTACCCACTCTGGCAGATCATGAGGTTGATCTTATCCTCCTTGACCTGAAGATGCGACGCATGGGAGGGCTTGAGACCTTGGCAGCCCTTAAGGAAGTGGGCCGTTACCTGCCGGTTATTGTCATCACCGCCTTTTCATCAGTGGACTCCGCCGTTGCTGCCATGAAGGAAGGGGCCACTGACTATATCACCAAGCCGGTTGATATTGATGAACTTAAAATTCTTATCCACAAAGCTCTCAACTACGAGAGACTGCAGACGGAAAATGCCCAGCTAAAAAAACGGCTGGATGAGAAGTTTAATTACGGTAATATCATTGGCCGTAGCCGCCCCATGCGGGAGTTGTTCGAGACCCTGGCCCTAGTTTCCCCGAGTGATGCTACGGTCTTGATCCATGGTGAATCAGGCACTGGCAAGGAACTGGTGGCCAATGTTATCCACGAGAATAGTCCCAGAAAAAAATGGTCGTTTATCAAAGTAAATTGCGCGGCTCTCCATGAAAATCTTTTGGAAAGCGAGTTATTTGGACACGAAAAAGGGGCCTTTACCGGGGCAGAGAAGCGGCGCCTGGGGCATTTTGAACGGGCCAGTGGTGGCACTCTTTTTCTTGATGAGATTGGTGACATGACGATGACTACCCAGGCCAAGATCCTGCGGGTTCTACAGGAGGGCGAGTGTACCCGGTTGGGTAGTGATAAAACCATCAAGGTTGATGTGCGGGTGCTGGCGGCAACCCATAAGAATTTGCAACAAATGGTTGACGACGGCAGTTTTCGTCAAGACCTGTTTTTCAGGTTGAATGTGGTGCCGGTGAGTCTGCCTCCCTTGCGTGATCGAAGGGAAGACATTCCTGTCCTGGCGGAACATTTTTTAAGAAAATTTGCCCAGAAAAACCGGAAGAGTTTATGCGGTATGCATCCTGCCGTCATGGAGGCCTTGAGCCAATACGCCTGGCCTGGCAATATCCGTGAACTGCAAAATACCATGGAACGGGCCGTTATTCTATGTTTGGGGGAACAAATAACCACTGCCGAATTGCCCTGTCAATTTTGTAACGCTGTTAGGGAGAAAGAGCTAGTGACAGACACCCATCAAGGCATGAGCCTTAAAGATATGGAGTGCCAGTTGATCGGTACTACCCTTGATGAGACCAGGGGCAATAAATCACAAACGTCCAGGATCTTAGGCATTACCCGGCAGACCTTGCTTAACAAAATGAGAGAGTACCATATCACCACAGATTAACCTTATAATGCTTTCAATAAAGTTGTAATCAACTCAAGTGCGTCTTGATGACCATCATCTTCACCTTTTTCAAAATCTCCTTCAAAAGTTCCCATTTGGTTCGTCACATGAGCAAAGCAGGCTACCGCTTTTTGGCGTGCTTGCGCAAAGGCGTATAAGGCTGCAGCTTCCATTTCAACTGCCATAATATTTTGTGAACGTGCGTACTCAATATCCGCACTAGTCTCACGAAAAGGTGCGTCAGTAGTCCAGGTTGCCCCAAAAAAAATTGGAAAATTTAAATCGGATAATGAATGTTTGGCTATTTTAAGCAGGTTTTTGTTTAACCTTGCGTAGTCTGATGGGGGTAGATAATGGTAACTCGTCCCTTCGTCTCGCAGGGCGTATTCGATCATGATAAAAAAAGGTGGCTCTGCCAACGTGCCGATCCGGCCTGCAGAAGTTATGCTGATCAGCAAGCGGCAGCCAGAAACAAATAATTCTTCCGCCACCAACACTGCAAATGAAGCTCCTACAGCGTGAGCGACTATTCCCAGCTTTATACCATTATATTCAAAATTATAAAGTCGGGTATGATAGCAGGCCCAATCTTGATTAAGAACAGCTACGCCTGAGGCGAGCAGGTTTCGAACGATATCTCCATCCGGGTCAAGAATGCAGACCTCGGGTATTGGGCTGCCCTGGATATTTTTTTGTCTTTTGGCTTCCCTTAGTAAATTTTCGGGTAAAAAGAGAGAAGGAAGATCGCACCTCTTGTCACGCAAAATTGGTGGTAGTCTTTTTGTCGAATCGGTCATTACGGCAGTCGGCTGTAGCCGTGCCGCATTTTCCAGAGAAAATATTTCTCAAATTGGATTTTAGCCGCTTTTACCCACCAAGCCTTTTTTAGATATGATTTTTGCCGGGGCGGCAAAATCGGCTCCGCTACCATTAATGCGGCTGTTCTACCCATATCCATGAAACAGATGACGCTGAGTTCCTTTTCACAGGGGATGGGAATACTCTGGATATCAGCTGCAATATTAGCAGCAGCAGCTTTGGCCATTTTCACAGTCATGAATCCTGTTTTAGGGACTCCAGTTGGCACAGGGGTGGGCTCAACCGGGGCAAGGGCCATGGCAACCCCGATGGTGTAAATATTGTTATGCTCAGGGTGGCGGAAATAATTGTCAGCAGGGATAAATCCACGTGGGTTGCCAAGGGAAGCTACACCTTGAACCCCTTTAAAAGGCGGAGCCAGCATGGCTAGTTTAAACGGCAGTTTCCCGCCGCCAGCCAAACGAATCTCTTTATTAGTGATTTCGTCTATTGATTGATTAGTGACTGTGTTGATATCAAGATCGGCAAATTCATCCTCCATAAAGCGTCTGGATTTGCCTAGGCCTCCCACGCCCATGTGGCCCACGTAGGGTTCTGAGGTAAGGTAAGTAATCGGCACCTTGTGCCGCATTTTACGTTTTCGTAGTTCTTGATCCATTTCAAAGGCCAACTCATAGTAGGGGCCGAAACAACTGGCCATTTGGGTTGAGCCGAGAACTATGGGGCCAGGATCTGCAAGGAGTCTCTTCCAGGCGTCTCGGCTCTTTAAAGCTTGATCCATACTAAAGGTACAGTGGGTGTACCCTTCTTCAGGACTAAGGCCAGGTATCTCATCGCATGAAAGATGGGGGCCCGTTGAGATCACCAGGTAGTCGTATTCATATTCGTTCTTTTCGGTGAGAACTTTCAATTCCTCCGATTTGACCCCTGTTACCGTGTCATGTATAAAGGTTATTCCCCTTGGCTGAAGAATGCCGGCAACGTCAAGAGTAATATCGGCTGGTCGGCGGGAGCCCATGATAACCCAAGGGAGGGAAGGCATGAATACAAAATCCTTATCTGAACTGATCAGTGTAACATCAACAGTACTTCCTAAAAGTCTCTTAACCTCAAGAGCCGCAGTGAGTCCACCGAATGAGCCGCCGAGAACAATAATCCTTTTTTTCATAGTGATTCCTTTTGGTGATCTAACACCCCACGAGGGGTATAAGTTTCCTGAAAAAAAATGAACATGAGCAGAAAAATGGCCAGCATGGACAGATATAGCCATCTGGATGAACATTTCACGCCAAGGGTATCCTTGGCCACCGGAAGGCCGGTAATGTGAGACTGCTCCTTGCCTGAAAAGGTGGTGATTTTTTCTTGGTTTGCATTTGTATTTTATGGGTCAGACCTTTACTGCTGATTGGCAGATAAGTGCCCCCCTGGACAATGGTCGCCAACTCCCGGCTTATGCCTTTTCCTGATGTTTAAGGATAATTGCTTCGATCACCTGTTCGTCGATGTCCTGCCCCTGGACAATAGTTTGTCCATCGATCATGATAGCCGGGGCCTTGGGCAGCCCGGTTTCTGCGTAGGCTGCTGATAGATATTCATGGCGCCGTTTTGAAATAACCTCAATGGAAATAGCAAATTTTTCACCCAGCCTGGGTAACATTTCTTTATAATGGTTTCAGGTTTTTCCGGCTGGATCGTTTAGAAAAAATCTCATCAACATGCCCCTCTCCTTTTTCGATTATTTTTTTTCTTCACGCTGTAGTTTAGCCAGCAAAAAATCAGCGCCGCTCTTTGAAAGTCCCAGGTTGTCAGCGAGGTCTCCGGCATCGCCTTCCGGATGTTGTTGCAGGTACATCGCCACCTCGTCTTCTAATTCTTCCAGCCAGTTTTCAAACAACACCAGGATGGCCGGATCAGTGATTGCCATTAGTTGCCTGGATTGCGCTACCTTGTGTACCAGGGTCTGGCACATTTGCGTTGGATCGACACCTTCGTCCATGCACTCGGCCAGTCAGAGGTTAACCATGCTGGAAATTTTATCCCCCCCAGGCTCCTCGATCATGTCCGTAACAAACTTGACTCTGGCTTCTTCACTAATATGCTCTAAGATTTTTTTCAGGCCTGGGGTCAACGCCTTAAGTGCTGCCGCAGGCTCCATACGTTCAAGAATAACGTCTAATTCCTTCACTGCAGTTTTCTCCTTTTAAAAGGTAGTACGTGTAGCCAGCAAGTTGGCTGCCAGCGCACCCAGATCAGCAATGATCGAAGCCACACGCTGTTCAGCCAGTTCGTAATAAATAAAGGGGCCGCTCCGCTCTACAGTCACTAGGAGTGCCCGCTTGAGTTCCTTTAGGTGATGTGAGGCCAAGGGCTGTGAAATGCCAAGTTCTTCAACAATTCGGGAAACTGATTTTTTCTCCGACGCTAACGCCATGATGATCCGTAGCCGATTCTCGTCACCCAGGGCTTTGGCAAGAAAAGCCACTGCCCTTGGGTCAGCATTCGCCAAATCTTCAGGCGTTGTTTTTATGTATTTCTCCATAAACATTATTATTACCGACATTAACTTAAAAACCACTAATTAACACATAAATACATACTAATATGTTTAATTGGGAATGTCCAATATAAATCCACACCTTTGTAATCATGATTTACCAGTCTCAAATAAGGTTAAAGTCCCCGCCTTTATGTGGGTAGATTTGTCGACTCCAATTGATAGTGTACTAAAGTTTCACGGTTTTTGAGCACCGTTTTTAGGGCCCAGAGGAAAATGATCCTCCGCTTGTCGGTGCTGCCCAAGATTTTCTTGGTATTTATGGAGCATAATGCCCTGCGGGCAGAAAAACCAAGACACCCCCGACTATTTCACGTTCTAAGTCGAGAATATCAATCATAGCCTTCTATAATCCCATTAAATTGCTTACAATCCAGCTTCATCATGGATAGAAATGACAACCGAAAAATGACCGTTTGTGACAACTCGATATTTACCGCTTTGGTTTATAGATTACTTGCTGAGTCTCTTCTTGAAACGAACTCGGTCTGGTACTTTACCTTGAGGGCACTTGAGGATACGCCCGGTGTCATCTAAAGTGAAATGTTTGAGGTTGACGAGAAATTTCTTGATCGTTCGGCAAAAGAGGCTGATTCGTCCAGGATGACGCATTTTTGATCGAATATGGACGGAATCAATCCGCTGTTTTTTGAAATCAACTTTAAAAACTTTGGCCAGCTTTTGGGTGATCTTGTTAAACATGACCTGATGAAGATTTTCGCTGGCAAGAATGTGTCTCATTTTCCAGGGGCTCCGCAAGCTAACGTAGGAGTGAACATCTGACGAACCAGTAGTGTGCAAGGCGTAATGCCATTTTATATTGAAAGCAAATTGTTCAACAGCTTGCTCATCTGTGAGATTATGCATTTGCTGAAGAATCATCAGACCAAGCATGGAGTATAGTTCTTTAGTCGGCCGACCAGCGCATTTGTGATAATGCTTGCGCAATTCCTTTACAGGCAGCGTTTGCAGAATTTTACTGCGAAAAACCTGCCCCGGATTTGTCGAGTTTTCTGCGGCGTTTGGGCCCTAAATGGTCCCATGGGTCAAACCTTGTTAAGTTGATTGTGGTTTTTTGCGTAGAACATAATAACCTTGTATCTTATTGTAAGTACGTAGTTGTTTTAATTAATTCACCTATACACGCAAGTGGGATATTGCTTTTTGCTTAAAAAAAACAGGTAGTTATTAGGTGGTGGTACTTTTCGTGAGTCCAGCAAATATAAATAGACAAAAAGGCCCGCCTAAGATAAGGTCTGGGGGAAAAGTACAATGCTTTTAAGTGCTTAACATTGTCCTTGGAAATATTAAGATATAGGTGCGTTCGTGTTGGAAAAAACTTCTATAATTGGCATTACTATGGGCTGCCCGGTGGGCATTGGCCCAGAGGTGGCCATAAAATTTCTGCATGGCAAGAGTTGGCAGAATTATCTGCCGGTGATAATTGGTGATGCCGCAGTCCTAGCGAAAAATGCTGTCCTGCTTGGTCTGCCTGGCGAGATTAATTTCTGGCAGCCGGGTGGAACCTGGCTGCCAGAAAGGATAAATGTCTATAACGTTCCCGACGTTGAACCAAACGTCTTGCTGAATCCTGAAATTTTAATGTGGGGTCAGCCTAATAAGCTGACGGGCCACGCCATGGTGAGCTATATAAAGGCTGCGGTGCGACTTGTTCAAGCCGGGGACTTAGCGGCCATGACCACCTGTCCCATTACCAAATCTGCCATGCAGGTGGCTGGCTATAATTATCCTGGCCATACTGAGATGCTGGCCGATTTATGTCAGTGCCCTCATTTTGCGATGATGATGGCGGGTAGTTCCTTAAAGGTTACTTTAGTTACTATTCATCAGAGTCTGCAATCTGTGGCCCAAGATTTAAGTATTGACAAAATTGTAAAATTAATTGACCTGAGTGGCCGCTCTTTGCAACATGATTTTGGTATAAATCACCCTCGGATGGCGGTGGCTGGCATAAATCCTCATGCTGGGGAGGGCGGTATTTTTGGTGATGAAGAGCGCCGCTTAATAGCTCCGGCTATTGCCAAGGCTCGTGGCTCCGGCTGGCGGGTCGAGGGGCCATTTCCACCTGACACGGTTTTTAATAAGGCCGTGCATGGGGAATTTGATCTGGTTGTCTGTATGTATCACGACCAGGGCCTGATCCCTTTTAAATTGCTACATTTTGCTGATGGAGTTAACGTCACCATCGGCTTGCCCATCATTAGAACCTCGGTTGATCATGGCACGGCCTATGATATCGCCGGAAAAAGCAAAGCTAGCCCCGTAAGTCTGGCGGCAGCGTTTGCCATGGCATCTTTGATTGCGGAAAATCGTGACGCTGGGTGCGAGTTATGAGGGGGCGTCTCATTGCCTTTGAGGGAATTGATGGCACCGGAAAATCAACTCAGATTAAAATGCTTGCTCAGGCCTTACGTGGCAGGGGATATGAGGTGGTTGTTACCTGTGAACCGACCGAGGGGGTTTATGGTCAGCAGATAAGGGCGCCTTATAAAAATCGTGATTCGGTGAGTCTTGAAGAGGAATTGGAACTATTCCTGGCTGATCGGCGTGAGCATCTTGCCAGGTTAATTGCCCCGTCTCTGGCGGCTGGGAAAATTATTCTTACGGATCGTTATTACCTCTCTACCGTTGCTTACCAGGGTGCTGCGGGTCTGGACCCCGATATGATTTTACAAAAAAATGCCTTTGCACCGCCGCCTGATTTGGCTATTCTCATTGAGCTGTCACCCCAGCAGGCAGTCGCTCGGATTCAGCAGGGGCGGGGAGAAAAATTAAATTCTTTTGAACATGAAGACTATTTAGCCAAGGTGGCCAAAGTTTTTCATGCGCTTAAAATGCCATATATTCGTTGGGTGGATGGGACGTTGAGTGTTGGTGATGTTCAGCGGCAAATTATGGTTGAGGTGAATAAAATTTGTGATTAAGCAATATGGTAGCAAAAAACCCGTCAGTTACTGGAACATAAGCCCCGTGGGTGAACTGCTTTTTTTAGCCACAGCAACATTCAGTTCAATACCCCCCATTGAGGGGTACACATAAAGTTAACTGCAGGTAAGCACAGACTCCGACTACAGGTAAGCGGGTCTGCGAGACTCCGAAAACTTTGATTTTCCGATACGTTTAAATAAACACCATCGACCTTCTTTAATGTCTAACCATATCTATAAAAATATATTGCCGCATTTATTATTTGCCGCCCTGGCTTTTTCTCTCTGTGTCTCTTGTGGCGGTCCTGGTGTCCGTACTGAGTCGTTTAATGGCGGTGGAATGGAGGGGCTGGTATCGCCAGATTCCAAGGATGATACCGATACAGCTTGTTCCTATTATTATTTTTTGTGGGGTAGATATGCCGAGTTGAACGGTCACGATGATGAGGCGCAGGAAGCATATGAAAAGTCCATTGTTTGTGACGGCCAGGCAGAATATGTAGTGCGGCGGCTGGCAGCACTTTTTCTGAAAATGGGCAAAAAGAAGCAGGCTATTCAGTGGATGGAAAAAATAATTGCGTCCCGGCCTGATGAAACCAATCTAAAAATATTTTTGGCGGATTTATATGCCTCTATCGCCTACGATCGTGGTCGTACCGCTGATGAGGTAAAGAAAGCAGCAACAATTTATGAAAAAATCCTGATTAAAGAGCCCAAAAACAATACCGTTATGCTGAAGCTTGGCAAACTCTATCTGTATAATTTGGAATATTCCAGGGCCAAAACGGTTTTGGAACGTTTGGTTACCGGCGCACCTGAATCCTTTGGCGGCCTGTATTTCCTGGCTCGTTTGTATCGTGAACTAGGTTATATGCATAAATCAGCTAAAAGATACGAACAGGCCCTTGCTATCAACTGGTCTGTGCCATTGGCCATGGAAATTGCCGAATTTTATGAATACCAGAAGGAAGACAAGCATGCTATTGTCATCTATCAAAAAATTTTGGCGGAAGATGATGAGGATGAAGTTGTTATCGGGAGGCTAGTACGGATTTACTTAAATAATAATGAGGCGGATAAGGCCCTGAGCTTATTGCGAAGACAACGCAATAAGACCACAGATAGCTTGAAGATTAATTTTACCATTGGTCGTATCTATCTGGAACGGAAAAACTATGTGAAGGCCATTAGCCTGTTTAAGGGCATGCAAATCAGTCACCCGGAGGTTGCGGAAATTCGCTCTTTGTTGGCATTGTCTTATTTTGAAAGTGGTGACAATCAGCAGGCCAAGAAAATACTACTGAATGTTAAATCGGACGCTCAAGGCTATGATGATGCCATTTTACTGCTGGTTAGAATTTATGCCGACGAGAAGGATTATCTGGTGGCAGTTAATCTCTTGCGGGGAGCAATCAGCAAGACAAAGGGGGATGAGCAACTTAACTTATATTTTGGCCTTGCGGCACTTTATGAAGAGGATCACAAGCAGGCCAAGGCTGAAGATGTTTTTATCACCGCAATTAGTAATTTTGCCGACTCGGCGAAGGCCCATTTGCGTTATAGCATGTTTCTGGATAGGATAGGTCAGCAAGATAAGGCTTTGGCCCAGATGGAGAAGGTTATGGCTCTGGAACCAGATAATATTATGGCCTTGAATTATGTTGGCTATACCTGGGCTGATCGGGGTGTTAAGCTTGAATTGGCCTTGAAATATATTAAACAGGCTGTAGAAGGCAGACCTGATGATGGTTTTATTCGAGATAGTCTGGGATGGGTATACTTTCGGCTTGGTGAGCTTAAACAGGCGGTTGTTGAGTTTAAAGAGGCGTTGAGTGATGAGCCAGATGACCCCACTATCCATGAACACCTTGCTGATGTCTATAATGCCATGCAAAAAAAACGACTGTCCCTGGAGCATTATCGGCAAGCGCTACAGTTATCGGATAAAAAAGATGATCAAGGACGTTTGCGAGGCAAGATTCAGGCCCTTGAAGGAACGATGACCCCTGATTTTGGAATTCAGAATGGTGACTGATAGGGGCGCAGGTTATGGACTGCTTGTCATCTTGTTGTTTTTTTTTAGCGGCTGTGCCACTCTGCCGGGTGGCAAATTGGTGCCGAGTTTGGAAGCGGAGCAAGTGCGCACCGCCTTCCGCAAAACGCTGAACCATCAGCAAAAATGCCCTGCCGGTATTGATGCTGATGTGACTGCGACCTTTTACGGCCTCTTTTCTTCCGGTTCAATTAATGGCTATTTGTTAACATATCCACCAGGTTTTCTCCGCTTTGAGGGGGTTAATCCTCTGGGACTGACGGAAAATATTCTGACAACCGATGGCCATCGGTTTAGTTATTTGCTTATTCGTCAGCGTCAGGCCTATGTTGGAGAGCTGGACAGCGGAAAGGCCAAAAAATATGTTACCCCCCGGCAAGCTGCATCCATTGCCTCCTGGTTGTTGGGACGTTTGCCTGCTGCTATCTCAACAAGGCACGATATTTGGCAGGATAATAATGGCGCTTATTGGTTGACCTTGGAACCTGGTAATTCGACCGATGCGGCCAGGATTTTATTTTCTGCCCGGCGGGGTGTTGTTGAAAGATATGTGACAATGGCAGGGGGGAAGCATGGCCGCCTAGACGTTTCGTATCATTATCCGGACTCTACTGCGGGAGATATAAAAGCCTCTTGCTTAGTCCCTGACCTCGTTACCATTAGACTTGGCGGCCATAAGGCCATCTCCCTTGCCATTCGTGACGCTTATCCCATCCCCAAATTAGACAAAAAACAATTTGCCGCCCAGATTCCGGCGGCCTTTGAAAGGATTAATCTACCGTGAATATTGAAGAAATATTGCCCATCGTAAATCGTCCCAGCCGTTATTTAGGCAATGAATATAATGTTATCAAAAAGGATTGGCAGACGGTTAAACTGCGGGCTGTTCTGGCTTTTCCCGATCTCTATGAAATCGGGATGAGTCATCAGGGACTTAAAATTTTATATCATATCTTAAACCGTCACGATGATTATCTGGCTGAACGGGTTTATGCCCCTGATCTTGACATGGAGCAGGCTCTACGTGAGAGGAATGTACCGCTCTTTGCCCTTGAGTCAGAACGTCCTTTGGGCGATTTCGATATACTGGGTATTACTCTGCCCTATGAACTTTGTTACACAAATATTCTGACTATTCTCGATTTGGCCGGGATTCCAATTTACAGTCGTGATCGGCATACCCCTCAAGGGGGTGCTGAACAAAGTCCGCTCGTCATTGGCGGTGGCCCCTGTGCCTTTCACCCGGAGCCGGTGGCAGAATTCTTTGATGCAATCCTGCTGGGCGATGGCGAAGAGGCGGTGCTGGAAATTGTGCAATGTATTGTGGAGGCCAAGGAGGCCAAAAAATCCAGAAGGCAAACGCTGAAGGACTTGAGTCATATCGCCGGAGTTTATGTCCCCGCATTTTTCGAGCCGCAATACAGTGCTGAAGGTCGTCTGTTGGAGATTAAACCTCTGGGCCATACTAAAAAGGTACGGCGAGCCGTGCTGCCCGAGCTTGACAGCCAACCAATATCAAGGCCTTTGGTGCCCTTAACCAGAATTGTCCACGATCGCTTGGGGCTGGAATTGGCTCGGGGCTGTACGCGCGGTTGTCGCTTTTGTCAGGCCGGGATGATTTATCGGCCTGTGCGGGAGGTGACACCTGCCAAGGTTATGGAGATTGCCAGGGCTGGCATAGAGGCCGGCGGTTTTGATGAATTGGCCCTTCTGTCACTCAGTACCGGTGATTATTCCTGCCTGGCCCCCTTGCTGGTGGAATTAATGAATACCTTTGTGGCCCAGAAGGTTTCGGTATCCATGCCATCTATGCGGGTTGGAACCTTGACTCCAGAGATAATGGAGCAGGTAAAACGGGTTCGGAAATCCGGATTTACTATTGCCCCCGAGGCCGGTACGGATAGGTTGCGGCGGGTGATAAATAAGGGCATTACCGAGGAAGATCTGCTGGACACTGTGCAGAACGCCTTTGCCTTGGGTTGGAAGGTTATTAAACTATATTTCATGTTTGGTTTGCCCATGGAAACGGCAGAAGATCTTGAGGCCATTCCGGCCTTGGCTGCTAAGGCCCAAAGCATTTCGGGACGGGGCAGGGGGACGATTAATGTTAGTGTCGGTACCTTTGTCCCCAAGCCGCACACCCCTTTTCAGTGGGAACCGCAAATCGGCGTTGAAGAGGCGTGGGAGCGGATCGATACCCTCAAGAAGGCCATGCCGCATGGCGCAAAACTGAAATGGAATGATCCCAAAACCAGTTTTATGGAGGGTGTTTTTTCCAGGGGAGATCGACGGCTTGCCCCTCTGATTGTCGAGGCCTGGAAGCGTGGCGCCAGGCTTGATGCCTGGTCTGAACATTTTCATTTGGCTCTCTGGCAGGAAGTTGCCAGTGATCTTGGTATTGACCTGGATAGTTATTTGAGGCGGCGGGAGCTGGATGAGGTCTTGCCATGGCAGCATCTTGATGCCGGGCTTGATGATAATTTTTTAAGCCAGGAATTAATCAAGGCCAAAGAAGAGGCCTATACGCCCGATTGCCGGGCGCATGGTTGCCAAAAATGTGGCCTGTGTGATTTCAAGACAATTAAACCTGTTATTCATAGTGGCGAACTGCCGGAAAGCAGTATTGTTCATACGGCTCAGCAGACGGCAAAAAGTCGTTCTTATTATTATTGGTTTACTTATGAACGGCGAGGGAAATCTCGTTTTATTGGTCACTTGGAATTTTTGCAGACTTTATTCCGGGTGATTAAACGGGCTGGGCTGCCAGTTAAATTTTCGCAGGGTTTTAATCCTAGTCCTAATATTGCCTTCAGTCCGGCGTTGTCGGTGGGGATGGAAAGTTTGGCGGAGTATTTCATTGCTGAACTTCCGGAGCCCTTGACTGATCTGGCCGTTTGGCAAGATCGGCTTAATGCCCAAATGCCGGAGGGCTTTAATATACTTGCGGTGCGTTTAGGAACAAAGGTCACACCGGCTAGAATTATTACCGATTATCGAATAACCCTGCCGGTAGAGCTCGCTGAAGGCAGACTGGCTGCTTTTTGGGCTGCAGAAAATTATCCTTTGAATCTTATTCGTAAAAGAAAAAGGCGGACGATTGACGCACGGGCGCAGGTTAAGGGCCTGCAATTACTTGATGATCACACTCTGGCTTTAAGTATGATTACGGAAACCAGCAAGGCCGGGGTTAAACCCATGGAATTTATTAAGGCCCTGTTTGATTTGACTGATGATAATGTGCTCCGGGCTAAAATTATTAAATTGAGTTGGACTGGTGATGGCCAAGATGCTTCTACAGGCTTAACGAACGCACTATGAAAAATACCCGGAGTCTGCCGAATTGCTAAATATTGGGGGGAATAATGGCAACTGATCTAATTATAAATGCGGCCTCTTATGAGGTCAGAATCGCTTTGGTGGAACATGGCGAATTGGTAGAGTTCTACCTTGAACGCCCGGCTGAGAAAGGGCTGGCCGGTAATATTTATTATGGTCGGGTGGTGCGGGTATTGCCAGGTATGCAGGCCGCCTTCGTGGATATTGGTTTGGAACGTAATGGCTTCCTTTATGTTGATGATGTTACAGCATGGCCTCAGCAGGTTGTTTCTCCCACCAATGGCCAGGGTGCTGATGATGATCAGATGCCGCCAGCTTCCCTGTCCGAGCGGGAACCGGGGATGAATATCGATGACTTACTGGTCGAGGGCCAGGAGTTGCTGGTACAGATCAGTAAAGAGCCAATCGGTACCAAGGGGGCTAGGTTGACCTGTAATATTACTCTGCCATGCCGAAATCTGGTTTTCATGCCTATGACCGATCACATCGGCATATCACGCAAGATAGAAGATGAAGAGGTACGAACCAGGTTAAAGGAAGTGATTGAAGAATTGCGGCCGGCTGACACCGGATTTATTGCCCGTACGGTTGGTGAGAATGCTTCAAGGGCCGATCTGGAGGCCGATATGGAGTTTCTGCTTAATCTTTGGAGCGAAATTCAGGATCTAGCAGTCTCCCATAAGGTGCCTAGTCTCCTGTATGAGGACCTTGATATCATTTTGCGGGTGTTGCGGGATGTGTTTTCGCCCAATGTTGACAGGGTGGTGGTGGATGATAAACAGACTTATGAGCGGGTATTGAAATTTGTAGAGAATTTTGCCCCTCGTCTGGCTCATAAGGTACATCATTTTGATGAAGATACTCCTGTTTTTGATGCCTATGGTATTACGATGGATATTACCAGAGCCTTGAATAAAAAGGTTTGGCTTCGTTGTGGTGGATACATAATTATCGAAGCCACTGAGGCTCTTACTGTGGTAGATGTGAATACTGGCCGTTATGTTGGCAAACATGACCTGGAAGATACTATTTTCAAGGCCAATATGGAAGCGGCCAAGGAGATTGCCTATCAATTACGTCTAAAAAATATAGGTGGCATAATAATCATCGACTTTATTGATATGGAGCAGGAAATTCACCGTGAAGAAGTTGTGCGGATTCTACAGGAAGCGGTGAAACGAGATAAATGCAGGGTTAATGTGCTGAAGGTCACGGAGTTTGGATTGGTACAGATGACCAGAAAGAGGATTCGTGACGATTTGGTTAGTATTATGTGCGAACCATGCAATTGTTGTGGGGGGGATGGTTATGTGAAATCGCGGCGCACTATTTCCTATGAAATATTTAGAAAAATTGCCAAGGCTGCAACTGGTAAGACGGGTGGTAAGGCTTCGATAAAGGTTAATCCTCGGGTGGCGGCGCTTATGTTGAAGGAGGAGGCTGCTACCATTCATCAGCTTGAGGATGATATTCGTATTCAAATAATTATTGAACCGGATAAACATCTTGCTGTGGAGAAGTACGAAATTGTTTGGGAAGTATAAAATTGCCATCTTCTCCTTGACAAAGAAAATGGATATGGTATTTATCTCTGTTTCTTGAGATATGTAATAAGTTCCCTTGGCTGTAGTCAGCCTAGGGGGGGCAAAAGGTTATTGGAGGAAGTTATGTACGCAATTATTCGCACTGGCGGGAAGCAATATCAGGTGGCGGCCGGTGAACGTCTGCGGGTTGAAAAACTTGCTGGTGATATTGGCGATTCTATTGTTATTGAAGACGTCTTAATGGTTACCGATGGTGAAAATGTTAAGGTCGGACGGCCGACGATTGAAGGTGCCAAGGTTAATGCTAAAATTCTTGAGCAGGATAAGGCTAAGAAAGTCTTGGTCTTCAAGAAGAAAAAGCGGAAGGGCTATCAGGTAATGAAGGGTCATCGGCAATTCTTTACCAGTTTGGAAATTCAGGATATTCAGGTCTGAGTCTTAAAATAAAGTTCAAGAGGTTCCATCATGGCACATAAAAAGGCAGGCGGTAGTTCTAGGAACGGCCGCGATAGTAAGGGCCAACGACGTGGCGTAAAACGTTTTGGCGGTCAGATCGTTAAGGCTGGCAATATTTTAGTAAGACAATTAGGCACAAAAATTCATCCGGGAACCAATGTTGGTTGCGGCAGGGATTATACTCTGTTTGCCAAGATTGATGGAGTTGTTACCTTTGAGGATTTTGGCCGTACTCGCAAAAAAGTAAGTATTTATCCCGCCGAAGTAAACTCATAATCTAGTCTTTATTAGCCGGATAAGTGCCATTAATAGGCGCTTTTCCGGCTTTTTTTTTGTAAACTAATCCCTATTCTGGGGTTGGTGTCTTCAGTAAATTGGTTTCTTGTTAAAAGAACAGGTAAGCGCAGACTTCAGTTTAGCGAATACTTTGTAAAATCAATTTATTAGGCATTATTACTTTGAGTTGCGCTAAATTATGGCATTTGTTGATGAGGCAAAATTTTTTGTCAAGGGTGGTGATGGCGGCCGTGGCTGTGTAAGTTTCCTGCGGGAAAAATTCATTGCCAGAGGTGGCCCCGATGGAGGTGACGGTGGTAACGGCGGCAGCATCTATCTTGTTGCATCGCACAATCTACTATCTCTGAACGATTTTCATTATCGGTCTCATTTTATTGCCAAGAACGGTGTTTCCGGGATGGGCAAGAAAAAACATGGCAAAAACGGTAAGGATGAGTATGTTCTTGTTCCTCTTGGATCATTGGTTAAAAACGCTGATACTGGAGAACTCCTGGCGGATTTAACCGTTGAGGGCGATCAATTTCTGGCCGCATGCGGAGGGGATGGTGGTCAGGGAAATACACGTTTTGCTACCGCTCATAACCGGGCTCCGCGCCGAGCCAGCCCCGGTTATCCAGGCGAGGAACGCTGGCTGAAACTGGAATTGAAATTATTGGCAGATGTTGGTCTTATTGGCCTGCCTAACGCTGGTAAATCCACCTTGTTGTCCAAATTGTCAGCGGCCCGTCCTCGGATAGCGGCTTATCCATTTACCACTCTTGAACCACAGCTTGGCATTCTTAAATTCGATTTCTATGATACGCCCTGCGTAATCGCAGATATTCCGGGTCTAATTGCCGGAGCTCATACTGGCGCTGGCTTAGGACATAAATTTCTACGTCATATCGAACGTACCAAGGTTTTGTTGCATGTCATTGATGCCTCAGGCGAAGG
The DNA here is from genome assembly GCA_964439085.1 of uncultured Desulfobulbia bacterium. Classification (GTDB taxonomy): domain Bacteria; phylum Desulfobacterota; class Desulfobulbia; order Desulfobulbales; family VMSU01; genus JAADIV01. The sequence goes on along the minus strand of CAYTNB010000007.1, from coordinate 13,738 downwards.
TGATGAGCCATGGCAAAATTTTCAGACCCTTGACAATGAACTCAGACAGTATAAAGTTGAGCTGGCAAGTCGGCAGCGTTTTATTATTCTGAACAAGATTGATACCCTGGATGGTGAAGAACGCCTAGCGGAACTTGTTAAACTTTTTGGAGATTATGGTCATAAGGTTATGACAACTTCCGCTCTTGAGGGGAATGGTCTTGCTGAGCTCAAGGTAAAATTAGGCGAGATCATGATGGCACGTGAGACGGAAGAACAGGGTGAGGCAGGCCCCTAAATCTCTCTGATTTGCTAAAACAAGATTACGATGACCTTTCAAGTTAGTAAAGAGCAGGGCCTGCAAGCCCGGCAGCAGCTTTTGTCCAAGGCCCGGCGGGTGGTTGTTAAGGTGGGTAGCGCTGTTCTAACCACTGAAAGCGGTTTGAACCGGCCTGTTTTAAAGGAGCTTGCTCGTGACCTGGATTATTTAATGAATACGGGCCATGAGGTTATATTGGTGTCCTCAGGGGCAGTTGCTGCTGGACGTAAGGGGCTTAGGCTTGGTAATAGGCCCCTTTGCATGAAGGAAAAACAGGCTGCGGCGGCCTTTGGTCAAAGCGCTCTTATGCGGGCCTATGAAGAAATATTTGAGCCCCTGGATCATAAGGTGGCTCAGGTTTTGCTGACCCATAATGATTTGGCGAATCGTGACCGCTATCTCAATATCCGCAATACTTTATTTACCATGTTTTCCTGGCATATTCTGCCCATTATTAACGAAAATGATACTGTTTCAGTCAAAGAATTACGCTTTGGTGATAATGATACCTTAGCCGCCATGACCACCAATCTTATTGACGCTGATTTATTTGTCTGCTTAACGGATGTTGATGGTCTTTATAATGGTAATCCGGGCACCGATCCAGGCGCTAGATTGGTATACACGGTGGCTCATGTTGACCATGAAGTGGAAGAAATGGCCGGGAATGTCAGTGGGGCTTTGGGAACCGGAGGGATGCGTAGTAAAATTATGGCGGCCAGAATGGTGGCAGCCAAGGGCGGTAGTTCTTTTATTGGTTCCGGTCGCACACCGGGGATTCTGCGAAAATTATTTTCCGGTGAGGCCATTGGCTCCTTCTTTTTACCCAGTGAAGAAAAGATGCACAGCCGCCAGCACTGGATTGCCTATACCCTGCGGCCAAAAGGATTTTTGACGCTCGATGAAGGAGCCTGCCGAGCCATTATGGCTGCTGGTAGGAGCCTTCTGCCCTCAGGGATAGTCGAGTGCCGGGGGGACTTTCAGGTTGGCGATCCAGTTCACTGCCAGGATCGCAGCGGCGAACCAATTGCCGCCGGACTGGTGAATTATTCTTCCAGGCATGTTGAAAAAATTAAGGGTTGTCAAACCGCCCAAGTTAAAAAAATTCTTGGTTTTATTGATAGTACTGTGGTTATCCATCGTGATAACCTGGTCTTGTTGTGAAATTTAGCCACAAAAATTCTTTTATTTTTTTCTGTGTACCCCTCAAGGGGGTATTGAACTGAATGTTTCCGTGGCAAATAAAAGGGTGAATTTATGTTAGTAGAAGAAACGATTATATCAATGGCTAAAGAGGCGAAGAGAGCGGCTCGTGCGGTTGCCTCTATGTCAAGTGAAGTAAAAAATCGGGTGCTTGCCAGGGTTGCTGATGAACTTCGTTCTCAGAGTGATTTTATTCGGCAGGAGAATGAGAAGGACTTGGCGGCTGGGCGTGAAAAAGGTTTGTCAGGCGCTATGCTGGATCGTCTTAACCTCTCGGATAAGGTGATTGATTCCATGATCTGTGGTTTACGTGAGGTGGAGGATCTGGCTGATCCGGTTGGTGAAATTTCGGAGATGAATAAGAGGCCTAATGGACTTATGATCGGTCGTATGCGCATTCCTCTGGGTGTTATTGGTATGATCTACGAGTCGCGGCCCAATGTAACTATCGATGCTGCGGCCCTGTGCCTGAAGGCAGGTAACGCCATTATCCTGCGTGGCGGTTCTGAGGCCATTAATTCTAATCTGGCCTTGGCAAAGATACTGCAAAAAGCATTAAGCTCCGAAGGTGTTGATACGGCGGCGGTTCAGGTTATTCCTACTACCGATCGGCAGGCTGTTACGACCCTTTTGACCCTGGAAAATTTTATAGATCTGATCATTCCCCGGGGAGGTGAAGGGCTTATCCGCTTTGTGGCGGGAAACTCTCGTATTCCGGTTCTAAAGCATTATAAGGGTGTCTGCCACGCCTTTGTTGATGCCAGCGCCGATTTTGAGATGGCATCTGCTATAATTATGAACAGTAAAGCCCAACGACCGGGTGTATGCAATGCCCTGGAGACCTTATTGGTGCATCAGGATGTGGCTGCCAAGTTTTTACCTTTTATGGATGAACGATTTAAAGGGGCTGGCGTCGAACTGCGAGGTTGCCCTAAGACCTTAGCTATCCTGCCTGACAGCACAGCAGCCAACGATGATGATTGGGAGAAAGAATACCTTGAATTGATTTTGGCAGTGAAAGTGGTCGCTGATTTGGATGAGGCTATGGATCATATTGCGGCCCATTGTTCACAGCATACTGAAACTATTATTACCAATGATTATGGCAATGCCCAGCGCTTTATCCGAGAGATCGATTCTTCTTCGGTGATGGTCAATGCCTCTACCCGCTTTGCCGATGGCGGACAGTATGGTTTGGGTGCCGAAATAGGTATCAGTACCACTAAATTGCACGCCTACGGGCCCATGGGCCTTAAAGAGCTGACTACTAAAAAGTTTATCGTTTATGGCAACGGCCATATCAGAAATTAAGGGCTGTCGAATAGGCATTTTGGGCGGCACCTTTGACCCCGTTCACTACGGACATTTGGCTGCCGCACGGGCGGTAAGCGGCCAGCTCGGTCTTGATGCTGTCCTTTTGCTGCCTGCCGCCGTTCCCCCTCATAAGTCAAATTCCCGGATAGCATCTTTTCTCCATCGCACGGCTATGCTGGAAATGGCCGTGGCGGCGGAGCCGGATTTTTTTGTCTGCCTGATTGAGCAGGAACGTTGCGGCCCGTCTTATACCATCGATACCCTGATTCACCTGCATCAACAGTTACCCACAGCCAACTTTTATTTTATTATTGGCAGTGATGTTTTTTCTGAGATTTATACCTGGAAGGGTTATCGCAAACTGCCTGACCAAACCAATTTAGTGGTATTAAACAGGCCAGGCTCTGCCGCTTCTAACTCTGAAATTATGACGGCATATTTCCCCTCCTTTGCTTACGACTCATCTGCCAACGCCTGGCAGGCTGAGGGTTGTGTCGGAAATATATATTGTTTGCGAATGCCGCCGATAAATATTTCCTCTTCGCAGCTCCGGCAGCGTATTTCCTCCGAACCTTCTGCTCGTGCCGATGTACCCCCCGCTGTCGCAGATTATATAAAGGCCCACGGGCTGTACCAGAGACATTGAAATGGATCGTGAAAACTTGATTTATGAGTGTAATCGCACTGTCCGTTTGGTAACCAGCATTGGTCTAGTTATTAATATCATACTTAGCGCCTTGAAATTTACTGCCGGCATTCTGGGTAGAAGTCAGGCACTGGTGGCCGATGCTATTCATAGTTTGTCGGATACCATTTCCGATTTGGCGATTATTATTGGCTCTTATTATTGGGATAAACCGGCTGATGCTGAGCACCCCTATGGTCATCGCCGGATTGAAACCCTGGTTACTATGTTTGTCGGGGGCATGCTGCTTCTGGCGGGGTTAGGGATTATCTGGCAGGCTTTTATCTCCATACAGAAGGGTGGTATTGTTCACCCCAGTCCTCTAGCGGCCTGGATGGCTTTGGCGTCCATTGTGGTGAAAGAAATATTATATCGTTGGACGAAGAAGGCTGGAGATAGAATTAACAGCCCTGCCGTTTTGGCCAACGCCTGGCACCATCGCAGTGATGCCTTTAGCTCAATCCCCGCCTTGTTGGCTATCATGGCAAGTATGATGTTTCCAGGGTTGGCGTGGGTGGACAGGATTGGGGCTGTGCTGGTCTCTCTTTTTATTATGCAGGCTGCCTATGGGATATTACAGCCTGGGATTCGAGAGTTGCTTGATGGTAGTGCTGACCCGAAAACTTGTGCCAAGATAAGTGCTCTGGCGGAGTCAGTTGCGGGGGTATTGCAGGTACACCGTCTGCGTGTGCGTATTTCTGGGGCTAGACTTTATGTCGATTTGCACTTGGTGGTGGATGGCAATATAAGTGTGCGGGAAGGACATAATATTGCGGGGGTGGTGAAAGGAAAGATTATGAGGGCAGAACATGAAGTAGTAGATGCGATTATTCACGTGGAACCAAATGAATTAATCAAGAAACCGATCGTATCTCCAGACCCTCTTTAATCAGATAGGTCTTTACGGCACTAATCTGTACCTCACGGCGATGAAATATGCCGGCCGCTAAGGCCGCTTCAGCGTTAGTTTTCGTAAATACCTGCCAGAAGTGTTTAGGGCATCCTGCCCCGCTTGAGGCGATAACTGGGATACTGACATTATTCCGCAGCAAATTGATGAGTTCCAGATCAAAACCTTGATTAGTGCCATCCCGGTCAATACAGTTTAACAAAATCTCCCCGGCCCCTAGTTCCTGACAGGCCTGTGCCAAGGTCAGGGCATCAATATCTCGTCCTTCTCTACCGCCTTTTACCGTGCATTGATACCAGCAATATTCTTCTCCGGCAGGGCCAGGGGTGCTAGTCTTAATGGCATGGTGAACCTCATCAGGAGCGTTCACATATACCCGTCTGGGATCAACGGAGATTACAACTGCTTGGCTGCCGTAAATATGGGCAATCTGGCTGATGGCGTTTGGCTGGGCCTGCCGATTATTTTTTATGTATTCCTCTGCTGTGTAAACGGCATCACTACCGATCGATATTTTGTCGGCGCCGGAACGAAAATATTCGGCGGCTACGTCCAAAGCGGTATAACTTGTGCCGTCTGAGGCCGTGAAATCACGGATGCCACCACCGATAGTCAATGGCACGAATACTTGCTCCGAGGTGTGCTTTAAAACTTCTAGCATGGGCTGATCTTTCAATGGAAAATCCCTAAACCCGGTAATGTTTAGAAAGGTAATCTCATCTGCTCCTTCCGCAAAATACCGGCCGGCCAATTCAACCGGCTTGCCCAGATTCCTGACCTCACCGCTTTCACGGACATCATATTGATCCCCTTTAGTCACCACGAGATCACCATTGTCATTGCTGCGTACATCCAGGCAGGCGATGATTCTCTTGGCCAGCCTGGTTTTGGTGTCTGGTCTAATCTCTATTTTGCCGGTAGAGGCCAGAGAATCAGCCTTTAAAAAATTATTTAGGATATTTAACCCTGCCGCACCACTTTTTTCCGGATGAAACTGAGTAGCAATGACATTCCCCTTTTGCACTGCGCTGATAAATTCTTCACCGTAATTTGTAGTGCTAAGAACCCAATCCTTATTTGCAGAGTTTTGCATGGCGCAGAAGGAGTGGACGAAATATAACTTCTCAGCATGATAATTGGTGAAAATGGGTGATGTTTTTCTAATATTAATACCATTCCAGCCTATTTGGGGGATGGAGAGGTCTTGATTGGCACAGATAAAACGGTCAACTTGGCCGGGGATTATTCCTAAACCAGCAACCCCCGGAGACTCTGCGCTTCCCTCAAATAGGGTTTGTAAGCCTAAACAGATGCCCCAAAAAGGGTGGTCAGCCTTTAGGTAAGTGAGCAGTGGCTCAAGATAGCCTAACTCCCGTAAGCGGCCCATGGCGCTGCCAAAGCTGCCAACTCCAGGGAAAACCAGCTTGTTGGCGGCATTTATATCAGCAGGTGATTGAACGTTCTTGACGGTGAATCCGAGTTTCCTAATGGCATTTCGAACACTTCTGACGTTGCCGGCACCATAATCAAGTAGAGTTATCATAAATTAAATTCTTAATGCTTAAAATTGTTGGTAAAGGTGTAGGGCTGTAATGATATTTCGCCGATGTTACCGGAGAGTTTCATTAAATGCAATACTGCTGAAATTTATTTGCTCTTTTTATGCTGCATACGCTTAAGGACGGAATCGATACTCTCAAAAACATCTGCCTCTTCGGTTTGAACCAGTTTGTAAAAATCACAGAGCAGACAATTTTTTATCTTGTTGGCGAAGGTGCCTTGTATCTGCCCGCCGCACAGTGTGCCCGTAGAAGCCCAACAGGCTCGTCCGGCATTTTCCCCGCCATGAATGCCGTTGCCGGATTGGTCTGCGGCGGCTGGGCAAATGCCGCGATCCTTGCAGTGTTGACCGCCTGGTTCACGGCCACAATTCAGGTATTCCCAACAATTAAGCTTGGGCAGGGTGAGGCGTATGGGCGACAGTGCCTTTTGTAATTTCTGTTTGGTTATTGGTTTGGTCAGCACATTATCGCTTTCCTCGATCTGTCCAGAAAATTCAGGTGGCAGCTGGCCGCCCTTCAGGATGATAGTGTGGTGAGGGCTATAACTTTGCAGAGCCAGGGATAGCACCTGAATAGCGGTATCTTCCTGCTCGTGATGTCGGGGAGGGTATGCCATAAAGATAATGTCAAAAGGGAAATCTGTATCGTAAGCTTGCTGCAAGGTGGCCAAACCACACCCGTACGTTGAGCAGACGGTTATATCCTTACTTAGCGTGCTGAGGAGAATCAAGAGGGTGGTTGAGGTGGTAATGGATTCTTCAATTATGAGAATTTTAGGCGCTAATTTATTGGTCATGTTTTTTCTCTCAAATATTATGATTACATGCCGAACAATATGTTTTTATTGCACGAAAGGGTTTATTAGCCACAGATGATATTCAAACTACCTGACACCCCACAATGGGGTATAAGTGCCTTAACAGTAGTGTGTAACATCTTTATCTCAAATTACTTTTTACTTAATTACTTTTTACTTTTTTAATTCTTGTTTTTTATGACACATCAGTACCAGGACACTAATATTTATAGCACATGCTGCTACTGGAAACAAAGAATTATTTTCGTTTAAGTATTTCGTGAGGAGTTAAGCGTTTCCGCATAAATACTTGTAATTTTTTTAATTCGTATTCTGGGCTTATAGCCAGGCCTCATACGCCTTGTTCACAACTAAGTTTTTTATAGATAATTGTGCTGATACGCTTAGTACCTTACAGGTTGTTTTTTGTTTATTAGAAAAGAACTTGTAAGGTACTTATACCCCCTCGTGGGAGGGGGAGCCCATTATGATCCTTGCTATTCACCTGTTCGTAGAATATAAAGCTTTTTTAAGGATAATAATAAAAGTTACATAAAACATACCTGATAATTTTAGATGCCGAAAAACGTGATTATTGAGAAAACGGATAGTGAACAACTTATTACTGAATTGAATTTCAGGAATGAGATTATTGACGAACGTCTAGAGGGTGGGGCGGTAAGTACTGAAAAGATGATGAGAATACTGCCTGAAACCGTGGTAGACAAGCGGACGCTGCAGGTTGTTGAAATTCATAATTTGTTCAAGGCCGTCGATCATACTGAGACATTTGTAGGAGCGGCCCATCTGGCCCACTCGCTAATGAATCCTTCTGAATCTATTGAACTGGTTTATGCCAAGCAGGATGCTTTTTGTGAATTAGCAAGCAATGTCAGGCTCCAGGACGCTATAAATGATTTTCTGGTGGAATTTCATAAAGGTGAAGAGGATATCTTCAAGTTTTTGAATGCTCATATGCATCCTATGACTGCTTATGGCGATTATAAACGTACCATGGCGGCCATTGAAAGGATGATGACTTTAGTCAAAAAAATTCCCCTGCCCGAAACCATCTATTTGGATTCAATGGTTAAGAGTATTTTAAGTTTTAACGGTTCGATAACCAGGGAAATGGTGCAGGGGCCGGTGTATCGCACTTTGGGTGGTCTGCGCTCCAGGAGCGATAAAACTATTTTTCACCCTGGTCTGCGTTTCTATCCAAGTCGTTTGGGAATTGGTCTTATTGCGCCAGCCATTCCAGCCATTTTTTTCGGGGCGGCCTTTCTCTTTGGTTTTATGAACCAAGGGGTGGCTATGCTCATGTTTCTTCTCACGGGAGTTTTAAGTGTTTTGGGAGGGATATATGGGGTACTTCTGAAGCCGCTTATTGACTTCGAAACAGCTATCTTGCCTGTCAGGGAGAAGCTTATAGAGTCGAATCGTTTCGGATCTGCAATTGAGGCTGTGGCCGCCATTGATGAGTTATTGTCCTTTGTCCGTTTTGCCGAAGAGTTGCCTCATGCCACGACTGTGCCGGAAATTACCAATGAAAGCAGCCATTTTTTTGTGGCGAGAAATTTGCGGAACCCCATTAGCACCAAGAGTGATCCCGATTTTGTCCCCAATGATGTAGAGTTGGCGGGTGCTAGGATGACATTTATTACCGGACCAAATAGTGGTGGTAAGACCACATACTGCAAGACGATTGTCCAAAATCAAATTTTGGCCCAAATTGGGGCGCCGATAGTTGCTTCCGCCGCCATGATTAATATGGCAGACAAGATAACCTATCAGGCTCCGGCTTTTGATACGCTGTCAGACGATGAAGGTCGTTTCGGGACAGAGCTTAAGACCACCAGAGATATTTTTTATTCTGTTACCCCGCGCAGTTTAACAATCCTTGACGAAATTGCCGAGGGTACCACGACCAATGAAAAAATTACCCTGTCGGTAGATATCATGAAGGGCTTTTACGCTATTGGTAACAATACCTTATTGGTTACGCACAGCCATGAGCTGGTTGACAGTTTTAAGGCTCAAGGGCAGGGACAGTATCTGAATGTGGAGTTTAAAGATGGCAACCCGACCCATAAGGTAGTGCCAGGTATCTCCAGAGACAGTCACGCCGCCCGGGTTGCCGAAAAAATTGGCTTTTCGCCTGCTGATATCCAGAAGTATCTCAAAGAACAGGGGTATGTTGTTGCGGCTAAACCACTTCATGAGCAAGGCACTAAATAATCACCGTTCTTTTTATAGTATTTACTACTTCATCCGGGTCGTCTATTATGTTGAACAGGAGCAGATCTTCCTCTTTGATATTGCCAGCTTCCATTAAAGTCTCTTTTATCCAGTCCACTAAGCCGCTCCAATAACTTTTACCCACCAAAATAATTGGGAAACTCTTGATTCGTTGGGTTTGAATGAGGGTTATGGCCTCGAATAACTCATCAAGGGTGCCGAAGCCGCCCGGCATACCAATAAAGGCCATTGCATATTTGATAAACATTACCTTACGCACGAAGAAATATTTAAAGCTCAGAGGGATATTGGTGTAAGGGTTAGCTTCTTGCTCAAAGGGCAGATTGATGTTCAGACCGACTGATACGCCGTCAACGTCAGCGGCTCCCTTATTGGCGGCCTCCATAATGCCTGGGCCACCACCAGTAATCACAGCGTAACCCGCCTTGGCCAGGCCTTTAGCAATCCTTTCTGCCACTTCATAGTATTTATCACCAGGTTTTGTTCTGGCCGAACCGAAGATAGATACAGCCGGACTGTTAATTTCTGATAGAGAGTCAAAGCCGTCAACAAACTCTGACATTATCTTAAAGAGACGCCACGAATCTCCGGCATTAAAATTGTCGAGCCAGTATTGCTGACTTTCAAGGTGATTTGTAAGGCCTTTTGAATGCATATTGATAACTCCGGATTGATTAATTAAAAGGGCGTTGCATTTCTTTTGCGAGCCCCGGTTGGATTCTATGAATGATGATACTTTACCCAGGGAGGCTCTCTATTCTCGGACAGCCTCCTGAATCATTGTAACTTCAGCAAGGCTGGTAAGTGGGTGGGCGTTTTTTAATGGGTACATCTCAGTTAACTCACTCCCCTACAGGAGGGAGAAGGTGCTCGAAGGACACTTTGTCTGTATTACAGGCTGTTTTTATTAATTTGTTTCAATAACTTGCTTGCTTTCTTGTTGGTGCCGTCAAGTTTTAGAAGTCTTTCCAGAGTAGTTCTCGCCAAGGAAAACTTCCCCATCTTTTGGTATATTTGAGCCAAAAGTAACAAGGCCTCCTGCTCTTTGGGGCCTAGGGCCAAGCTTTTTTTGGCAATTCGCAGGGCGGCTTCTGCATCATCGCCCTTTAAAAGGGTAAACGCCAAGCGATACCAATGTCCAGCACTTTCATTATCCAGTTCAACAGCCTGCTGACAGAGAGAAATGGCAATATCTATGCCTTCCTTTTCAATGGCGTAAAGTTCGCCCAGCAGGCTTAATGCCTGGGCATCTCGCTTATTATACCTAGTGGCTCTCTGTAGGTAGGCAATTGCCTCTTTGTTGTTATTTATCCCTTTATAGGCCTCGCCTAAATAACGATAAATTAGATCATGGCCAAGTCCGTTACCTGATTCATGCCAAGGCCCACAATGCTCCCATGGGTGGTTGACTTCCCCTGTCTTGGGGGCAGATACCGCTTTTTCGGCTTTCTTTAATATATTAACCGCTTTTTTGTACTGGCCCTTAGCGCAATAAATTTGCCCCAATTGCAGCAATAGATCAAAAGCATTATCATTCAGGGCTGTGGCTTGCTCAAAATATTTTAAGGCTTGGTCATTGTCTCCAAGGCGAAGATGGGCAAAACCAAGATTGTACATAGCCATGAAATCAGCAAGGCTTATGGTTAAAATTCTTTCAAATAATGGAATGGCCATTTTGTAGCGTTCAATCTGGGCGTATATAACTCCAAGACTGTTTAGCAGGTTTATGTTTTGTGGGTCAAGGTTGAGGCCTAAACGATATTCCCGGATGGCACTGTTTAAATCACCCTCGTTATAATAAATATCTCCGCTGATATTTAGGCTAACCGCATCGAATGAGGTGATAGCCGCTTGTCCGTAGAAAGAGGCATGAAGTAGGGCCTTGTTGGCATTTAGCGGGATATCTGCTTTTTTAAAACCGGGGCAGGGGTAATTGGCTATTCCCTGTGAATAGGTGCCGCACCCTAGTTTTTTGATTTTATCTCTCAGCACTTCGGCTCGTTCAAGCGCTTCTTCTTCATCTACTCCAGGCAGGTAAATGAAGAAGTTATTATGATCAATAGTGATAATTGTGGAATCTACACCAGCCAGGGAGTTGAGGCAGATCTGGAAATCCTGCTGAATATCCATGTCTCTTCGGCAAATTATAATGGCAAATTGGTTATCTCTGCGCCAATTTTTTTTGAAACTGGTTAAAATTGTCGGGGATAGAAGTGGCAGCTCATGGTGCTTGGCGTTTAATGCCGTTGTTGAGCACAGGGCGAAGACCCCTCGTTGCCGGGCGGCTTTTAGTGCCTGCCAAGCCTCCACCATTGGCTCGGCAATACCCGCATCGGTTGCATGGTCTTTCGCTTGAATTAAAGGTGCCAAGCCGATGTGGGCCTTGGCGGCATTATAACGTTTAAGTTTTCTAAGGATGGCATATCCCAGCTTCTGGACTTCCTGCTCGTCAGTCTTGCTCCACATCAGGCCAAAAACTCCTGAGCCTAAATGGTGGATGGGTGTGGAATCTCCGAATAACGAATTGAGGTAAAACCCTGTTGCCCTAATATTGGCCAGGGCTTGGGATGCGTCTTGGCTGCGGTGGAATACCTCAATTAATAAAAGATGGGGTTGATATTCATCTGGCTTTGCTTCGGCAAATAATCTGGTCAGCAGCCGTAATTCCTGTTGGAGATGGGTGGCGTTCAACATGCCTGAGGCTGGATCTCTTGACCATTGCTTTATAAGGCGTAATTCTCGCTTGACCTGTCTGCCCCGTAAAGTAAACCATGCGGCGGTATGGGTGTACAGGGTGGGACTGCCGCCGGATATTTGGGCAATGGCTGTAGTTTTACCGTGCTCGGTGATGGGCAGAAAGGCGTTGCTTCTTTTTTGATCAATAATGGGCAGTTTTTGCTGGATGGCCAGAGTTGCTCCAGCCCTTACCGTCTCCGGAAATTCGGCTAGATTGTCGTCTTCCTTTAGTTCGCCAGAGTCAGATAGAAGAAAAAAATTCACATCTTTACAAGCGAATAACTCAGATACTATTTGGCGAAATTGCAGCTCGTGACGGTGAAAATCTGCCGCAGTTAAGTCCTTATTGTCAAAATCAAAAGGTGTCGTCATGTTTTTATATTAAATGCTTCTAATAAAGAAGATGCAAGATCGGGAATATCTGTGTCTGCTACTGTACGTAAATCAAGAAGGAGACGCTCATTCTCAATCCGGCCAATAACCGGAATGGTAAGACCTCGTAAGGACTTCTCCAAGGCGTTTACCGTCACATTAATAGGAGCCAAGGCCAAGGCACAGGTGGGTAAACCCTGCTCCGGCAAGGCTCCGCCGCCGACCCTTGATTCTGTCTCTATAAGTGATAAATAACAATTGTCGGCAAGTTTTGTTTTAAGCAGTCGCAATAGTCGCTTGGCACGTTTTTTTACCGTCTCCAGGGTGGCGCTTAACATGGCCAGGGTAGGTATTTCCTGCAGTGCCCTTCCTTCATCGTAATATAATCGTAAAATTGACTCCAGGCCGGCGAGGGTGAATTTGTCAATACGCAGAGCACGATTAAGCGGATCCTTTTTGATCCGGTCAATAATAGCCTCTTTACCAAGTATTATTCCCGCTTGGGGGCCGCCCAACAGCTTATCTCCGCTGAAAGTTACCACATCGACACCACAGGCTATTACCTCTTTTACCGTTGGCTCCTTGGGAAGGCCGAAGCGTGACAAATCTACCATACAGCCGCTACCCAAATCTTCCATGACCGGCAAGTTGTATTCAGCGCCCAGAGCCGTTAATTCGTTAAGTGACACCTCGGCAGTAAAGCCAATGACCCGATAATTACTGGTATGCACCTTTAATAAAAGGGCCGTATTCTGGCCAATGGCATTTTCATAATCTCGGTAATGGGTACGGTTGGTTGCCCCTACCTCTACCAAAGTGGCTCCACTTCGTGACATAATATCCGGGATGCGAAAAGAACCGCCTATTTCAACTAATTGCCCGCGGGAGACTATAACCTCTTGGTCTTTGGCCAGGACGCTCAAACTTAAGAATACGGCGGCGGCATTGTTATTGACGACCAGGGCGGCTTCGGCGCCGGTAAGATCGCAGAGCATCTCTTCAACCAGGCTATAGCGGCTGCCCCGTTTGCCACTTTTTAGGTCAAATTCCAGATTTGAATAATGGCTGCCAATATTTTTTAGATTATTTACAGCTTCCACAGGCAGCAGGGATCGTCCCATGTTTGTGTGAACCACTACGCCGGTGGCGTTGATAACGGTACGGAAATTTGGCACCAGCAGGGCTTGCAGAGCTTTTAGTATTAAGGCGATAATCGCCTCTTTGTGAAGCTCGGCTATGTCGATTAATTCCCCGGCAAGAATCGCTGTACGTTTATTGGCCAAGCTTTGCCGCACGGCCTTTTTGAGTAAGGCGGGTGGGGCAATATCTGTGACAAGACTGCCATCGGCGGAGATGTATGTATTTGTCAACCATTCAAGACATTCATCGACTTTGGGAATGGCCATTAATAATTTTTGTTTAATTTTTGCTTGCGCCATAAAAAATACCTGTTTGTGAAATGTGGAATACAAGTGAAGACAAGAACATAACGCCATACGGGCGAACTACTTTTTTTAGTCACAGACAGCAGTGTCCGGTTACAAAGTTGTGGGCACAATTTAGAACTATTTCAAGCCCCAAAACCGTCTTTCCGGGATGACGA